>CALZAE010000028.1 GCA_945612235.1 uncultured Gammaproteobacteria bacterium | reverse complement strand
AAGCAGCGCGTGATTGCATCAGCGCTGCGGATTAATTAAGTTTGGCTAAGCCTTGTTCTGCTTGGGTCAGCTCGGCTTGCAGTGCGGTTAAGGTTTCTGCGTCAGCTTCGCTACGTTCAGCTTTACGCAGTGCAGCGCGTTTCATGGCGACATCAATTTTGGCTTTTTTCAACGCGAGCTCAGCTGGGCTAGGCTCAGGTTTAGTTGGTGTGTCAGCAGTGGCCGGCGCAGCGGTTTTTGGTGCTGCAGTCATGGCGCTATCTAAAGCCTGTTTGGCTTCTGCAGCATTGGCTGTGAGTTGCTCCACTTGCGCTTTGAGTTCGTCAGTTCCATGTTCATCCAATTGCTTTTGCGCTTTACGTAAGGCGACTGAGGCCATGCTGGCAGCGATTTTCAGGCGTTTAATTTCATCGTCAGCGACGGGTTTAGCCGCTGGTGTTGCTGCACTAGCTTTGTCTAAGGCAGCTTTAGCTTGTGCGGCAGCCACGCTTAGCTGATCGATTTGTGCCTTAAGCTCATCGGTGCCATGCGTATCAAACTGTTTTTGTGCTTTGCGTAAGGCGACAGAAGCCATGCTGGCCGCGATTTTTAGGCGCTTGAGTTCATCGTCAGCCACTGCCGCTGATCCACCTGCGGCCTCAGCTTGCGCGGCCTTTTTCGCTTGCTCAGCTTTAGATTTAGCCAAACGCTCCGCGCGGGCCTTGCGCTCAGCTTCTTTGCGTTCGTCTTCCAAGCGTAAACGTTCTTGGCGAAACTCAAAGCGCTCTTTAGCGTGTTCAGCTTTAATCAGCTTTTGCTCTTGCTCACGGATATCGGCTTTTGCCACACGGTAGTACTGCACCAGCGGAATGCTGGATGGGCAGACATAAGCACAAGCGCCGCATTCAATGCAGTCAAACAGGTTGTTGGCTTGCAGTTGCTCATGGTCTTCGCCTAAAGCATAAAAATGCAGCTGTTGGGGCAGCAAGCTCGCCGGGCAGACTTCAGCGCAATCACCGCAACGAATGCAGGGCATGGCTGGCGCAGGTGGCGGCAATTCAGCAGTAGTGGCCGCCAAGATGCAGTTACTGGTTTTAATAATAGGAGCGGCCGTGCTGGTCAGCGTAAAGCCCATCATCGGGCCACCGGCAATCAATCGGCCCAGCTGAGCTTCTTGCAAGCCAGCGAACTCGAGCAGATCAGCTACAGGCGTACCAATTAAGCACTCCACGTTCATCGGCTTAGCTAATGCTTGGCCGGTTAGCGTGGTGATCCGCGAGATCAGTGGCTGACCTTTAATCACGGCATCATGCACGGCCACAATAGTGCCGACGTTTTGGCAAAGAATGCCCAGTTCGGCAGGCAGCTTGTTGGCCGGTACTTCTTGGCCCATTAAAATCTGAATCAGCTGGCGCTCACCGCCGGACGGATAAATAGTCGGCAGTTCGACCACCTGGTAATCGCGTGAACCGAGTGCGCTGCGTACCGCGCTGATGCTCTCTGGTTTGTTGTCTTCAATGGCAATCAGTACGTTTTTCGGCTGCAGCATCTGTACGACAATGTCGATACCGAGCATCAGTTGCGCGGCTTTTTCGCGCATCAAAGTGTCATCAGCGGTGATATAGGGCTCGCACTCAGTACCGTTGATAATCAGCGTAGTGATCGGCTGCTCAGCTCTGGGCGAGAGCTTAATGGCTGTAGGGAAGCCTGCGCCTCCCAAGCCACTGATGCCGGCTTGGCTTACTTTATCCAGTAATTCAGTCGCTGTGGCCTGGGTGAAATCAGCCAGTGGTTCGAGTTCGCACCAAGTATCTAAGCCATCGGTATCAATCACAATGGCATCTAACAGTTGCCCAGATGCATGCGGATAAGGCTGCGGGCCAATAAAGCTGACCGTGCCAGAACTGGGTGCATGGACTGCTGCGCTGATGCGATTGCTAGAGTCAGCAATCAATTGACCTTTGAGTACATGATCGCCCACGCTGACCAGCGCTTCAGTGCTGCTGCCTAAATGCTGCAACAAGGGCACAATCAACTGTTTCGGTAAGGGTGCCTGCTGAATGGGCACTTGATTGGATAAGGTTTTATTTTGTGCTGGATGCACGCCGCCACGCAGCGGGTAAATAGGCCAAGTACTCATAAGGCAGACTCCCGATCTGTCGCAATTAAAGTACCGGGAGGCAGTGGTTGATCCCACTTCCAGCTTTGCAAAGTGCCGGTCACTTCAATCATATCAATACAGTCCACAGGGCAGGGCTCCACGCACAAATCACAACCGGTGCACTCGCTCACAATCACGGTGTGCATTTGTTTGGCTGCGCCTAAAATGGCATCCACCGGGCAGGCCTGAATACACTTGGTGCAACCAATGCATTCGGCTTCACGGATATAAGCGACCATTTGCGGCTTTTCGCCTTCCACCGCGTCTAATGGCTCAGGCTCAACATCCAGTAATTCAGCTAAGGCTTGAATAGTGGCTTCACCACCGGGTGGGCACTTATTGATTTTATCGCCAGCGGCAATAGCTTCGGCGTAGGGCTTGCAACCAGGGTAGCCGCATTGGCCGCACTGGGTTTGTGGCAGCAGGGCGTTGATTTGCTCGGCAATCGGATTGCCTTCCACGCGAAAGCGCACCGCAGCAAAACCTAAGATAGCGCCAAACACTAAGCTTAAAGCCACCAGTGCGGCGACGGCGATCAAGATCATGCTCATAATTTGATTAAACCGCTAAAGCCCATAAAGGCTAACGACATCAAGCCGGCCGTCAGCATACCAATGGCCGCGCCTTGGAAGGGTTTGGGTACATCAGCAATGGCAATACGTTCGCGCATCGCCGCAAACAGTACTAAAACTAATGAAAAACCAATGCCGGCAGCAAAACCGTTCACGCTCGCCTGAATAAATGTGTATTCACTGCGATTGGCATTCAAGATTGCCACGCCGAGGACGATACAGTTGGTAGTAATCAAAGGTAGGAAGATACCCAGCACGCGATACAGCATCGGGCTGGTTTTATTGACCACCATTTCAGTGAACTGTACGACGACGGCAATCACTAAAATAAAGCTGATGGTGCGTAAAAATTCGAGGTCAAAAGGCTTTAGAATATACTGCTGCAGTAAGTAGCTGCAGATCGAAGCTAAGGTCAGGACAAAAGTTGTCGCCAGTGATAAACCTATGGCTGTTTCGACTTTCTTGGACACGCCCATAAAGGGGCACAAGCCAAGAAATTGAACCAACACAAAGTTGTTCACTAAGATGGCGCTAACCACAATCAGTAAGAGTTCGCTCATGGTGAATAATACTGGCTCAAACGTTATCAAGAAGATGGCTATTATCGTGCAGGTCGATATAGCGTACAAGTCGCATTTATTGCTTCTTTAAGTTCTTTTTGATCTAAGGCTATGGGTTATTGGTTGAAACGCTGAAAAAGATACAGATAACTGCAACACTGTGGCGTTATGACGCGCTAAAAGCAGTGCATGCACAAAGCTTCACCGCAGCAAAGACATAGATCGAGTCGTCAATATATTAAATCGTACTCACACTCTAGAAACACAACTGATGTGCTGCAAGACCGCGGCTAAGGAAAATATGCATGCTCAATAGAATATCATTTAAGGCCCGCTTAATAGTGCTTACGAGCCTTGCGTTCTTGCTCTTTATATTGGTTGGTGCCGTGGGTTTAATGGGTATGAACAGCCTCAACCAAGCCCTTGAGGATGTATACCAAGAAAAAATGGTACCCGTTAAGGTGCTGGATACTATTTATGCTGATATCAATGGCTCGCGCGCTGAATTGTTGCTGGCGCTGCAGCATGCGCCAGATTCATCTTTCTTAGATCTGCATGATCATCCGGTCAGTCGCCATATCGAGACGATTAAAAATGGCCAAGCCCGTAATAAGCAGGGCTGGGAGATGCTGGATGCCATTACTTTTTCCGCAAAAGATCAGCAACTGATTGAAGATCTGCTCGCGCAAGTAAAAGTGCTGCGTCACCAAGGTGTTGATCCAGTGCTTGCTGCTATTAGTACTGGCAATTATTACCGCGCTAATCAGCTGATTTTAACCACTGTTAATCCAGCTATCGGTAAGGTGCGCGAGGTGATGATGCAGCTGAGTGATAATTTAATGCATGACGCGCAGCAAGAGTTTAATCAAGGTGAGCAACGCTACCAGCAAACCATTAAGTTGTTTGCTGTAGTCATGGCCTTAGGCGGTGCGTTAATTATTTTATTAGCAGTGCGGGTGATTACCAGTATTCAGCGAGCGGTCAAACTATTGCGTGAAGCCTCCGAACAGATGGCTTCGGGTGATACCACTGTGCGCGTACGCTACCAAGGGCAGGATGAACTGCGTGATGTGGCGATTGCTTTTAATAATATGAGTGAGCGCTTTCAAACTGCTTTGCATGATGTGGATCGTTCCGCTGAGCAATTAGCTGCGGCCAGTGAAGAAACTTCGGTGATCACGGTCAACACCAGCGAGAGCATGCAAAAGCAGCAAAATGAAATTTCACAAGTCGCCACAGCCATGAATGAAATGCATGCCACGGCCAATGAGGTTGCACGCAGCGCAAGTCAGGCTGCCGATGCCGCACGTCACGCAGACGAAGAAGCAGCGCTAGGGCGTGACGTGTCCTTACAAACTATTGATGCCATTGAGAGCTTAGCTTCCGGTGTGGAGAGTGCTACAGCGGTGATTGAGGCGCTGGCTAAAGACAGTGAAGATATTGGTAGTGTCTTGGATGTGATTCGCAGCATTGCTGATCAAACCAACTTGTTAGCACTCAATGCTGCCATTGAAGCAGCGCGTGCCGGTGAAGCCGGACGCGGTTTTGCGGTGGTAGCTGATGAGGTGCGTACGCTGGCATCGCGCACTCAGCACTCAACCCAAGAAATCAACGATATGGTAGCGCGCTTGCAAAGTGGTGCTGCGCAAGCTGTTGCAGCAATGGAAACGGGACGTGTGCAGGCGCGTGCTGGTGTTGAGCAAACCCTCAAAACTACCGCGTGCTTAGAGTCGATTGTCAGCGCCATCCATACAATCAATGATATGAACGTACAAATTGCCAGCGCGGCCGAAGAGCAAAGTGCGGTGAGCGAAGAGATTACGCGCTCGGTGGTTGCTATTAATGACTTAACCACTGAAACAACCGATGGTGCGATGCAGACTACGCAAGCCAGTCATGAGGTCGCACGCTTAGCCAGCGCGCTGCAAGATATGCTGGAGCGCTTTAGAACTTAACAGCACTGCATATAGATTGAGTACACACACAACCTCAGCACTGAAAAAACTTCGGCGCTGGGGTTGTTTGCTATTTAATTGGCCTAAAAACTTCAAACGAGCGTTTATCGCGCATAAATCATTGTTTTTATTGAGACAATAGTCTGAATTTAGACCAAGGTCTGCTATTCGTACGCGCGATAATCTTTACATTAACAACCCATGTAGGCAGTACTGAGTTTTTTGCTCAAATGCTGGATGCAGTCTCTATGCTAGGGACACTAGGAGTCAGAGTTTTGAGGTTTGCCGTGCTCAATGCGCACAGAGTTCAAAACTAAAAATAGAAAGTACATAAAAATCACAATAAATGTATACGTTCAATATCTGACAGCACTGAGTGTTGTTCGAATCCTGCATGTAAGTGATAACAATAAAATACGCTCACTGGGTACGCTCGGTTGAGTAGGAGAAATAGTATGCAAGATACAGTTGTGGAAAAGGTGCTTAAGCACCCTAAGTATGTGGAGCTGGTACGGCGCCGTACGCGCATCAGTATGTCGTTTTTTGCTGTGGCATTAACGATCTACTCTGGATTTATTTTGACCTTGGCCTTTATGCCAGAAGTGTTCGCTCAGCCTATTGGTGCGGGTT
This sequence comes from uncultured Gammaproteobacteria bacterium, assembly GCA_945612235.1. GTDB lineage: Bacteria > Pseudomonadota > Gammaproteobacteria > Pseudomonadales > Pseudomonadaceae > Denitrificimonas. The sequence goes on along the minus strand of CALZAE010000028.1, from coordinate 17,867 downwards.
GGACTATGAGCGTAGGCGTACTGTCGGGTATCTTAGTTGTGTTTAGTGCGGTCATTATGATTGCTCTCTATACCTACGTTTCCAACAAAACTTTTGATCCATTACTTGATGCGATTATGAGGGACGTAGAATGAAAAAGTTTCTCTTAAGTACAGCACTGTTGTCCTTGTTTGCTCAGCCTGCATTTGCAGCAACGGGCCAAGCTAATACGTCTGCAATTGTCATGTTCTTGGTGTTTATCGCTGGAACCATGGTGATTACCTGGTGGGCAGCGCGTAAAACCCAAACCACATCTGACTTCTATACCGCAGGTGGTGGTATCACGGGTTTTCAGAATGGTTTAGCCATTGCTGGTGACTATATTTCAGCGGCATCTTTCCTTGGTATCGCCGGTATGGTGTACGTCAGTGGTTTTGACGGCATCATTTACGCCATTGGTTTCCTCTTTGGTTGGCCGGTGGTGATGTTCTTGGTTGCTGAGCGTTTGCGTAACCTGGGTCGCTTTAACTTTGCGGACGTGACTGCGTTCCGTTTAGAGCAAACCCCAATGCGTATTCTCGCAGCCAGTGCGTCATTGTTGATTATTGCTCTGTACCTGATTGCACAAATGGTGGGTGCGGGTAAGTTAATCGTGCTGCTGTTTGGTCTTGAGTACAAAATCTCAGTGATCATTATCGGTACCTTAATGATGATCTACGTGTTCTTCGGCGGTATGACTGCTACCACTTGGGTACAAATCATTAAAGCGGTTCTGATGCTGGCCGGTGGTACCTTGTTAGCGGGTCTAGTGCTGATGGCATTTAACTGGAACCCAGATGTATTGCTAGCTGAAGCAGTGAGTGTTCACCCATCCGGAGAGAGCTTAGTTGCTCCAGGTGCTCTGGTGAGTGGTAACCCATTGAACGCACTGTCACTTGGTCTGGCTCTAGCCTTTGGTACTGCAGGTCTGCCGCACATTCTGATGCGTTTCTTCACAGTATCGAGTGCAAAAGAAGCACGTAAGTCTGTGATTTGGGCGAGTGGCTTTATCGGTTACTTCTACTTGTTAACCTTTATTATTGGTTTCGGTGCGGTTGCATTACTGGTTCGTCACCCAGAGTATTTCAACGTAGCAGCTGATGGCAGCTTTGATATGTTGAAAAACTTGGTCGGCGGCACCAACATGGCGGCAGTACACCTGTCCAATGCTGTGGGTGGTAGCTTACTGCTCGGCTTTATGGCTGCAGTTACTTTCGCAACCATCGTCGCAGTAGTCGCAGGTCTGGCTCTGGCCGGTGCTGCAGCCATTGCGCACGACTTGTACGCCAACGTCATTGCACGTGGTCGTTCAACTGAAAAGCAAGAAATGCGTATTTCTAAGATCTCTACTCTAGTATTAGGTGTCTTGGCTGTACTGCTGGGTATTATCTTTGAAGATCAAAACGTGGCCTTCATGGTTGGTTTGGCGTTTGCTATTGCAGCAAGTGCTAACTTCCCAGTGCTGGTACTGTCGATCTCATGGCGCGGATGTACAACTCGCGGCGCAACCATCGGTGGCTTCTTAGGTCTGGTGTTTGCAACCATGTGGGTTGTCCTGAGTTCAACTGTTTGGGTTGATGTGTTCGGTAACGCTGAAGCAATCACACCGTTCTCTAACCCAGGTATCTTCTCGATCCCGTTAGCTTTCTTTGCGATTTGGTTCTTCTCGATCACTGATAAGAGTGCACGTGCTGACAAAGAGCGTGACGCCTTTACTGCACTGACTGTACGCAGTCAGACAGGTATCGGTCGCTCAGGCGCACAGGATCACTAAGTAGTCATACTGTGATGGTCGCTTGATCATCATGCTAAAAATACCCCGACTGGTTCGGGGTATTTTTTTGTCTGAATTTTATTGCGTGAGGAAATATTCTTGCGCTCAGGAATGGCTGTCGAACTGTAGAAATCCCCTTGTTGTAGTGGGGGAGAGTGTTGACTGATGCGCTAGCTGGATACCGCTAATAGTAATGATTGTTATTATCATGTGTGTCTGGTATATTTGCTCGCACATTAATCAAGACTAAGGAAGTGAAATGAAAAATGTAATCAAAGGTGCAGTATTAGCAGTCAGCTTGGCCGTTGCTGGTGGTGCTATGGCCGATGATCGCCCAGATCATTTTAAAGGACTCGAATCTCCAGACCTGCAAACAGCCGTGGCTAACTTTTCTGAATACAACAAGCGTTTAGAAAAAGCTTTGAGCGGTGATTTAACCGATGCTGATTTGGTTGAAATTCATCAGTTGACCTACACTTTGGAAAATGCACTAGAAAAAATCAATGACGATTTAGAAGAGTTGGCTGAGACGCTAGAAGAAGTGCACGTGGCTTCTGAGACCTTCAATCGCGATGATCTAAAAAAAGCCGGCCCTGTCTATTTAAAGGCTGCGCGTACCGTTATTAAGTAACTTTATGCTGAACCTTCGTTTAGGTGCTGTAAAACGAAGGTTCTGTCCTAGCAGGTTGTTGTAAAATTGGTATACTTCGCAAGCTAAAGATTAGCTTGGAGACTGCGTAGCCATGTACGAACAGCACCGCTTTGGAATGCAAGTCACGCATTTATCACGAGCGTGGCGTGCAGCGCTGGATCGGCGTTTAGCTGATTTAGGCTTGTCACAAGCCCGTTGGCTAGTCTTGTTGCATGTAGCTCGCGCTAAAGAACTGCCCACGCAAGGTGAACTGGCAGCTAGTGTTGGTGTGGAAAATCCAACCTTAGCTCGATTGCTGGACGCTTTAGCTGCTCAGCACTTAATTGAGCGTCAAATTGATCCAGAAGATCGTCGTGTTAAAAAAATTGCTTTAACCCGTACCGCCTTAGCACTCATTGAAAAAATTGAAGCCATTGCCACTCAATTGCGCCATGAGATTTTTGCTGATATTTCTGAGCAAGAGATCCAGCAGTGCCAAGCGATTCATGCGCGTATGCTAGCCAATTTAGAAAAAACCTATGAAACATGATCTCGCCAGTTTAAATGCGCGTTTTGGTGCGCTCTATCGTGTTTGGCTGCTGGGTGTACTGATGCTTGGCAGTATGGTCATGGTGTTGTCCTCGACCAGTATTAACGTGGCCTTACCAGCCATCATGGATGAGTTTGCGATGGGGCGTCCCATGGCGCAGTGGCTCGCGACTGGCTTTTTAGCCGCTATGACGGCAGGGTTGTTGTTGGCCGCTTGGGCGCAGGCTAAGTTTGGTTCGCGCATTACCGTGCAGATCAGTATTGGTTTATTTGTAGTGTGTTCGGTTGCCGCATTGCTGGCCACTGCAGGTTGGCAATTGATTATTCTGCGCATCTTACAAGGTGCTTCTGCGGGAATTATCCAGCCCTTAGCTACAGTGTTGATTTTTCGTGTCTATGCCGGTGGTGGGCGCGGGACGGCCTTGGGCGTGTATGGGCTCGGCTTGATGATTGCCCCGAGTATTGGCCCTACTGTAGGCGGCTACCTAATTGACCATTTTGGTTGGATGTCAGCTTTCTGGCTGCCTTTACCTGTGTGTGTGGTGCTGATGGTGGCGGGGCATTGGTTGCTGCCGGATGAGAGCAATCCCAAGGCTAAGCGTTTGGATGTGCTGTCCTTTGTGATGCTGACCACTGCTATCTTTGCTGGTTTGGCCGCGATTTCAGAGGCGCAGCGCTATGCTTGGGGCGATTGGCGGGTTTCGGCCTTAGTGGTCACCACAGTGGTCTGCAGTTTTATCTTTTTCCGTCGTACGCTCAATAGTAAAAAACCTATTTTATCGTTACGTTTATGGCGTCTCGCAGCCTTTCGACGGGCCAGTTGGGTAGCGCTTGCTCTGGGTTTGGGTCTATATGGTTCGACTTATTTAATTCCCTTGTATCTGCAAACCATTAGCGGTTACAGCGCTGGGCATGCGGGTGTTTTATTGCTGCCTGCAGGTATTTTGTTGGGGCTGGCATCCTTTGCCAGTGGCTGGTTATGTGATCGCATTGCCATTGTTTGGTTGCTGTGTATTGGCTTGTTTTTGTTTGCTTTCTCTTCGATTTGGTACGGCATTTGGGGCGCCAGTAGCGGCTTCTTTTGGCTGTGTGTTATTGCTGCGTTAGGACGTATGGGTATTGGCTTGATTATGCCAGCGCTGAGTACTGCATCCCTTGATAGTTTAACGGTCGATGAATTGCCCTATGGCGCAGGCGCTGTGACCTTTGTACGCCAGTTGGGTGGCGCTTTTGGTATCAACTTATTAACTGTGTTTTTAGAGTGGCAGCATCAGTCATTAGGTGGCGATTTTGCTGCTGAAACTGTCGCATTTGAACGTACATTTATACTGCTGGGTTTTGCCTTTTTATTGGCGTTATGGCCGGCCTGGCGTTTGCGTAAGTTTCCTAAGCCACTGAAAAAATCTGCTGACCGCTCGTCGGCTACTCTGAACAAATAACGTATAGCTCCGTCAACTAAGTGTGCTTATTTAAACGTAAGTGCACCTTAACGCTAATTTGTACGGAGTATATAATTATGAAAACATTAGCCCGCAAATACGCAGGTCTTGCAGTCTTCACGGCCCTATTGGGTATGCCGTTAACACACGCAGTGGCCAATGATACGATGGCAGAAGCACAGGAAGCGGTATCCGATACTTGGATCACCAGTAAAGTTAAATCAGTCTTTTTAAGTAATGTGAATATCAGCGGCTTAGATATTAAAGTAGAGACCGTGGATGGCGTAGTTGCGCTGTCAGGTGAAGTACCTACTGTAGCTGAGCGCGATCTTGCTATTAGCAAAGCAGAAAACGTTAAAGGCGTGAAAAATGTTGCAGCGGACGGCCTAAAAACCAGTCGCTAAACACTCCTTGATCGCTATTGATGACATTTTAATTTTTTCTGAGGTGCTTTATGAATTCTGATATTTTTGAAGGCAAGTGGAAACAGCTTAAAGGTCAAATCAAAACGCGTTGGGGTAAACTCACCGACGATGATATGGATGTAATGGAAGGCCACAGTCAATATCTCGCGGGTAAGCTGCAAGAGCGCTATGGCGTGACTAAAGAAAAAGCCGAAGAAGAAATTGCTGAGTTTAATCGCAAACTATAACTTCTTCTGTGCATAAACGGCTTGAGCAGGGTGAAAACGCCGTGCTCAAGCCGTTTTTTATGGTCTGCGATAAAGTCATGGCTGCGACAATGGTACTGCGGGGCTTATTTAAACAACGGGCCTGACTTAGTGTTTAAGCCTTTGGCTAAACGGTCATAGAGCACTACGTTGACTGTTGCAGCCAAGTTCATGCAGCCATTAGTGGGGATATACACCACGTCAGTGCACCAGTCACGAATCTCTTTATCCAGCGAACCATCTTCGGGGCCAAAGATATACAGCGCGCGGTCAGGGTGGGTGTATTCAGGTAAAGGGCGCGCGCCTTCTACCAATTCAATCGCTACCGGTGTGCAGCCCAGCGGTAAGATTTTGCGTAAATCGTCAATGTTAATCAGCGGCACGTCTTGGTGCACTTTTTTGGTGTCGGTAATAAAATCTTTGGCACGATCGTAACGGGTGCCGGTATAGAAGACGCTATTGACGCTGTAACAGCCTGCCGCACGCATAATGGAGCCAACATTGGTCGGCGATTTGGGGTTGCTTAAAGCGATACAACTGTAACGACGATTGGCCACAAGAGACTCACAAAATTCTGTTTTCTATCCTGCCAGACTCATTGTCAGTCTCTCAGGTAGAAAAGGGGTATGTATAAATAAAAAGGCCGAGAACTCTGTCTCGGCCTTGATGCAACTGAACTGAGGGGTTATTTAACTTCAACCGCCAAGCTCTCGGCAATCTTTTTCTTCCACAGAGCAGGACCGGTGATGTGCACTGATTCGCCGGAAGTATCCACTGCTACTGTGACGGGCATATCTACCACGTCAAACTCGTAGATAGCTTCCATGCCCAGCTCTGGGAATGCCGCTACACGAGACTTCTTAATGGCTTGTGCCACTAAGTAGGCCGCGCCGCCCACAGCCATCAGATAGACTGCTTTGTGATCTTTAATCGCATCAATAGCGATAGGGCCACGCTCAGATTTACCAATCATACCCAGTAAGCCTGTGCTTTCGAGGATTTGACGGGTGAATTTATCCATACGTGTGGCGGTAGTTGGGCCAGCAGGTCCAACAACTTCTTCGCCGACTGGATCTACAGGGCCGACGTAATAGATAAAGCGACCTTTGAGATCAACCGGTAATTCTTCACCGTTGTTGAGCATGTCCACCATGCGCTTGTGCGCCGCATCACGGCCGGTAAACATCTTGCCGTTAAGCAGTATAGTTTCACCAGGCTTCCAGCTTTGTACATCTTCTGGCGTGATGGTGTTGAGATTGACACGACGCGCCGTTGGACCCGCTTCCCAAACGATATCTGGGTACGCATCGAGTGATGGTGCTTCCAGTACTGCAGGGCCTGAACCGTCCAGTACAAAGTGCGCGTGACGGGTGGCAGCACAGTTTGGAATCATGCACACCGGCAGTGATGCCGCGTGGGTTGGATAATCCATGATTTTCACATCAAGTACGGTCGTCAGACCACCTAAACCTTGTGCACCAATACCCAGCTGATTCACTTTTTCAAACAGCTCTAAACGCAGTTCTTCGGCACGGGTTTGTGCGCCGCGTGCTTGCAGTTCATGGATGTCGATGGATTCCATCAGCACTTCTTTGGCCATCACTGCAGCTTTTTCTGCAGTACCGCCAATACCTATGCCGAGCATACCCGGTGGACACCAGCCCGCACCCATTTCAGGAACAGTTTTCAGTACCCAATCCACGATGGAGTCGGAGGGGTTAAGCATGGCCATTTTAGCTTTGTTTTCTGAGCCGCCGCCTTTCGCTGCGACATCAAATTCAACAGTATCACCTGGCACGATGGAGTAGTGAATCACCGCTGGGGTGTTGTCTTTGGTGTTGCGACGGGCACCGGCTGGGTCAGCCAAAATAGAGGCGCGCAGGACGTTCTCAGGCAAGTTGTACGCGCGGCGCACACCTTCGTTAATCATCTCTTCAACGCCCATGGTGGCGTCATCCCAGCGCACGTTCATACCCACACGGACAAACACAGTCACGATGCCGGTGTCTTGGCACATTGGACGATGGCCGGTGGCACTCATACGTGAGTTAATCAGGATTTGTGCGATGGCGTCTTTAGCTGAAGCAGATTCTTCACGCTCATAAGCGGCGTGCATAGCTTCAATAAAGTCGAGCGGGTGGTAATAAGAAATAAATTGTAAGGCATCGGCGACGCTTTGAATTACATCATCTTGCTTAATAACGGTCATGAAACGCTCCTCTCATCGGACGGGAACATCAAGTGCTTTGAACCAGCGGTCTCGGTGTGTATCAATCAACAGCAAGTGTGCTCAACAGCTCGAGCACACAGTGTAAATATTTTAATAATCCGGTAAGTATAGCGCGCATCGCTGCCTAACGGACAGTCGCGCGCTATCGACTATGGTTGCAGGGCTTTATTTAGTGCGATTCTTTAGCGCGTTGCGCAGCAATCAAATCAGACAGTTGCTGATCTTTCTCGTGCCACATCTGATTAACCCAGTCTTGAAATTCGGCGCGGTAGTCCATGTCTTGATCGTAACTTTTACCGATAAATTGCTGTGGGATCTCGGTGATTTCAACGCGCATCACAATGCGTTTAATCTGCCCGCTGAGCAAGTCCCAGAGTGTCGGTTTACCTTGTGGGTAATACAGTGTGACGTTGACTAAACCTTGTAGTTGCTCACCCATAGCGTCCAGTACAAAAGCAATACCGCCAGCCTTGGGTTTGAGTAAATGCTGGAAGGGTGACTGTTGCTGGTCGTGTTTTTCTTGGGTGAAACGTGTGCCTTCGAGAAAGTTAAATACCGACACAGGGTTAGTTTTATAGCGCTCACAGGCCTTGCGCGTGGTAGCTAAATCTTGGCCTTGTTTTTCAGGGTGCTTGGCTAAGTAAGCTTTGCTGTAGCGTTTCATAAAGGGAAACTCCAGCGCCCACCAGCACAAACCAATCACCGGCACCCAAATCAGCTCCTTCTTGAGAAAGAACTTTAAGAAAGGTAGGCGACGGTTAAATTGGTGTTGCAAAGCAAGAATATCCACCCAGCTTTGGTGGTTACTGGTGACTAACCAAGAGTGGGTCAGATCGAGTTTTTCTAAGCCTTGTACATCCCATTCAATAGGTTGCACTAAACGCATCCAAAACGAGTTCACGCTAATCCACGCTTCAGCAATCCAATGCATGATAAAGCGTAGGCTGCGTTGTATGGGGGTGAAGGGTAAAACGACTTTAAGTAGAGCGCAGATAAACAGCGGCCAACACCAAAACAAGGTGTTTATCACCAGCAGTAGTGAGGCAATAATGCCGCGTAACAACGGCGGAAGAAAGTGCAGCATAAAGCGATACCTCAAGATAATGCGCACAGCGCAGCACATATATAGAAAAATATCTGGGTATGGTTATAGTTTTAGCGGGGGAGTGCAAGTGTTACCTGAGACTCAAGAGTCACTGCGCTGACTGCGACAGTGACTCTGAGCGGTGTATTACTGTGGCTGGTTGGCAGCCTGAATGGCAGTGAGCGCGATGGTGAAAACGATGTCATCGACCAAAGCACCGCGTGATAAGTCATTCACGGGCTTGCGTAAACCTTGCAACATAGGACCAACACTGATGACGTTGGCACTGCGTTGTACAGCTTTGTAGGTGGTGTTACCTGTGTTCAAGTCAGGGAAGATAAACACAGTGGCACGACCTGCGACTAAGCTGTCAGGTGCTTTTGAGCGCCCAACGCTTTCGATGCTGGCGGCGTCATACTGCAGCGGACCGTCGATCGGCATATTAGGATTACGTTCGCGCGCAATACGGGTTGCTTCACGCACTTTTTCCACTTCTGCGCCAGTACCTGAGTCACCTGTTGAGTAACTGATCATAGCGACACGCGGGTCGATACCAAAGGCTTGCGCGGACTCAGCACTTTGCAAAGCAATTTCGGCCAGCTCAGTTGCAGTTGGGTCAGGATTCACTGCGCAGTCACCGTAGACCAGTACTTGGTCAGGCAGCAGCATAAAGAAGACTGATGAGACTAGGTTGTAGCCCGGTGCGGTTTTGAGTAACTGCAACGCAGGGCGAATAGTGCTGGCGGTGGTGTGTACCGCACCAGACACCAAACCGTCCACTTCGTCTTCGGCCAGCATCATGGTGGCTAGAACGACAGTATCTTCCAGTTGCACAGCGGCCAGTTGCGGCGTAAGACCTTTATCTTTACGCAGCTCAACCATCGGTGCGATAAAGCGCTGACGGATGGACTCTGGATCAATAATTTCTAAATCAGCAGGTAGCTCAATCCCTTGCGCTTTAGCAATTGCATGCACTTCTTCAGGCTTAGCCAAAAGTACACAGCGTGCAATACCGCGCTTTTGGCAAATCGCTGCCGCTTGAATGGTACGCGGCTCATTACCTTCAGGTAATACAATGCGCTTATTGGCTTGTTGCGCGCGCTTCACCAGTTGGTGACGGAAGGCCGGTGGCGATAAAAGCAGTTGGCGCACAGTGCTGCAGCGCGCAGCTAACCAGTCTTGATCCAGCTGGCCAGCAATGTACTCGGTTACGGCTTTCGCACGCTCGGTATCACTGATGGGGATGCCTTTGTATAAACGAGTCAGATTGTAGGCAGTATCGTATGAACCAGTCGGTACGCTCATCACCGGCAAGCCGCCTTTAAGGGCGCGCTCACCGATATCCATAATGCTGGGGTTGGGCGTTAGATCACCGGTCAGCAGTAAGCCGGCCAGCAGTACACCGTTCAATTCAGCCAGACTGGTGGCGAGAATAATATCATCGCGATCACCAGGGCAGACCACCAGCACACCTGGCTGCAGCAAAGGTACGATATTGGCCACAGTGCGTGAGCACAGAATAACTTTCTGTACACGACGCTGTTCGATATCACCGGCATTATGCACTTTAGCTTTAATTAACTCGGCAAAGTCACTGGTGCGGGCGTTGTTCAATTCTTCATTTTTTGCGATGCAGCCAATCAGGTGTAAATCACCTTTGCGCAGCGCAGGTAAATGGCTTTTTAAACGCTCAATAAAACCATTGATCGGCGTCTCTTCAACCTTGTTGATAATCACGCCGAGGACTTTAGGATCTTTAGTGCCGCCAAACAGCTGGGCTTGCATCTCGATGCGGTCTGATAATTCATTGAGGTCGTTGCTGCTCGGTGCGCTGACCAGAATGACTTCCGCATCCATAGTTTTTGCAAGGTGTGCGTTGATGCGCTCCGCGTAATTTGCTTGGCGCGATGGCGTCATACCTTCGACAATAATGATGTCGTACTCAGCTTGAATCTGCTGGTGCATGCTGACGATTTCTTCCATCAGCTCATCAAGCTGGCCATTACCAATCATGCGCTCAACATAGCTTAACGACAGCGCTTTAGGCTGGCGAATACCATGAGTGGCTTGCATCAGCGCGCTAGAGCGTTCTGGGCCTGAGTCATCCGGATGTGGCTGGGCAATGGGTTTGAAAAAACCAACTTTTAAGCCTGAGCGCAATAGAGCTTGGACTACGCCCAAGCTCACTGATGATAAACCGACACCGAAACCGGTGGGGGCAAGTAAAAAAGTGTGCATGTATCAAGCGTCCTCTAATTAAGCTTTAGCGTCGATAAGGGCCAATGTTTCAACGGCAATTTGACGTTCTTCATTGGTCGGAATCACCAATACGCGCGGATGGTTCTCTGCGCTGATGTTACCTGCAACGCCACGAGTACACTTCAAGTTCGCTTCTTCGTCCAGTTTGAAGTTGAATAAGCGCATGTGTTCTAAGGTTTTGCTACGTACTAAGCTGGCGTTCTCACCGATACCACCGGTAAAGATTAAGCCATCCAGTTTTGGTAGCGCACAAGCCATGCCGGCTAGAGATTTGGCTAAACGGTAGCAGAATACTTCAATGGCTAAGGTTGCTCGCTCATCACCTTTTTGGCTGGCTTCAATCAGGGTGCGCATATCATTGGACAGACCAGATAGACCCAGCAGGCCACTTTCCTTCGTTAGTACACTTTCAATGCGTTGAATATCCCAGCCTAGCGTGCGTGATAAGTAATTGTGCAGGCTTGGGTCAACATCGCCACTGCGCGTACCCATAACCACGCCTTCCAGAGGGGTTAAGCCCATGCTGGTGTCTAAACTTTCACCGTTCACTACAGCGCAGGTTGAGCAGCCATTACCCAGGTGCGCGACTAACCAGCTGCTGTCTTCAACTGCTAAGCCGGTCATGGCTGCCGCTTTGCGGCTCACATACATATGGCTGGTACCGTGGAAACCGTAACGACGCACATGGTGATCGGTATATAAATGCTCAGGTACGGCATAACGGTAAGCGTGTGCCGGCATGGTTTGGTGGAACGCGGTGTCAAATACTGCCACTTGTGTCAGGTTCGGGTAGAGCGTCATCGCCGCTTCAATACCAATTAAGCCGGCTGGGTTATGCAAGGGTGCTAATACCGCAGCGCTGCGAATCACATCAATCACTTCACGGTTCAAAGCAGAGGCTGCGGTAAAGTGCGCGCCGCCATGCACGACACGGTGACCAATACTAGTTAATTTACCGTGGCTGGCTTTTTGTACTAAAGGCAACAGACGCTCAAAAGCGGCCTTATGGTCAGCACCGTGTAGTTGTGCAACATGCTTTTCATCACCGAGCTGCCAGTTTAAAACAGCTTCACTGCTGCCCAAACGCTCCGCCAAGCCTTGAATTAAAAACTCATCGTTATCTTCATTCACTAAAGCAAATTTAATCGATGAGCTGCCGCAATTGATAACTAACACGTTGCGAGACGACATGAGAGATCCTTTTGATACATAGAAATAGGTGCAATGTGACGGCATAAACTCAATAAGACAGTCACATCATTTATAAAGTGTCCCAATCTTCATGCGCGAGATGGAGGTAGGTCAAGTGAGCATTAGTCTATTTATTCTAAAGTCGCATTAGCGCGCGCGTGCAGGTAAACTTTGGTTTTCATTCATATTGATAAAGGTTTTTATTTTATGCTGATCACCAATCAACACGTTGTCGCCATTGACTACACGCTCAGTAACGACGCCGGTGAAGTGATTGATAGCTCTGCTGGTGCCGAGCCGTTGGTCTATTTGCATGGTGCAAGCAACATCATTGCTGGTTTAGAAAACGCATTAGCCGGCAAAGCTGTCGGTGATGAATTAGAAGTCAGCATTGAGCCAGAAGACGCTTATGGTGAATACAGTGCCGAGCTGATTACTAACCTAGGCCGTGAAATGTTTGAAGGTGTTGAAGATCTGGAAGTGGGTATGCAGTTCCACGCTTCTGCACCGGACGGTGGTATGCAAATTGTGACCATCCGTGATATCGATGGTGACCAAGTGACCATTGATGGTAACCATCCGCTCGCCGGTCAACAGCTTAACTTTAAGGTTAAGGTTGTGAGTGTTCGCGCTGCAAGCGAAGAAGAAATTGCGCACGGCCACGTGCACGGTGAAGGCGGTCATCAGCACTGATTGTTAAAATAAGTGTTTGATGGATAACAAAGGCACCTTGGGTGCCTTTGTTATGTGTTCTACAGATTGAGCTCTGTGGCAGTTTTGCATAGCACTTACGCTTCTCTATTGGGGGAATGCTCGGAGAGTGCTATATTGGCGCGTTTATCACATATGCAAAATATGTATAAATATCCTAGTCTCAACACAGCACCTTTATTTAGCGGGAGTTTGCATGTCGGCTGACGATACTTTCGCCGTAGAGTTAAAAGGCGTGACCTTTCAACGCGGTTCACGAAAGATTTTTGATAATGTAGATATCCGCTTTCAGCGCGGCAAAGTCACAGGTGTGATGGGGCCGTCAGGCTGCGGTAAAACGACACTGTTACGCTTAATGGCTGCACAACTCAAACCTGCTAAGGGTGAAGTGGTGGTCAATGGTCAAAACCTGCCGAGTTTATCGCGCAGTGACTTATTTGATATGCGCAAACAGTTCGGTGTGTTATTTCAAAGCGGTGCTTTATTCACCGATTTAAATGTGTTTGAAAACGTCGCATTTCCATTGCGCGTGCACACCAAATTGCCCGAAGAAATGATCCGCGATATCGTGTTGATGAAACTGCAGGCGGTGGGCTTGCGTGGCGCGATTGATTTGATGCCAGACGAATTATCCGGTGGCATGAAGCGCCGTGTCGCTTTGGCGCGCGCCGTTGCTTTAGACCCTGATATTTTACTCTATGACGAACCCTTTGTCGGCCAAGACCCGATTGCTAAAGGGGTGTTGGTGCGCTTAATTCGTTTGCTCAACGACGCCTTAGGTATTACCAGTGTGGTGGTGTCCCATGACTTGGCTGAAACCGCGAGCATTTCCGATTATTTATATGTGGTGGGTGACAGCCATGTGCTGGGTCAAGGTACGCCTGACGCATTGATGAACTCAGATAACCCGCGTATTCGTCAGTTTATGCAAGGTATTCCTGATGGTCCGGTACCTTTTCACTTTCCTGCCGAAGATTACCGTGACGACTTATTAGGAGATCATGCAGATGGCGCGTAAGTCGTTATTGGAGCGTATTGCCTTATTTGGCCGCGCTGGACTGGGTATTGTAGAGACCTTAGGGCGCTCGCTGATTTTCTTGTGGCATGCTCTAGTGGGGCGTGGCGGTGCGGGTACCGGTATGCACTTGCTGGTCAAGCAATTGTATTCTGTGGGTGTTTTGTCCTTAGCCATTATTATTGTGTCAGGCTTATTTATTGGCATGGTGCTGGCGCTGCAAGGCTATAGCATTTTGGTTGATTTTGGCTCTGAACAAGCGGTCGGGCAGATGGTGGCGTTAACCTTATTGCGTGAGTTGGGCCCTGTGGTCACCGCTTTATTGTTTGCTGGCCGTGCAGGTTCTGCGTTAACGGCTGAAATTGGCAATATGAAATCCACTGAACAGTTATCGAGTCTGGAAATGATCGGTGTGGATCCGCTTAAATATATTATTGCTCCGCGTTTGTGGGCTGGTTTTATCTCCATGCCACTGCTGGCCGCGATTTTCTCTGTCGTTGGCATTTGGGGTGGAGCGATGGTGGCGGTGGACTGGCTGGGCGTGTATGACGGCTCGTACTGGGGCAATATGGTCAACAGTGTTGATTTTTATAATGACGTGCTCAATGGCGTGATTAAAAGTGTGGTGTTTGCCTTTGTCGTGACTTGGATTGCGGTATTCCAAGGCTATGATTGCGAGCCAACATCGGAAGGTATCAGCCGTGCCACAACCCGTACCGTGGTGTATGCCTCGTTAGCGGTGTTGGGCTTAGACTTTATTTTGACTGCTTTAATGTTTGGAGATTTCTGATGCGAATTCGCGCCGTAGAGATTAGTGTGGGTGTGTTTTTGTTGGCGGGTATTTTCGCGTTATTGCTATTGGCACTGCGTGTCAGTGGTTTAACCGTGGCCAACAGCACTGATACTTATAAGCTGACTGCACACTTTGATAATATTGCTGGCCTGACCACGCGCGCTAAAGTCACTATGGCTGGAGTGACCGTGGGTAAAGTGGTGGCGATTGATTTTGATACTGAAACTTACACCGGTAAGGTCACCATGGAAGTACAAGAGCGGGTGAACAACTTACCCACCGATACAACCGCTTCAATTTTAACTGCAGGCTTGCTGGGTGAGAAATACATCAGCTTTAGCGTCGGCGGTGAAGATGAAGTCTTAAAAGACGGTGATGTGATTTACGATACACAATCCTCTTTGGTACTCGAAGAGCTGATTGGTAAGTTTTTAATGAACACAGTTAATCAGGATTAACCCTTATGTTATCTTTACTACGACGAGCTGTGTTGTGCACGGCTTTGATTTTTACCGGTGCCAGCGTTGCTGCTACTGCTCCACATGTTGTGGTGGAACAAACGACGCAGAGCTTATTAGCTGATCTACAAGCCAATAAAGCGCAATACCGCACCGACCCGGCTGCATTTTATAATGCGATGGATAATATTTTAGGCCCTGTAGTGGATGCCGATGGCATCTCTAAAAGTGTGATGACGGTGCGTTATTCGCGTCGCGCTACGCCTGAGCAAATGCAGCGCTTTCAAGATAACTTTAAGCGCAGCCTGATGCAGTTTTACGGTAATGCTTTGCTTGAGTATGACAACCAAGGCATTCGTGTGTTGCCAGGCAGCACAGCACAAGGCGCACAGCGCAGTGAAGTACGGATGGAAATCACCGATAAAAAAGGTGTGATTTATCCGGTTTCTTACACTATGGTCAATATCGACGGACAATGGCGCATGCGTAATGTGATCATTAACGGTATTAACCTCGGTAAATTATTCCGCGATCAGTTTGCTGAGGCCATGCAACGCAATGCCCAAGATTTAGATCGAGTGATTGATAGCTGGGTGGAAACTGTGGCTAAAACACGCGCCGCGCAGGAGGATGCGTGAGTCAGGCTAAGGTCACTATGGATACTGCTGGAGTCCTACACCTAAGTGGTGTGCTGGATCACAGCAGTGGCGCAGCTCTGCGCGATCAGGGGCAAGCGTTGATCCGTAATACACATGCGACAACAGTGCAGGTCAATTGCACTGCTGTCACAAAATCGAGCAGTGTCGGCTTAGCACTCTTATTAGCTTTTATGCGTGATGCGCAGCAGTTTGGTAAAGCCATTGTGCTAACTGACTTGCCTGAGGATATGCGTAAAATTGCTGAGGTGTGCGGCTTAACCGAAATTCTGGGTATCGAGTCCTGACGCTGTATCTGCAGTCACGATAGAATAAGTGCTAATGTAGCGACCGCACAGATGTTGGTCGTTGTTAATGAGGTTATGTATGCAAGGTGTCGCAGTAAAAGAACTGTTAGAACAAAAGCTAGACAACACACAAGTTGAAGTTGAAGGTGAGGGCTGTAATTTCCAGCTTAATATCATCAGTGATGATTTGTCTGCTCTGAGCCCTGTTAAGCGTCAGCAACAGGTATACGCCGTACTCAACCCATGGATTGCTGATGGCAGCATCCACGCGGTCACTATGAAGTTCTACACTCGCACGGCCTGGGCCGAACGCTCTTAAAGCAACCAAACGAGACTCTAATGGATAAGCTAATTATTAGCGGAGGTCATCGTCTAGACGGTGAAATTCGTATTTCTGGCGCCAAAAACGCTGCGCTGCCTATTCTTGCAGCAACTTTATTGGCCAGCGCGCCTGTGACTGTGTGCAATTTACCGCACCTGCACGATATTACGACGATGATTGAACTGTTTGGCCGCATGGGCATTGAGCCTGTGATTGACGAAAAACTCAGTGTAGAAATCGACCCGCGCACCATCAAAACACTGATTGCTCCATATGATCTAGTTAAGACCATGCGCGCATCTATTTTGGTGTTAGGCCCCATGGTCGCGCACTTTGGTCAGGCTGAAGTGGCTTTACCCGGTGGTTGTGCGATTGGTTCGCGTCCAGTGGATTTGCACATCCGAGGCTTAGAAGCGCTGGGTGCAACTATTACTGTTGAAGATGGCTACATTAAAGCTAAAGCACCAGAAGGTGGCTTGCGCGGTGGTAATTTCTTCTTTGACGTAGTCAGTGTGACCGGTACTGAAAACATCTTGATGGCGGCAACTTTAGCCAAAGGCCGTACTGTGTTGGAAAACGCCGCGCGTGAGCCTGAAATTGTTGATCTGGCGGATTGCTTGATCGCTATGGGTGCAAAAATCCAAGGTGCGGGTACTGATACCATCACTATTGATGGCGTCGAGAAGCTCGGTGGCGCAACCTATCATGTGATGCCAGACCGTATTGAAACTGGTACGTATTTAGTGGCTGCTGCTGTGACTGGCGGTCGCGTTAAGCTGAAAGACACTGATCCAACTATCTTGGAAGCAGTGCTCTCGAAGTTACAAGACGCTGGTGCAGAAATCACTACAGGTAAAGACTGGATTGAGCTCAATATGCATGGCAAGCGTCCTAAAGCTGTCAATGTGCGTACTGCGCCATACCCTGCGTTTCCAACCGATATGCAAGCGCAATTCATCGCGATGAATGCCTTAGCAGAAGGTACGGGTACCGTGATTGAAACCATCTTTGAAAACCGCTTTATGCATGTTTTAGAAATGCAGCGCATGGGTGCGAAAATTCAAATTGAAGGTAACACGGCGATTGTCACAGGTATTCCACAGCTCAAAGCCGCGCCAGTGATGGCGACTGATTTGCGAGCATCGGCCAGTTTGGTGATTGCAGCATTGATGGCGGAAGGTGACACCCTGATTGACCGCATTTATCACATTGACCGTGGTTACGAATGTATCGAGGAAAAAATGCAACTCCTCGGTGCGAAAATCCGACGAGTACCGGGCTAGTATTATGTTAACTATTGCATTGTCAAAAGGTCGAATTTTGGATGATACCCTGCCGCTTCTAGAGCAGGCAGGTATTGTACCCACTGAAAATATCGAAAAAAGTCGTAAGCTAATCATCACCACTACGCGCGATGATGTGCGCTTACTGATTGTGCGCGCCACAGACGTACCCACTTATGTGGAGCTGGGCGCTGCCGACTTAGGCGTGGCGGGTAAAGACGTACTGCTGGAATACGGCGGCCAAGGCTTGTATGAGCCATTAGACTTGCAGATTGCTAAGTGCAAGCTGATGACCGCAGGCCCAGTCAATACGCCTGAGCCCACTGGCCGTTTACGTGTGGCGACTAAGTTCGTCAACGTTGCCAAGCGCTACTATGCCGAGCAAGGCCGTCAGGTGGATATCATTAAGCTCTACGGTTCAATGGAATTAGCGCCGTTGGTAGGTTTAGCCGATAAAATCATTGACGTGGTTGATACCGGTAATACCTTGCGCGCTA
>CALZAE010000027.1 GCA_945612235.1 uncultured Gammaproteobacteria bacterium | reverse complement strand
GGTCACCCACTGTAAAATAGGATCATCGGCACTATGAACTGATGAGTTCTGCATTATTCTTCCCCTTATTTGAGCTCTGCTGCTCATACTAAACCGCAATTTATCAGTCGCTATTGATCAATGCCACTGGGTATATCTTTACCTGTAATTAACTGCGCTAAGACCTCTACATCCAATAAAGCACACATATGCTCTATCACTGTCCCGGCCAGCCAAGCACGCTTAGCACGCTGTGTACGCCACTTAACTTGTTCAGGCTCAACACGAATAGCATGACGCACGCGGTTCACTGCTAAGCCCCAATCATAACCATTGATGGAAATGATATATTTTAAATCATCACGCATACCTTCAGTATAGCGTTCTGGCATCACCCAGCGCGCGGTTTCTAATACCTTCAACTGGCCTTGCGCGGTCGGCAATATACCAATAAACCAATCCGGCTGACCAAATAAAGGGGTGAGCTCTTGGTGAGCCATAGGGTAAATCGTTCCCAAGGCTGCTAAAGGCACGGCTAACGTCAGCCCTGCTACATCAAACAACAAGCACTCAAAAGCACTATCCGCCCAACTGACCGTGCCCAACTCTGCTTGCGCTGCAACATCCACCTCCGGCTCCAAAACCACTGGCACAACGTCCGCAATGCGCACTGAGGTGGGCAGTTGACTGATGTACTCTTCACTCAGTAAAGGCTGATGCACCGCTACAGGCGGCACAATCAAAGGCAGCTTAGGCTTGTCGAGCAATACTAAATGCTTAACCGCAGCCAATTCAGAAACAGGTTTGAGTTCAGGCTCAGGGCGTAGCTCTTCAGGCTCAACATCATTGAGCAAAGCATCTAAGTAGCCTTGTAAAGCAGCCTGCTGGGTATATTTACTCATACTCTATTCTCTATTAACTCACACAGCTGATGCCGATCACGCACTGTTTTAACCACTGATTTTTTTCAACGGAATCACTTGGGCTGACACAACTGGCGTACGCGCATCCATCTCAGCCTGGCGAGCTTGCTTGGCCTGCAAATACACACCGAGCACATGCTTGAGCAAGGCTCGGTAGGCTAAAATAGCGCGACTGCTTTTATCAAAACGAGAGGGCACCAATCCTGCTCGACTGGCATCACGCAAACGCGTATCTACGGGGATATAAGCTTGCCACAAGGTGTCTGGATATTGCTTTTTCAACATGCGCAACGCCACCATCGAGGCTTGGGTACGTCGGTCAAATAAAGTCGCAACAATAGTATACGGCAGCGCTTGCTTGCGTGAACGGTTAATCATTTTTAGCGTATTGAGCATGCGCTCCAAACCTTTCAACGCCAAAAACTCAGTTTGTACAGGAATCAACAAATGCTCACTGGCTGCCAAGGCATTCACCATCAACACACCAAGCAGTGGTGGACTGTCGATTAACACAAAATCAAACTCATCCTCCAGCACTGCTAAAGTGCGACTGATCACTAAACCCAAACCATCTTTACCCGGCGACTGGCGCTCCAAGACTGCTAAAGCGGTACTCGAGGGTAGTAATTTAAGGTTTTCATGACTGGTATCGCACAACAACTGTTGCGGCAAATAAGCAGGAATCACTCCAGCATACTGAAACAGGTCGTAACAACTGTGCTCCATACTGTCGGGATCGTAACCAAAATAACTGGTCATGGAACCGTGCGGATCCAAGTCCACAACCAGCACGCGGCGACCCGCATCAGCCAGCAGGCCAGCCAAGGCTAATGTTGTTGTGGTTTTGCCCACGCCACCTTTTTGATTGGCTACGGCCCAGATTCTCATGACATACCCCAAGCGCCAGTGCGCTGTATTAAGCGGCTGTTATCCCATGCCAATTGCTTGACATCACATCGTTTTCTTCGCAACTCTTAGTACAACAAGCAAGCTATATGCCAGTTCTAAAAGATATCAGCACTACTCTGCGGGTATAGCAGCTTGTCGGCGGCTGTCGACATTGCGTGAAATCACTAACACCACACGTCGGTTGCGCGCACGCCCCTCACTGTCTGCATTGTCCGCAATGGGTTGAAACTCACCATAACCCACTGCTGCCAAGCGCTGCGGCGCTACGTCACTCATCGCCAGCATTCTGACAACACTGGCAGCACGCGCGGCAGATAACTCCCAGTTAGTCGGATAGAGCGCAGTACGTATGGGTAAGTTGTCAGTAAAACCTTCGACCTGAATCGGGTTATCAAAGGGGCCTAAAATTTTGGCAATTTTCTCAACAATATCGAAGGCATCTTGATGTGGCAGAGCATCGCCACTGGGAAACAATAGACTTGAGCTCAACTCCAACTCTAACCACATTTCATTGGCGCGCACATGCAACTGACCGTCGCCTAAAAGCCCATCAAACTGATCGCGAATTTGTTCAGCAATACTGGCCAATGGATCAGGGGGCTGCCCTTCCTCAGGCACTTGTGCATCGCCCTCTTGCCCCTGCCCCTGCAAGCGTTCATCACCTATAGGTATGGGTTTAACTGAACGATCTTGTTGCTGAAACACCCCTTCAATGGATTCAGTCAGCACTTTATATTTATCTTCATTGAGCGAGGAGATGGAATACATCACCACAAAAAAAGCAAACAACAGGGTAATAAAGTCAGCATAAGACACCAACCAACGCTCATGGTTGATGGGGTCTTCCTGTCTGCGTCGGCGTGCCATGCTTATTCCATAAAGCCTTGCAGCTTTAATTCAATGGAGCGCGGATTTTCACCATCGGCAATGGACAAAATCCCTTCGAGCAGCATTTCGCGATAACGTGACTGGCGTATCACTGTCGTTTTAATTTTACTGGCGATGGGTAAAAACAGCAGGTTCGCCGAGCCAATACCATAAATTGTTGCCACAAAAGCCACCGCAATCCCACTGCCTAATTGTGATGGATCAGCTAGATTACCCATCACATGAATCAAGCCCATCACTGCACCAATAATACCAATGGTAGGTGCATAACCGCCCATACACTCAAAAAACTTTGCCGCATTTAAATCACGGTCTTCTTGGGTGTATAAGTCTACTTCCATAATACTGCGAATATCTTCAGTTTCGACACCGTCCACCAACAGCTGCAAGCCTTTTTGCGCATAAGGATCCAACTCGGCATCAGCAATGGCTTCCAGTCCGAGCAAGCCATCCTTACGCGCAGTCATGCTCCAGCCAATCACATTATTAATGGCACTGGGTAAATTGGCGTAAGGTGGAAAAATCACCCAACTGAGTATTTGTGTGGCGCGTTTAAAATGACTTACCGGCGTTTGTAACAGTGCTGCACCTAAGGTTCCGCCAAAGACAATTAAGGCTGCAGGGCCATTGAGCAGGCCTGCGATATGCCCACCTTCTAGGTAATTACCGCCGATGATGGCCACAAAAGCCATCACCAAACCCACTAGGCTCAGCACATCCATCAGCTACAGGCCTCAATTAAGAAACCGCTAACGCTATCCAAACTGTAGACAAAATCGGCTAAACCGGCCTTGACCACGGCCATGGGCATACCATAAATCACACAACTGGCTTCATCTTGCGCCCAGACTTGGCTGCCGGCCTGTTTGAGCATACGTGCGCCTTCACGGCCATCAGAACCCATACCGGTGAGCACTACAGCTAAAACCTTATCGTTAAACACTTTAGCTGCCGAACCAAAGGTCACATCCACACTGGGCTTATAATTTAGGCGCTCATCGCCGGGTAAAATTCGCACAAAGCCGCGCGCATCAATCATCATTTGCTTGCCGCCTGGCGCCAGCAAGGCTAAACCAGGGCGTAACATATCCCCTTCTTCAGCTTCTTTAACATCGATCCGGCACAGCTTATTTAAACGCTCAGCAAAAGCCTTCGTAAAAGTCGCCGGCATATGCTGAATCATCACAATAGGTGCTGGAAAATCAGCAGGTAATTGAGTCAGAACTTTTTGCAACGCCACAGGACCACCCGTTGAAGTACCAATGGCCACAAGTCGATAGGCTTTGCGCGGCGGACTGACCGTCGAGGCTAAAACAGTATCGCCAGCGTTCTGCAACAGCGGCCGCGCTATAGGTGCAGTGCGAGTGGTACGCGCTACAGTCGGCGTTGGCGCAACGGCTGGCGTACTGCTCAAGGTTGTCCGAGGACGGGCGCTGGGTTGAACTGCCGGAATTGACGCAGCAGTTGATGTTTTAGCTAAAGTTGCAGCGCTGGCTAAAACGCTCGAACGCGCCAGAACGCGGCGGTTACTTTTAGCCAACACATGCACTTTATCGCACAGCATCTGCCGTACTTTTTGCGGATTGCGTGAAATATCTTCGAAATTTTTTGGTAAATAATCTAAGGCGCCAGCATCTAAAGCATCCAAGGTCACCCGCGCACCTTCATGGGTGAGCGAAGAGAACATCAACACTGGTGTTGGACTGCGCTGCATAATCTGTTTGACCGCAGTAATCCCGTCCATCACCGGCATTTCATAGTCCATGGTGATCACATCAGGGCGCAAGGCTAGCGTTTGCTCAATAGCTTCTTGCCCATTGGCCGCGGTACCCACAACCTCAATATTGCCATCTGAGGAGAGTATTTCGGTCAATCTGCGTCTAAAAAAGCCTGAATCATCAACCACTAAAACCTTGACTGTCATACTTACTCCAAAAGCAACGCTCTAGCCTTATGCAGACTCAGTAGCGTTGTCCATAGTTTTTAAGCAAGCCTGGAATATCTAAAATTAAAGCAATACGGCCATCGCCGGTAATGGTAGCGCCCGACATCCCCGGTGTGCCATGGAGCATTTTGCCTAAAGGCTTAATCACCACTTCTTCTTGACCGATCAACTGATCGACCACACAACCAATACGCTCATTGCCCACGGTTAAGATCACCACATGGCCTTGGTCTTGCTGATCGTGCGGTGCATGCGGTAGTAGCCAGCGCTTTAAATAAAACAGCGGCAAGGCTTTATCACGCACAATAATCACTTCCTGTCCATCAACAATATTAGTGCGCGACAAGTCTAAGTGGAAAATCTCATTCACATTCACCAACGGAAACGCAAAGGCTTGATTGGCTAACATCACCATTAAGGTCGGCATAATCGCTAAGGTCAGTGGAACTTTAATCACTACTTGCGAGCCTTGACCCGGTGTCGAGAACACGTTGACGGTGCCGTTGAGCTGGGCGATTTTGGTTTTCACCACATCCATACCCACACCACGACCCGAGACATCCGACACTTCAGTTTTAGTTGAGAAGCCCGCGGCGAAGATCAAGTTATAACACTCAAGATCAGTTAAACGTTCGGCCGCCTCTTTTTCCAACATACCTTTTTCAATGGCTTTATTGCGTAACACATCAGCATTCATACCCTTGCCATCATCAGTAATGGTCAGCTGAATATGATCACCTTCTTGACTGGCGGCTAACACCACACAGCCTTCCGCTGCTTTACCTGCGGCAATACGTTCCTCTGGCGACTCAATACCATGGTCCACTGAGTTGCGCACCAAGTGCACCAAAGGATCTGCCAGCGCTTCAACTAGATTTTTATCCAGATCGGTGTCTTCACCCACCAATTCCAAGCGAATTTGTTTCTTTAAGCTGCGCGCCATATCACGCACTAAGCGCGGGAAACGGCCAAATACTTTCTTAATCGGCTGCATGCGAGTTTTCATCACCGCAGCTTGCAGATCACCCGTGACCACATCGAGATTGGCGACCACTTTTGACATGGTTTCGTTGGCACTGTCGGCACCCAAGCGCACCAAGCGGTTACGTACCAGCACCAATTCGCCGACCATATTCATAATGTCGTCAAGGCGCGCGGTATCCACACGTACTGTGGTTTCCACTTCAGGTGCGGGTGCACGCGCAACGCTGCGACGCTCAGGGCCGGTGTATTTAGACTCAGGCTCAGTTGCAGACTTAGCTTGAGCCGCGGCGGCAGGCTGTGGCGCGGATGCTGCTTGACTTGACTCGACCTCGGTGGCGGCATCTGCTTGCGACGCATCAACATCAGCCACAGAGGCTTGGAACTTACCCTTGCCATGCAACTCATCGAGCAAGGATTCAAACTCATCATCACTGATCACTGTCGGATCAACTGCACCCTCCGCCGGCTGCTGATTGCTCTGTGCAACGGGTGTTTCATGCTCCTCAGCACTATCCAGATTAAACTTGCCTTTACCGTGCAATTGATCCAGCAAGGCCTCAAACTCATCATCGGTGATCTCATCATCACCTGTACTGTGATCTGCTTCGATTGGCATTTGTGCCTGGCCGGATGGGCTATGACCTGAACCATGCAACTGATCGAGCAAGGCCTCAAACTCATCATCAGTAATGATATCGCTGCCAGTTGACTCAGCAGCAACCGAACTGTCTGGCGTTGGCGCTATGGCATCCAACAACTGATCAAACTCAAGATCTGCAGCATCGTCAATCTGCACAGGCTCATCAAGTGCATACTCTGCACTGATGTCCTCATCGGCACTGGCTGGTTGAGCCAGTTGCGTCAGCGCTGCAAGTAACTCATCCGTGGCAGGCGTCAAGGGTGCGCCTTGACGCACCTCTTGAAACATTTCATTGATGCTGTCTAAGGCTTGCAGCACCACATCCATCAGCTCGGGTGTAACATGACGCTCGCCTTTTCGTAAAATATCAAAGACGTTTTCCGCAATGTGGCAGCAAGCAACCAATTCATGCAACTGCAAGAAGCCTGCACCGCCTTTAACAGTATGGAAGCCACGAAAAATAGCATTGAGCAGATTCATATCATCAGGGCTACCTTCAAGCTCAACGAGCTGTTCGGATAGCAATTCTAGAATCTCACCTGCCTCCACTAAAAAGTCTTGGAGGATCTCTTCATCTGCATCAAAGCCCATGTGTGCTCCTCTTAAAACCCTAAACTGGAGAGCAAGTCATCGACATCAACTTGATCTGTGACGACATCATCTCGTATATCGGCATGCATCTGCGGACCTTCGCCTGCAGCGCTGTCTTTTTCTTTGCCCGCTTTTTTACGTAAATCTTCTGTGGAATGCTCAATACCAGCCACACGATCCACTTGCCCCGCCATCACACACAGCTTGACCAAGTTGGCTTCAATATCAGCAATCAAGGCCATGACACGCTTAATCACTTGACCAGTTAAATCTTGGAAGCCTTGCGCCATCATAATTTCATTTAAATTAGTCGAGAGCTGATCACTGTCATGCAAGCTGCGTGATAAAAACGCTTCAATCCGCTTGGCCAATACCCGAAACTCATCGGCTTTCATTTCACGACGCATAAAGCGCTGCCAATCAGCCGTTAAGCTTTGTGCTTCGTAGCTGATATAAGTCACCAGTGGCGCACTTTTTTCAACCAAATCTAGCGCGCTATTCGCTGCTTCATCGGTCATGGTCACAACATACTGTAGACGCTCAGATGCATCGGTGATTTGTGACATCTCTTTAGCATGTGGATTGCGCGGATCAATATCAAAATCAATAATAGCCGTGTGCAACTCACGTGTTAGGCGCCCCACCTCGCGGTACAAAGCACTTTCTCGAACCTGACTGATTTGCGCAATAATCTGCGCAGCTGCTGCTAAATCACCCTGTTCAAGACTGTGTTGAAGTTGAGGAGCATGCAAAGCAACTGCAGACGCAAAGTCATCTTCACTGCTTTTATCCTGTCCCATAGTTTCCTCACCGCCTAAACTCAACCGTTAACACGCACAAAGATTTTTTCAATTTTATCTTTCAAAGCTTGTGCAGTGAATGGTTTTACCACATAGCCGTTGACGCCCGCTTGCGCTGCAGCAATGATCTGATCACGCTTAGCTTCAGCCGTCACCATCAGCACGGGTAAGTGCTTAAGGTTTTCATCTGCTCGCACTTCACGCAACAAGTCCAAACCGCTCATAATGGGCATATTCCAGTCAGTGACTAGAAAGTCAAAATTGCCATTTTTCAGCATGGGTAAAGCGGTTGCGCCATCATCGGCTTCTGCGGTATTGGTGAAACCAAGGTCACGTAAGAGGTTCTTGATGATCCGTCGCATCGTTGAAAAGTCATCAACAATGAGGATTTTCATATTTTTATCCAAGCCAACCTCCAAACTATTTTAAGCCGGTCTTTGCCGTATCAAGACCGCATGCTTATATCATTAAATATAGATAGCGCAGTGTTTACTCGCGCCAGTGTGCCAAACGCGCTCTGAGACGAGCCGCACATTGACTGTGGATCTGACTGACCCTCGACTCACTCACACCGAGCACTTCGCCAATTTCTTTCAAATTCAATTCTTCATCATAATACAGCGACAACACTAAACGCTCACGCTCTGGCAAACCTGCAATGGCATCAGCCAATGCTTGTTTAAAATGCACCTGCTCAACATCGCGTCCCGGCTCGTGCTGGGTACTGTGCGTATTAAACTGATCACCTTCGTCGAGTAAATCATCAAAGCTGAATAAACGACTGCCTTGGGTATCACTTAAAATAGAATAATATTCATCAGGGCTAAGATTTAATTCGGCCGCCACCTCTAAATCTTTAGCATCTTGCCCGGTACGCGCCTCAATGGTGCGCACCGCATCTGAGACCATACGCGTATTACGATGCACCGAACGCGGGGTCCAATCCCCTTTGCGCAACTCATCCAGCATGGCGCCACGTATACGAATACCCACAAAGGTTTCAAAACTGGCACCCTTACTGGCATCAAACTTCTTCGCGGCCTCAAGCAAACCAATCATGCCTGCCTGTATTAAATCATCCACCTGCACACTTGCCGGCAAACGCCCGAGCATATGATAAGCAATACGCTTGACCAGCGCAGCATGTTGCTCAACCAGGCTGGCCTGCTGATCAACTGCCTGTGCTTTGCTGTACATCTGCAAACCTTTAGCTTTTGTCATCCATTTTATTCCGTTCCAGTGTGGTTAACTAACCGCTCCACAAAAAACTCTAGATGCCCACGCGGAGTTCGCGCCAACGGCCAACTGTCAATCTGTTGCGCCATGGCTTTAAAAGCTAAAGAACACTTAGCGCGCGGGAAGGCATCATACACTGCACGCTGCTTCTGTACTGCTTTACGTACCATTTCATCGTAAGGCACTGCTCCTAAATACTGCAGCGTGACATCATCTAAGAAGCGCTCGGTGACTTTAACCAACTTATTAAATAAATTACGGCCTTCTTGCGGGCTGTGTGCCATATTGGCCAACACGCGAAAACGCGTCATGCCGTGATTGCGATTGAGTAGTTTAAGCAAGGCGTAAGCATCGGTGATTGACGTAGGCTCGTCACACACCACCATAATCACTTCTTGTGCCGCCTGCACAAAACTGGTGACCGAATCTCCAATACCTGCAGCGGTATCAATCACCAACACATCAATATTGTCGCCCAACTCGCTAAATGCTTGGATTAATCCAGCATGCTGCATCGGCGTCATTTCAACCATGCTCTGGGTGCCTGACGATGCAGGTACAATTTTAATACCCCCTGGGCCTGCCAGCAGCACATCACGCAAATCACACTTGCCGTCCATCACATCAGCCAAGGTATGCGTAGGGTGCAGACCCAACAACACGTCAACGTTCGCAAGACCAAAGTCAGCGTCAAGCAATACCACTTTGCGACCTAAGGCAGCCAAAGCAATGGATAAATTGACTGACACGTTGGTTTTACCCACTCCACCCTTACCACCGGTTACGGCAATCACTTGAACTGGCTGTGTCTGTTTACTGGTCATTGTATTCAATACCTTATCACTCAAATCTAACCCGCATACTGTGCGGTCAGCGGGGATCCTACGTACATTTGCGCCATGATGTCGCCTGCAGGCTCTTGGGCTTTGTGCAGTTCAACAGCACGACTCATTAATTCGTCGCTACGTGGTATTTGTATATCGTCAGGTATTTTAGGACCGTCTGTTGTATAGGCTACAGGCAAGTTATGGCTTATTGCCATACCTAAAGCCTCACCTAAACTGATTGCTTCATCCACTTTAGTAATAATGCAGCCGGCCAAACCACAACGCTTATACGCATGCCAAGCAGCTTGCATCACTTGTGCCTGACTGGTCGCCGGCATCACTAAATAGTTTTTTGCTGCAACACCAGGCGCTGCCAAATTATCTAACTGCAAGCCCAGCGCTGGATCACTGGCTGGTAAACCGGCAGTATCCACCAAAACTACGCGCTTGTGCGCTAAAGGCTTGAGTGTATCAGCCAGAGTTTCACCTTCAGCCACATAACTGACAGGGATATTTAAGATGCGACCTAAGGTTTTCAACTGCTCTTGTGCACCAATGCGATAGCTGTCCATGCTCACTAAAGCAATCCCATGTGCGCCATGCTCCAGCACATAACGCGCGGCAAGCTTTGCTAAAGTTGTGGTTTTACCCGCGCCAGCTGGGCCCACTAAAGCAATCACCCCACCATCCGCAACAGGCTCGGTGTGTGGCGTGCGAATAGTGTGCGTTAAAAAGGTTAACGCCATCTGCCAAGCCTGTTCTTGATCTTGCTCATGCGCAACACGCTCCAACACCGAACGCACGATATCCACTGGCAAGCCCATTTTCTGCAAGCGCTGCCATAACACAGCATGCACCGGCTGCTGATTGCGCATTGAGTCCCACGCCATATTACCCAGTTGCGCCTCCAGCATTTCACGCAAGCTATTAAGCTCAGAACGCATGGCAGCCATATCGCCTTGATTGCCAGAACTCATCTGCACAGATGGCGCGTAACTTGAAGCAGCAGGAGCAGGATTCACACGCTGCATCACTTCTTCAAGCAACTGACGGTTTTGGCTGGCAACACCAGTTTCTTGACGCTCCTGCAAGCTGACATGCGCCTGCAGAATTTGCGCTTGGGTTTTGCGCAACTCAGCTTCGAGCGCTGGATTTGGACGTGTGACTGAAGGCTGAGCCTGATAATCAAGGGCCGCGGTCAACTCAACACCACCAGCAACACGGCGTGTAGAAATAATCGACGCATCCACGCCAAGTTCTTCACGTACACGATTCATTGCTTGGCGCATGTCTGCTGCGAAATATCGTTTGACCTGCATAAGTCAGCCCTCGATCAATTTTGTCCTACCGTTGCCACGATAGTGACTTGCTTATTGTCTGGAATCTCTTGATAGGCCAGCACATACATATTCGGTACGGCTAATCTGGCAAAACGCGACATCATGGCTCGAATCTGTCCAGCAACTAATAACACCACTGGCTTACCTAGCATTTCCTGACGCTGCGCTGCCTCTATCAGAGACTTCTGTAGTTTCTCTGCCATCCCAGGTTCAAGCAATACCCCCTCGCTTGAACCTTGTCCGGCCTTCTGCATACTACTAAGCAATATCTGTTCCAACCTTGGTTCTAATGTAATCACAGGCAGCTCTGGCTCAAGCCCGACAATGCTTTGCACTATGGCACGCGATAACGCGACACGCACTGCCGCCACGATAACGTCAGGATCTTGACTGCGCGACACCGTCTCAGCAATGGCCTCAGCGATACTGCGAATGTCGCGCACCGGCACTTGCTCTTGTAGCAAGCTTTGTAAAATACGCAGTAAACTGGATAAGGAAATCATGCCTGGGATCAGCTCTTCAGCTAATTTAGGTGAGCTTTTTGCCAAGACCTGCATCAATTGTTGCACTTCTTCGTGTCCGAGCAACTCATGCGCGTGTTTATTGAGGATTTGATTCAAATGAGTGGCCACTACCGTGCTGGTATCCACCACTGTGTAACCTAATGACTGTGCTTGATCGCGTTGACTCGGCTCAATCCACACCGCCTCCAAGCCAAAAGCCGGATCAACAGTATCGATACCATTGAGAGTGCCAAAAACTTGACCCGGGTTAATCGCCAATTCGCGCTCGGGATACACCTCAGCTTCAGCCACAGTCACACCCATCAAAGTCAGGCGGTACACGTTAGGCAATAAATCCAAGTTGTCACGAATATGCACCGAAGGCATCAAAAACCCTAAGTCTTGTGAAAGCTTTTTACGCACGCCTTTAATACGCGCCAACAACTGACCACCTTGATTGCGGTCCACTAAAGGGATAAGGCGATACCCCACTTCCAATCCCACCATATCTACCGGCGTGACATCATCCCAACCCAATTCACGGTTCTCAGCGCTGACCGGCGCGGGTAACTGCTCAAGATCACGCTGCTCTTTTTCCACTACAGCTAAGTCTTTATCGTTCTGACGCTTCCAAATCAAATACGCACCACCGGCTGCCAGTAAGCCTAAGCCAATAAAGGACATATGCGGCATGCCAGGTACAGCACCCATAGCAATCAAGATTGCTGCAGACACCGCCAAGGCTTTAGGCGAAGTAAACATTTGGCGTTGAATTTGCTCGCCCATATCTTCAGAGGTGGTCACGCGCGTCACCATCATTGCTGCTGCAGTGGATAGCAACAGTGAAGGCACTTGCGCGACCAAGCCATCGCCAATGGTCAGCAATGCATACACCTTAGCTGAGTCCATAAAACTCAAATCGTGCTGCGCGACACCAATGGCAATGCCGCCAATCAAGTTAATAAACAAAATCAACAGACCAGCCACCGCATCACCGCGCACAAACTTACTGGCACCATCCATCGAACCATAGAAGTCCGCTTCTTGCGCCACATCACTGCGACGGATCTTGGCTTGCTCTTGGTCAATCAAGCCAGCGTTGAGATCCGCATCAATCGCCATCTGTTTACCGGGCATGGCATCCAAGGTAAAACGCGCACTCACCTCAGAAATACGCCCCGCACCCTTAGTCACCACCACAAAGTTAATAATCATCAAGATGGCAAAGACCACGGCACCGACCACGTAGTTACCACCAATCACCACTTCACCGAAGGCTTGGATCACTTTACCCGCAGCATCACCGCCTTCGTGACCGTGCAACAACACCACGCGCGTTGAAGCCACGTTCAAGGACAAGCGCATCAGGGTCGCTACCAGCAAAATCGTTGGGAACGCAGCAAAATCAAGCGGGCGCATGGCATACACACCCACCAGCAATACAATAATGGCCAGGGCAATATTAAAGGTGAAAAATATATCCAACAACATGGTTGGAATCGGCAAGGTCATCATGCCTAAAATAACTAACAACAATATAGGCACACCCAAATTGCCCTGCTTGAGCAATCCTACGCCGGTACGCATATTATTTTTGAGTTGCGAGTTATTCACTGACTATTCTCTTTTTCGACTGAGTGCACACGCACTAAAGATTGACGCCAAGACCTGCACCACAAGAAGCATGCAATAAGCAGTCCACTATATATAAAAAACCTATCACCCAGAACCACAAAGGCTGCCTCAGAGGGCAGCCTTTGTGTATTAGTGTACTTTATTAAGTTTTAACTAACAAAACTCAACAGCACACCCGCAGCAACAGCTGAGCCAATCACACCCGCAACGTTCGGACCCATGGCATGCATAAGTAAGAAGTTTTGCGGATTGGACTCAAGTCCAACACGGTTAGAAACCCGCGCAGCCATAGGCACAGCAGAGACGCCAGCAGAACCAATCAACGGGTTGATTTTATTGGTACTGAACTTGTTCATGACTTTTGCCATGACAATACCCATCGCCGTACCCGCACTGAACGCAATCATACCCAACAACAAAATCCCTAAGGTTTTAATTTGCAAGAATGATTCAGCAGATAACTTCGACCCTACGGTTAAGCCTAAGCCAATTGTCACGATATTAATCAACGCATTACGTGACGTATCCGCTAAACGCTCAACCACGCCACATTCGCGCATCAAGTTACCAAAGGCAAACATACCCACCAACGGCGCCGCATCAGGCAATAACATGCCGATCAGCAAGCACAACACTAACGGGAAGACAATTTTCTCAACTTGGCCGACATGACGCAATTGCGACATGACGATTGAGCGCTCTTCAGGCGTGGTTAGCGCGCGCATAATTGGCGGCTGAATCAAGGGTACCAGCGCCATATAGGAGTACGCAGCAACCGCAATCGGACCCAGTAAATCAGGCGCTAAGCGTGATGTAACATAGATTGAGGTTGGACCATCAGCACCACCAATAATGGCGATCGAAGCCGCTTCTTGCAGAGTGAACTCCAATCCTGGAATACCCAGCATGCCGATTGCTAAAGCACCCAGCAAGGTACCAAAAATACCAAACTGCGCTGCCGCCCCTAAGAGCAGAGTTTTAGGGTTAGCCAGCATCGGACCGAAGTCCGTCATGGCACCAACACCCATAAAAATCAGCAGTGGGAACACACTGGTTGGCAACCCCACATCGTACAGCATCGCTAATAAACCGCCCGACTCAGCCATACCAGCTGCCGGAATATTAGCAAGTAAACCACCAAAACCAATTGGGATCAGCAGCAAAGGTTCAAAGCCTTTACGAATTGCCAAAAACACCAACCCCAAGCAGATAGCAATCATTAAAGCCTGACCGGCTTCAAGCTGGTAGATGCCAGTGTTGTGCCATAAATTCAAGAGCTTATCCATATTCTAGCCCTCAAGCGATGGTCAGCAGGCTATCGCCCACTGACACTGCATCGCCAACTTTAACGTTGACAGCACCGATAACACCGCGACGAAACGCTCGAATTTCAGTTTCCATTTTCATGGCTTCTAAAATAATAACGACATCACCTTCTTCAACGGCCTGACCTGGCTTGACTAATACCTTAAAGATATTACCCGCCAATGGCGCCCCTTGAGGATCACCTGCACCTTCAGCCACAGGCTCTGGCGCACATGCAGTGGCTTCACCTACTGCTTTTAAGCCTTCAATGTCGCCACCCTCGTTAACCTGTACAACAAAGGTTTTGCCATTGACATCAACGGTATAGGCTTGTGGACCTGAAGCCTGGCCACCCAGAATCTCATTACCCGTTGGTACGGGTTCAAAGGCATCCGGATTATCGCGGTTCTCTAAGAACTTCAGACCAATCTGCGGGAAGAGCGCGTAAGTCAACACATCGTCAATGATGTCATCAGCTAAGCGAATATTTTTCTCTTGTGCCAAGCCTTTCAACTCAGCAGTCAACTTTTCAACTTCGTCGTCGATCAAATCAGCAGGACGGCAGACTACAGCCTCAGCACCATCAAGCACTCGAGCTTGCAACTCAGCATTAAATGGCGCAGGTGCAGCACCGTATTCGCCTTTTAATACGCCCGCTGTTTCCTTAGTGATTGACTTGTAACGCTCACCGGTCAACACGTTAATCACCGCTTGCGTACCAACAATTTGCGAGGTCGGTGTCACTAAAGGAATAAAGCCTAAATCTTCACGTACACGTGGGATCTCTGCCAATACTTCATCGAACTTATCACCAGCGCCCTGCTCTTTAAGCTGGTTTTCCATATTGGTCAGCATGCCGCCTGGCACTTGCGCCACCAAAATACGCGAATCCACACCTTTGAGCGTGCCTTCAAACTTGGCATATTTTTTCCGCACTTCACGGAAATAAGCAGCCACTTCTTCCAGCAACTCTAAATTCAAACCGGTGTCATGCGGCGTATTCTGGAACATCGCCACCACAGATTCGGTTGGCGAATGGCCGTAGGTCATCGACATGGATGAAATCGAGGTATCAACGTTATCAATACCTGCTTCTACCGCTTTCAAAATGGCAACTGATGACAAACCGGCAGTTGCGTGGCACTGCATATGAATCGGGATCGACAGGCTGGCCTTTAACTTACTTACCAATTCATAAGCAACATAGGGCGTTAAAATACCCGCCATATCTTTAATGGCAATCGAGTCAGCACCTAAGTCTTCAATCTGCTTACCCAAATCCACCCACATTTGCATATTATGCACAGGGCTAGTGGTATAAGAAATCGTACCTTGCGCATGCTTACCGTTCGCCTTGACCGCTTTTAAAGCGCGATCGAGGTTACGCGGATCGTTCATCGCATCAAAGACACGGAACACATCAACGCCGTTAATCGCCGCACGCTCAACAAACTTATCAACCACATCATCTGCATAGTGACGGTAGCCCAGTAAGTTTTGTCCACGCAGCAGCATTTGCTGTGGAGTATTGGGCATCGCTTGCTTTAGTGCACGAATACGCTCCCATGGATCTTCGCCTAAATAGCGAATACAGGAGTCAAAAGTGGCTCCACCCCAAGATTCCACTGACCAAAAACCTACTTGGTCAAGTTTGCCAGCAATGGGCAACATGTCTTCTAAACGAACACGGGTGGCTAAAATAGATTGGTGAGCATCACGTAACACTACGTCAGTAATACCGAGTGGCTTGGTGCTAGTCATTAGGGAAAAACTCCGGATAGGTACACTCAGCCGCGACGGGCACGGTGTTGTTTAATGGCAATTTGGATGGCTTGTAGAGTATCTGTATCAACCGCTTGCGTGCTCGGTGCACGTGTGGTCACGGCGGTGGCCGTTGCGCTATGCATTTCTTCTGGTGCAATACGCTCCAAAACAAATGACATACCTTTAATACAGAAGATCAGTAAAACCAAAAACAAAAAAACGAGACCCATGCCAAAAAACATGAGTTCAACGCCTTCTAAGAGGAGTTGCTGAGAGGTCATATACGCTCCATTTCCTGAGTTGCAAGGGCAATCTTATAGTTTGTATTAATGCCGCAACTGACGTAACAGCCAGTGAATGACAGCTAAAACCGGTAAACATTAGCGCGAATCGAACCCATTTAGCAAACATTAGAGTGCTTTTTAATGAGCCAGAGCCGCGCTTTTATAATTTACAGGCGCGCTTACAGCAAAAATACCGTGGCTAAACCTAAAAAGATAAAGAAACCACCACTGTCTGTCATCGCGGTAATTAATACACTTGATCCTAGTGCCGGGTCACGCCCCAAACGGACCATAGTCATAGGAATAATTACACCCATCAAGGCGGCTAACAGTAAATTCAAGGTCATTGCCGCGGTCATTACCATACCCAATGACCAACTGTCGTACAGCAACCAAGCCACTAATCCAATCACGCTACCCCAAATCACCCCATTGATCAGTGCCACACCCAACTCTTTACGCATCAAACGCGAGGTATTACCCGTCGACAACTGATCCAACGCCATCGCCCGCACAATCATAGTAATAGTCTGATTACCTGAGTTACCCCCGATTCCAGCCACAATAGGCATCAAGGCTGCCAGCGCCACCAGCTTTTCAATCGAGTCTTCAAATAATCCAATTACCCGTGAGGCAACAAAGGCGGTAATTAAGTTAATCGCCAGCCACGCCCAACGGTTTTTCAGTGATTTCCACACCGAAGCGAAAATATCTTCCTCTTCACGTAAACCCGCACGGCTCAGCGCTTCGCTTTCCGACTCTTCACGAATCAAATCCACCATCTCATCAACGGTTAGACGACCGATCAACTTGCCGCTTTTTTCCACTACAGGCGCAGAAACGAGGTTGTAACGCTCAAAGGCTTGCGCAGCAAAAGAGCCATCTTCATCAGGGTAAAAAGTCACCGGATCATCAGCCATCACCTCATGCACCATGCATTCCGGATCATTGACCAACAAACGCTTAATCGGTAAAACACCCTTTAAAATACCCGCCACATCCACTACAAACAGCTTATCGGTTTGATCGGGCAACTCTTTTAAGCGTCGCAAATAGCGCAGCACCACTTCAAGAGTGACATCCTCACGGATGGTCACCATTTCAAAGTCCATAATGGCGCCCACTTGCTCATCTTCATAAGAGAGCGCCGAGCGTACACGCTCACGCTGCTGCTCATCTAAAGACTCCATTAAACCCTGAACGACATCGCGCGGCAGCTCAGGCGCAAGATCAGCCAGTTCATCCGCATCCAAGTCCTTAGTCGCAGCGATGATCTCCTGATCATCCATATCTGCAATCAGAGTTTCTCGGACCGCATCCGACACTTCCAGCAAAATATCGCCATCACTTTCAACCCGCACCAACTGCCAAATCATCAAGCGGTCTTCTAGGGGCAAAGCTTCAAGAATATAAGCAATATCTGCAGGGTGTAATTCATCCAGCTTGTGCTGCAACTCAGCTAAATGCTGCTGCTGAACTAACTCATCAACACGCTCTTGATGATCACTGCCTTGTTGTGCAACACGCTCCTCAATCAACCGGTGTCGTTGCAAGAGCTCCAGCACCTGGGAAAAACGCTCTTGCAAGCGCTCCTGGGGTTTTCTCTCTTCGACTTCAGACATAAAGGAGGTACTCCGCCCTAACGTTTTACGCGCAAGGGTTTGATCAAATGTGCATGGTGATTGCTCAATGTGAAAAAAATTTCTACTGAAAAATCATGACTGTCCGGTTGTACGCCGGCTATCTAGCTGACAATAATAGCATCGCAAGCTTATTTTGCACCTAACTATTAGCCGTCTTAGGCCCAGCGACTGCTGGCTAAGCTCGCGATAACGGCCTGCATATCAACAGCAATCAAGCAAACACCGACCAGCCAAGGCAATCGTGATGCATCAAGACTATTAAAAGATAAAAAAAGGCAAAAAAAAACCTGCAATAAATGCAGGTTTTTCAATATGGTGGACTCAGGAGGATTCGAACCTCCGACCGCTCGGTTCGTAGCCGAGTACTCTATCCAGCTGAGCTATGAGTCCACTTTAGTGCTTAGCCAGATCACTACTGGTAGTGCATTAAAAAATCTGATTAAAACCAAATCTTTCAATATGGTGGACTCAGGAGGATTCGAACCTCCGACCGCTCGGTTCGTAGCCGAGTACTCTATCCAGCTGAGCTATGAGTCCATTTTCTGCTGCGTATTATAGAGCTATCTATTTGATTTGCAAGGAGTTTTTTCTGTATCTGAAACTCTTTAACAACATGCTCTGCAATACTAAATATGGCGGAGAATGAGAGATTCGAACTCTCGACACCGTATAAGGGTGTACTCCCTTAGCAGGGGAGCGCCTTCAGCCACTCGGCCAATTCTCCGTAACACGGGGCGTATAATACCCACATATTTAGAAAATGCAAAGCATAAATGCAAATTTATCAAATATTTGTGTTTTCTTGCTCTTCTTGCTGATCTTCTTTCTCTTTTTGGATGCGCTGGTAGATCTCTTCACGGTGCACAGCGATCTCTTTTGGTGCGTTCACACCAATACGAACCTGATTACCTTTAACACCCAACACAGTAACAGTGACTTCATCACCAACCATCAGTGTCTCACCAACACGACGCGTTAGTATTAACATTATCAATCTCCTTATTAAAACAATTTAGGTTTACAGTCTGCATCTGTAAGTCGTAGATAGCGTACACCCATCACGTGCTATTGCACACAATAGGCGCCGCATTTTTATTAATCGCAATAATTAGTTTTGTGTATCGCGATAATAAAGCCTAGCAACCCAGCCGAACTGGGCTGCTCTTAAGCCGTTTTAAGCATCTGGCGCATCTAAGCCAAATGCGGTATGCAAAGCACGCACCGCGAGCTCCACATACTTTTCATCAATCACCACCGAAACACGTATCTCTGAAGTGGAAATCATTTGAATATTAATATTTTCTTTAGCTAAAGCCTCAAACATACTACTGGCCACACCGGGGTGTGAACGCATGCCGACTCCAACAATTGATACTTTAGCGATGCTTGTAGTTCCACTGACTTGCGCCGCACCAATCTCGTTGGCTGTGGCTCTCAACACCTCAATGGCCTTGTCATAGTCAGAGTTATTAACAGTAAAGGTAAAATCAGTGGTGTTATCTTGCGACACGTTTTGCACAATCATATCAATATCAATATTGGCTGCGCTGATCGGTCCTAGAATTTTAAATGCCACACCAGGCGTATCTGGCACGCCACGAATCGTCAGTTTGGCTTCATCGCGATTAAACGCAATGCCAGAAATAATCGGCTGCTCCATGGTGTCCTCATGATCATCAGTGGTAATTAGAGTGCCTGGGCCCTCTTCAAAGCTATGCAAGACGCGTAGCGGTACATTGTATTTGCCAGCAAACTCCACAGAACGTAACTGCAGAATTTTTGAGCCAAGACTGGCCATCTCCAGCATTTCCTCAAAGGTGATGCGATCTAGTCGTTGCGCTTTCGGTACCACACGTGGATCTGTAGTGTACACACCATCCACATCGGTATAGATATGGCATTCGTCAGCCTTCAGCCTGGCTGCTAAAGCCACTGCTGTAGTGTCTGAACCACCGCGACCGAGCGTAGTGATATTGCCCTGCTCATCCACACCCTGAAAACCTGCAACCACTACCACCTTGCCGGCTTTAAGCTGCTCACTGACTTTAGCTTCATCAATGCTGAGAATGCGGGCCTTACCATGCTCACTGTCTGTAACAATGGGCACCTGCGCACCGGTAAAGGACACAGCTGGCACGCCAATCTTATTCAGCGCTATGGCTAATAAAGCAATGGTCACCTGCTCACCGGTGGCGATCATCACATCCATTTCACGCAAAGACGGCTTATCAGCAACCTGCTTAGCTAAAGCTAATAAGCGATTGGTTTCACCGCTCATCGCAGACACCACAACAACAACGTCATCACCAGCTGCGCGAAACTTCGCTACTTTCTCGGCCACTTGAGCAATTCGCTCAGGCGAACCCACCGAGGTGCCACCAAACTTTTGTACGATTAACGCCATTTGACTGCCGCCTTATCATCGTTAACATTTAACAATCTGGCACTGCGCACTTTTATTCAGTAGCACAGTGCCCATCAATCCAGCTGCGCCTTAGCTTTTGCTGGCAACGTACTCAACAGTCACAGCTAGTGCTGCATCAATCTGAGCTAAGTCAACGCCACTGCCCTGCGCCATATCAGGACGACCACCGCCCTTACCACCGACGACCGCTGTGGCTTGCTTCATTAAATCACCGGCTTTAAATTGCCCAGTCAGGTCTTTAGTCACACCGGCCACCAGCACAATACGCTCACTTTGTACGCCACCCAGCAAAATCACCGCACTGCCGAGCTTGTTTTTCAGCTGATCCATCAGTACCAGTAAGTCCTTGCCTTCCACGCCATCGAGACGCGCAGCCAGAACTTTCACGCCATTCACTTCAACTGCTGCTGCAGCTAAATCGCTCCCGGCAGCGCTAGCGGCCTTGGCTTTAAGCTGCTCAACTTCTTTTTCTAAGCTGCGCTGTTGATCCAGCAAGGCTTGGAGTTTATCCAACACATTGTCGCGCGTACCTTTAACTAAGCCCATCGCCTGCTTAAGCTGCTCTTCGGCGCCAGCCATCCAGTTCCAAGCTGCAACTCCAGTCAGGGCTTCGATACGTCGCACCCCAGCAGCCACACCGCCTTCGCTGGTAATTTTAAACAAACCAATATCGCCAGTACGCTCGGCGTGAATACCACCACACAACTCCACCGAGAAGCCATCGGCCATACTCAGCACACGCACTTGATCACCGTATTTTTCGCCAAACAGCGCCATCGCACCTTTTTCTTTCGCGACTTCAATATCAGTGACTTCGGTGCACACAGCAGTGTTATTACGGATCTCTTGGTTGACGCGTTCTTCCAAGGCTTTAATTTGCGCAGGCGTCACCGCTTCAAAGTGGCTGAAGTCAAAACGTAAACGCTGACTGTCAACCAATGAGCCTTTCTGCTGCACATGCTCACCAAGAATATCGCGCAATGCAGCATGTAAAATATGCGTGGCCGAGTGGTTTAACGCAGTGGCATGCAACATATCTGCATTCACTTGTGCATTAACTGTAGCGCCCACCTGCAAGGTACCTTGGGTAATCACACCGTGATGCAGGAAAGCATTACCGCTTTTAGTGGTATCGCTGATGTCGATACGTAAGTTATCAGCAGACAAGTAACCGCTGTCACCCACCTGCCCGCCCGATTCCGCATAAAAAGGTGTGCGATCTAACACGATCACTACTGAATCGCCTTCTAAAGCAGACTCAACGCTGGCACCGTCTTTGAGCAACATCAGTACCTTGGCGTCAGCTTGCTGAGTTTGGTAACCCAAGAACTCAGTGTCGCTATCGATTTTCACTAAGGTGTTGTAGTCAATACCGAAGGAACTCGCGGAACGGGCACGTTCACGCTGTGCCTGCATTTCACGCTCAAAGCCTTCTTCATCCACAGTCAATTCACGCTCGCGGGCAATATCGGCAGTGAGATCCATCGGGAAGCCGTAAGTGTCGTACAGTTTAAATACCACTGAGCCTGGAATCACTGAGCCTTCTAAGTGAACTAAATCCTGCTCCAGAATACGTAAGCCCTGCTCAAGGGTCTTAGCAAACTGCTCTTCTTCGGTTTTTAAAATGCGCTCAATCTGTGCTTGAGTTTGTTTCAGCTCAGGGAAAGCTTCGCCCATCTCAGCCACTAAAGGAGCAACAATTTTATAGAAGAAGCTGTCAGTCGCGCCAAGCTTATGACCATGACGGCAGGCGCGACGAATAATGCGGCGCAGCACATAACCACGACCATCATTGGACGGCACCACACCATCAGCAATTAAGAAACTGCAAGAACGAATATGGTCAGCAATCACTTTCAGTGATGGGTTGTCATTGTTCTCAGTACCCACAGCCGCAGCCACGCCGGCTAATAAGTGCTGGAACAGATCAATTTCATAGTTGGAGTTAACATGCTGCAACACCGCACTGATCCGCTCAAGACCCATACCGGTATCCACACTCGGTGCAGGCAGCGGGTGCATGACGCCATCGGCCGTGCGGTTGAACTGCATAAAAACGTTGTTCCAGATTTCAATATAACGGTCGCCATCTTCATCCGGCGAACCTGGAGGGCCGCCCCAGATATGCTCGCCGTGGTCAAAGAAAATCTCGGAACAGGGGCCGCATGGACCGGTATCACCCATCGCCCAGAAGTTATCTGAAGCATAGGGTGCGCCGCCGTTATCGCCGATGCGAATCATGCGCTCAGCCGGTACGCCCACTTCTTTCACCCAGATATCATAGGCTTCATCGTCAGTTTCATAGACGGTCACCCAGAGTTTGTCTTTAGGCAGATTGAGCCACTTGTCTGAGGTTAAAAACTCCCAAGCGTAATGAATCGCATCACGCTTAAAGTAATCACCAAAGCTGAAGTTACCCAGCATTTCAAAAAAAGTATGGTGACGCGCGGTGTAGCCAACGTTTTCTAAGTCGTTGTGCTTACCACCGGCACGCACACACTTTTGGCTACTGACCGCACGGGTGTAGGCGCGTTTTTCTAAACCCAGGAAGCAGTCTTTAAACTGATTCATACCCGCATTGGTAAACAATAGCGTGGGGTCATTGGCTGGGATCAATGAGCTGGAGGCTACGCGGGTGTGACCCTTCTCTTCAAAAAAACGAAAAAAGGCTTCGCGGATTTCTGCGCTTTTCATAAATTCTTCCACAATTAGATAACGGTAAGACGTGCGTGATGCCCTGCGGCCACCGACTTAAAACACGCATTATATCGCTGCTAGAACATTCTTGCAGCGCTGCACTGGACAGCGCTCAAGCTGCTATTTAGTGATTGCACTCATCGGTGTGCACATGGTCGTCTTCTTCGAGCATATCAGCAGGGTCAGCCGGCTCCATTTCCAACTGCAGGCTGACCAAGTTCGTGGCTAACGGACGCAATAATAAGTTAGCGTACTCAGCATCACCTTCTTCAACGTCCACACCGATAAGCAACTGACCATTACCAGCAGTCTGCACCCAAATCTCTTTACCCTGCCAAATCACGGCAAAGCGTGTGCAAGAGGCTGGGGTTTGTGTGCCGTCTTCATTTTCTAACAATAACTGTAATTCGTTGTTCATGGTATTTACCTAAATTTAAAATAAAAAAGGCGCGCAACTGCTCAAGCAATGGCGCGCTAAAAAACCTGTACTTATGCTGGAGCGTGTTGCGCTACAAAGCTGGCAATGGCGCGCTCAAAACGTGCCAGACCTTCATCTAAATCTGCTTTGTCAATCACTAAGCTTGGCGCTAAACGAATCACGTTCGGACCTGCGACCAACACTAATAAGCCTTCACGCTCAGCGGCAGCCATCAAGGCACCAGCTTGGTCTTTGTAGGCTGGACTCATCACCGCACCGACCAATAAGCCTTTACCACGCACCAATTCAAATAAATTATGCGGTGCGCCCAACTCGCGTAAACGCTGGCGTAAGTATTCGCCCTTCTCAAGCACTCCCGCTAATACTTCTGGAGTGTTAATAATATCCAGGACTGCTTCACCCACGGCACACGCCAGCGGGTTACCGCCAAAGGTCGTACCGTGGGTGCCAACGGCTAAATGCTTGGCATATTCTTCTGTAGTGAGCATCGCTGAGATAGGGAAACCACCACCTAAGCTTTTTGCTGTGGTCAGCACATCGGGAA
>CALZAE010000026.1 GCA_945612235.1 uncultured Gammaproteobacteria bacterium | reverse complement strand
CTGTGTACTTAGCTTTACTTGAAGCTGGTGACACTATTCTTGGTATGAGCTTGGCGCACGGTGGTCACTTGACTCACGGTGCTAGCGTCAGTTCTTCAGGTAAATTGTACAACGCTATCCAGTACGGCATTGATGATGCAGGCTTGATTGACTACGACGAAGTTGAGCGTTTGGCTTTAGAGCACAAACCAAAAATGATCGTTGCCGGTTTCTCTGCTTACTCACAAATCTTAGATTTCCCACGTTTCCGTGAAATCGCAGACAAAGTGGGTGCTTACCTCTTTGTTGATATGGCACACGTGGCTGGCTTAGTTGCTGCGGGTGTCTACCCGAACCCAGTGCCATACGCTGACGTAGTGACCACTACTACGCATAAAACTTTACGCGGTCCACGCGGTGGTTTGATCTTATCGCGCAGCAATGATCTTGAGCGTAAGCTCAACTCTGCAGTGTTCCCAGGTACTCAAGGTGGTCCACTGGAGCACGTGATTGCTGGTAAAGCGATTTGCTTTAAAGAAGCATTGCAGCCTGAGTTTAAAACGTACCAAGCACAAGTGATCAAAAACGCACAAGCTATGGCCAATGTATTTATTGAGCGTGGCTTTGATGTGGTATCAGGCGGTACCTTTAACCACCTGTTCCTCGTATCACTGATCAAGCAAGATATCACTGGTAAAGATGCTGATGCGGCATTAGGCGATGCCTTTATCACTGTGAACAAAAACTCTGTACCTAACGATCCGCGTTCACCTTTTGTCACTTCAGGTCTGCGTGTTGGTACGCCTGCAGTGACCACGCGCGGCTTTAAAGAAGCTGAGTGTGTAGCACTAGCGGGTTGGATGTGTGACATCCTCGACAACATGGGCGACACGTCCGTGATTGACGCCGTCCGTGAAAAAGTTAAAGCAGTATGCGCGAAGTTCCCAGTTTACGGTAACTGAGTTTTAGCCTGCATAAAACCCAGCTTCGGCTGGGTTTTTTTGTATCTGCAGAATGTACGAGTGTGAATAAGTATTGATAAATGGCACATGGGTAGGCACGCCTTTAGGCTGTTGAATCTATTGAATCTAGTGGTTAACTGGGCGCGGGCCAGCTATATGGGCGCGCTGCACGGGTTAAATAAAAGAGCGCTAAAAGTTATGAAAAAACCTTTGCGCTGAATGCTAATCTTTCGCATTATTGCTGTATAATTTGATGATTCTCATTTGTAAGTACATTCTTGAAAGGATATTCCATGCGCCGTTTTTCATTAGCTCATCTCAGTGTGCTTGCACTCGCCATTAGTTTAGCCGCTTGCGGTGATAACGAGTCAGCAGCAAGCAGTACAGCAAACGCCAGTTCTGCAGTTGTGCAGCCAGCAGCAACGCCTGCGGCTGATGTACAAGCTGTGACCCGCGAGCAAGTGGTCAGTCACTATGCTGATATTGCCTATGCAACTTTTGCCGATGCGCACAGCACAGCGCAAGCA
The DNA here is from genome assembly GCA_945612235.1 of uncultured Gammaproteobacteria bacterium. Taxonomy (GTDB): domain Bacteria; phylum Pseudomonadota; class Gammaproteobacteria; order Pseudomonadales; family Pseudomonadaceae; genus Denitrificimonas. The sequence continues at coordinate 22,922 of CALZAE010000026.1, read as the reverse complement.
TTGCAAGCAGCAGTACAAAAGTTTGTGGCTGCGCCAAGTGAAGCAACGCAACAGGCAGCGAAAGATGCCTGGTTAGCGGCGCGTGTGCCTTATATGCAGTCTGAAGTATTCCGTTTTGGTAACGCTTTAGTGGATGAGTGGGAAGGGCAAGTGAATGCCTGGCCACTGGATGAAGGCTTAATTGACTATGTGGCGGATGATTACGACTACGCGCTGGGTAACGAAGGCGCAGTAGCGAATATTATTGGCAGCCAAAGCATTCAAGTTGGTGAAGAGAAGATTGATGTTAGTGAGTTAACGCCCGAGTTGTTGGCTGGCCTGAATGAGTTGGGTGGTTCAGAAGCTAACGTTGCAACCGGTTATCACGCGATTGAGTTCTTGTTATGGGGTCAAGATTTAAATGGTACCCAGCCAGGTGCCGGTGAGCGCCCATATACTGACTACTTGACCGACGAAAACTGCACCGGCGGTCACTGCGAGCGTCGTGCTCAGTACTTAAGCGTTGTGACTGATTTATTGGTGACAGATTTAGCTGAAATGACTGCGCAGTGGGCGCCGGATAATGCTGAAAACTACCGCACTGAATTACTGGCGCAAAGCGCTGAGCAAGGCTTGCGCAAAGCCTTCTTTGGTATGGGCAGCTTGAGCTTGGGTGAGCTGGCTGGTGAGCGGATGAAAGTCGCTTTAGAAGCCAGTTCCACTGAAGATGAGCATGACTGCTTCAGTGATAACACCCACAACTCACACTTTTACAATGCCAAAGGTATTCGTAATGTCTACTTAGGTGAGTACAAAAAAGTGGATGGCACGCTACTAACTGGTCCAAGTATCGCGCAGTTGGTACAGGCCAGTGATGCAGCGGCGGATCAGTTGTTGCAAGCTAAGTTAGCCAGTACGGAAAAAAGCTTGCAGGTGATGGTCGATGCAGCGGAAAATGGCATGGCATTTGATCAAATGATTGATCCTGAAAATGCTGCGGGTCAGCAGATTGTGCGTGATTCAATTGCCGCTTTGGTTGAGCAAACTACGAGCATCGAGCAAGCCGCTTTAGCTTTGGGTATTACTGAACTGAACCCTGATACGGCTGATCACGCTTTTTAATTCAAAACAGTTGTTGTGCTGAGTCCCTTTAGATTCGTACTAGTGTTTTATCCTGAGAATGCCGACTGTTGTCGGCGTTCTTCTTTCTAACCCAGAGTTAGGTTTGTTGTTATGAAGGTTTTCTTATCAGCCTGTGTCTTGAGTTTGTTAGGCTTAAGTGCCGCGCAGGCAACGACAGCGTTGAGCGAGTTTGATCCGCAAGAACGGTTTTCTGGTGGCAGTGCAACGGTGCATAAGTTTGATGCTAATGCGTTTTCACTGCCTTCGGCCAATCTAGCGCCGACCCGCCGTTTAGATTTTAGTGTCGGCAATAGTTTTTTTCGCAGTCCTTGGGTGATCGCTCCAGCCACTACCACTGCGCGCGATGGCTTAGGACCGCTGTTTAATACCAATGCCTGCCAAAACTGCCATATTAAAGATGGTCGTGGCCATCCACCGGCGCCTGATGCCATCAATGCGGTGTCGATGTTGGTGCGTTTATCCATTCCTGCTACCACTGCAGATGCCGCGCTACTGGCGCAGAAAGGCATCGTACCTGAGCCGACTTATGGTGGGCAGTTTCAAGATATGGCCATACCGGGTATCGCGCCCGAAGGCCGTGTGCGTGTCACTTATACAGCTGTGCCAGTGACCTTTGCCGATGGCAGTGTGGTTGAGTTGCAACAGCCGAACTTGCAGTTGACCGATTTAGGTTATGGCCCCATGCATGCACAGACCTTATTTTCTGCGCGCATTGCGCCGCCGATGATTGGTTTGGGTTTGCTGGAAGCCATTACTGAAGAGGATTTACTGGCTCAGCAGGATCCAGATGATCTAGACGGTGATGGTATTCGTGGCCGGGCCAATCAGGTGTGGTCACATGAGGCGCAAGCCCTGCAGGTGGGGCGCTTTGGTTGGAAAGCCGGTCAGCCCAGCATGCGTCAGCAAAATGCTGATGCTTTCTTTAATGATATGGGTTTATCCACACCCTTGATGGCGGGTACTTCTTGCACTGCAGCGCAAACAGATTGTTTGGCGGCACCGCAGGGTGGCGAGCCTGAAGTGAATGAGAAAATTGAAGCGCAGGTGCTGTTTTATTCGCGCAATTTAGCTGTGCCGGCACGCCGTAATGCTGATGATGCGCAAGTACTCAAAGGTAAGGCGTTGTTCCATCAGGCCAATTGCCAAGGCTGCCACACGCCACGCTTTGTGACGGGAGCAGAGGCGGCTGAGCCTGAGTTAGCCAATCAAGTGATTTTCCCTTATACCGATTTACTGCTGCATGATATGGGGGAGGGCTTGGCTGATCAGCGCCCTGAGTTTCAGGCCAGTGGTCAAGATTGGCGCACGCCACCGTTGTGGGGTATTGGCTTAACCCAAGTGGTGAGTGGTCATACGCGTTTTTTACATGATGGGCGAGCACGAGACATTATGGAAGCGGTGCTTTGGCATTCGGGTGAAGCTGAAGCTTCTAAGCAGCAAGTATTGAAATTTTCACAAGACGATCGTCAAGCTCTGTTGGCTTTCCTCAATTCTCTTTAGGTGCGCATGATGTTTAAAAAAGTAATCTATGCATTGGCGGGTATGGGTTTATTAGCCTGCTCAAACAGTGATGATCCTTATCAGCAGACCAGCGCTGTGTTGGGCGAGCAGGTGATCTATCGCGCGCACCAAGACTGGCAGGCAAGCAATCAGCAGTTACTCAGCAGTACCCAAGCTTTTTGTCAGGGTGAGCAAAGCTTAGCGCAGATTCGGCAGCACTTTTTACCAGCGCAGCAGGCGTGGGCATCCTTGCAGCCGGTGTTGATCGGTCCGCTGAATGAAGGTAATCGTGCGTGGCAAGTGCAGTTTTGGCCAGATAAGAAAAACCTTGTCGCACGCCAAGTCAAACAGTTTGTAAAAGCCAATCCTGACGCTCAGTTAGCTGACTTGGAGCGCGGCAGTGTAGTGATCCAAGGTTTAAGTGCTTATGAGTATGTGCTGTTTGATCAGGCTATTGATCTGGATAATGCAGCACAAAAGCAAGAGTACTGCCCACTGTTAACTCATATTGCTACGCATCAACAGCAATTGGCCGACGAGGTGCTGGCGCAATGGCAAGGCAAAGACGGCATGCTAGCGCAACTGACAAGCTTTCCCAATCAGCGTTATGCCGAGCCCATTGAGGCGCTGACAGCAATCTTGCAAGCGCAAGTCATGAGCTTGGATGGCCTGAAGAAAAAGCTAGGTACACCACTAGGGCGCAGCAATAAGAATATTGCCCAGCCCTATCAAGCGCAGTCTTGGCGCAGCCAGGCATCGCTCAGTGGTTTATCTGCTGAGATCGAGACCGCGTTAGCTGTGTGGCAAGGTGCGGGTCAACAGGGCGTGCGTGATCTGTTAGTGGCGAACCATGCCGATTTGACTCAACAGATTGATGCGGCCTATGTGCAAGCACAGCAAGAATTATCGGCCTTCAAACAGCCATTGACCCTGTTGCTAGCAGATGAGCAGCAGCGCCCAGCTTTGTTTGCCTTGTATGAAAGCTTTGATCGTTTGCACCGCTTACATGAGAAAGAAGTGGCGCGCGCACTCGGTGTCCAACTGGGCTTTAATGCCCATGATGGTGACTGATGATGCAGCGTCGTACATTTTTAGCTGCAGGTTTAGCGGCGTTAACTGGGGCGGCAGTATTGGGCTGGCGCGCATGGCCACAAGGGCGTCAACCTGTTGTGCTTTCGGCACGTGACAATGCTGCTGGTGAGCATTTTGCTGTGGCTTATACACTGGCTGGTGAACGGGTATTTGCTACGCAGGTTAAAGAGCGTTGCCATGATATCTGCATGCATCCAAGCTTGCCGCTGGCGGTCTTTACCGGGCGCCGACCCTCGACAGAAAGCTATTTAATCGATGTGCAAACAGGGCGTTTAGTGCAAACTTTTAGTACGCCAAGTAATCGCCATTTTCAAGGGCATGCAGTGTTTGATGCCAGTGGTGAGCGTTTATACAGCACTGAAAATGATACCGATGAGCCGGGGCGCGGTGTGATTGGGGTTTGGCGCTTGAATGCTTCTAAAAGCTTAGAGCGTGAGAGGGAATTACCCAGTCATGGTGTCGGTCCGCATCAATTGTTGTGGTTGCCCGATGGCGAAACGCTGGTGGTCGCCAATGGTGGTATTCGTACCGAGTCGGGCAGCCGTGCAGAGCTTAATCTTGATGCAATGGAGCCCAGTTTGGTATTGATGAATACCCAAGGTGAATGCCTGAGTAAAGAAGTGCTGGCTGATTCAATGAACAGTATTCGTCATCTGGCCGTGGCCAGTGATGGTACTGTGATTGCTGTGCAGCAGTATCAGGGTAGCTTGCATGAGCGTATCGACTTGCTTGCAATCAAGCGTCCACAGCAGCCTTTTATGGTGTTTCCAGTCGCAGAAGCACAGCGTAATCAAATGCAGCAATATGCCGCCAGTGTAGCCATTCATGATGAGCTGCGTTTAGTGGCGATGACGGCACCGCGTGGCAGTCGAGTGTTTATTTGGGACTTGGATACTGCTCAGTTACGTTTGGATGCACCTTTCCCAGATTGTGCTGGCGTAGCTGCAAGTCAAGATGGCTTTGTGGTGACCACTGGCGTAGGGCGTTGCCGCAGTTATGATTGCCGTACACAAGAAATCAGTATGCAAACGCTGCAATTACCAGCAGGGTTATGGGATAACCACGCGTTGTTAGCATAGTGAATAGGCTTGCTGGCAATGATGCGACTATCATTGCCAGCAGCTTAGAGGCTTAAGGCAGGCTTGGGCTGTTATAGAAGGTCTGTAACACTTGGATCAAGTAATCTAAATCTTGACTGCCTGCCAACTCGCGAATGGAGTGCATGGCAAAAGTCGGCACGCCAATATCAATGGTTTGGATACCCAGTTGACTGGCGGTAATCGGGCCAATGGTCGAACCGCAACCCAAGTCAGTGCGCGTTACAAAGCTTTGTACCGGCACTTGAGCCGCTGCACACAACAGCTTAAAAAAACTCGAAGTTTCGCTGTTGGTGGCATAGCGCTGGTTAGCGTTGATTTTAATCACTGGGCCACGATTGAGTAGCGGACCGTGATTGCCATCATGTTTATCGGCGTAGTTGGGGTGAATGCCGTGGGCGTTATCTGCCGAAATCAGCAAGGAGTGCTGTACGCAGCGCACAAAGTCTTCTTCTGAGCCCAGTATACGACGCAACACTTGCTCTAAGAATGGACCGTCGGCACCGCAGGCTGAGTTTGAACCGACTTCTTCGTGGTCAGTACAGACTAAAACTTGTGTGTGCTGATTGTCACTGCTGAGCAAGGCTTGCAGGCCGGCATAGCATGACAGCAGATTATCCAGACGCGCCCCAGCGATAAAGTCTTGATTGAGACCAATCAGTGCGGCCGGTTGGCTGTCATAAAAACACAGCTCGTAATCCAAAATACTAACATCCGTGATACCGTGTTCACGTTGCAGTTGCTCAGCTAAAAGAGCACGAAAATCTTGACCTTCATCGCCATGCAGTTGCGCTAAAACTGGAGGTAATTCGGTTTGCGGATTAATGGTCCAGCCATTGTTGGCTTCACGGTTCAGGTGAATGGCCAAGCTTGGAATGGTGGCAATCGCCTGCTTAAAGTCAATTAAACGGCTGTGTAGCTGCTCGTTTTGCTTAAAAGTTACACGCCCAGCCAAGGATAAATCACGATCAAACCAAGGGCTGAGCAACACGCCGCCATAGACTTCAACCCCCAACTGCCAATAGCTATGACGCGATAACTCTGGCTGAGGCTTTACTTTTAAGCAGGGGCTGTCGGTGTGTGCACCAACCATGCGAATACCATGCTCAACAGGATCGCTGTGGCCCAGTTGGATCGCAATAATGGAGGAGTCGTTACGAGTAACGTAATAGCGCCCTTGAGGCTCGAGTTGCCAGATTTCACGCTCATCTAACGCTTGATAGCCTGCAGCTTGCAGGGCAGAACACATACTCTGTGTGGCATGAAATGGACTCGGTGAGTTTTTTAAAAAATCTAATAAACCCGTGCTGGGCGTGTTGTGCATGTGAACTCCGACAATTAAAACGATCGCAAAAGTTTAGCATTATTGTTGCAGCGAGGCGATGTGGCCGCGCTGCAGTCTATAGTATGGGCTGGTGTTAAATCTTTGATGTGCTACTCAGTCAATGACTCTTGAGTAGCCGGCTGCTCAATGGGCCAGAGTTTAATCGCTGCGCCTTGTGCCGGCCATAACAGTAACTGCTGATGCTCAGCAAACTCCCAGCGTTGTACTTGAGCTAAGGCGGCTAAGAAACGCTGCTCTTGCTCCATTAAAGCCGGCGCACAGAGTTTACGTGTGCTGGCAATATTGTGCAGGCTCAATTGCTTGCCATTGAGTGTGTATTGGGCCGTCCAGTTATTACAACCGGCCATACCTGCTGCCTGAGTTTTGTCGATTAAGCTCAAGGTCAACATGCTTCTATCAATCAACGGACGCTCGCCAATCCATTCCACTTGATAGTGTTGCGTGCTGTGTAGTTGTGTATTAGGCACACTGCTACAGGCGCTTAATACTGCAGCTGTAGTGGCGATTAAAAGTGTTTTTTTCATCGACAATGATTCCTCAAGTTAAGAGCAGTGGGCAGTTAGGCTTCAGATTGTTGGCAAGCGCGACATAGGTGGCGGCCATCGCGATTGATCCAGCCCAGCTCCAATAAGCGCTGTTCAGCAGCGGGTTGCTTAGCTGCATTACCTAGGCTGGCATCTACGGCAAACTCCAGTGCGAGCAGGCTGTTACAGCCATCACACTGCACTTGCCAGTTATGAATGGCGAGCTCTTTAAACACCGGTCCGCTGGCTACAGCCGTCCACTGACCCGGCGGGTTGATCAAGTGACGGACTTTAGTCACATGCAAACGCATGCTCAGAGTTTTACTGCCCTTGAGCGTCACCTGTAAACTATCACCGGCTTTAATTGAGCCGCCTTGTCCGGTCACTTGATACTGCCCCGGCGCTAAGGCACGGCACTCAGTTAAAGTGTGCTGTGGGTTGAGTAAGGTGTAACGAAAATCATGTTCGGCCATGCCGATCTCCAAAGTAAAATAAAATAGGCTCGAGACTAATCAATACCGAGCTTTTTTAAACGGTAGCGCAACGAGCGAAAGCTTAAACCTAAACGCTCAGCCGCTGCAGTGCGATTCCAGCGTGTTTCTTCCAGTGCTTGGGTAATCAGCTTGCGCTCAATATCTTCAAGATGGCCTTCAAGGTTGTCGACTTGTTCAAGTTCCTCCGGGCGTGCTGTAGCAGATTGTGCCGCGGAGGTCGTTGAGCTCTCTGAGCTGGCGGCTTGGTGCAGTGCAGCATGTGGAAAGTGTAAGTCTTGTCGTTGAATACAATCACCTTCCGCCAAGGTGTAGGCGCGTTCAAGAATGTTTTCCAGTTCGCGCACATTACCTGGAAAGGTGTAATTTAATAATTTTTCTAGTGCTTGCGCATCTAAGTAGACTGGTGCTGCACCAGCACACAGTCGCGTCAAAATAGCGTTGCTCAGCAGTTCAATATCTTCTGGACGCTCGCGTAGCGGTGGCACTGACAACTCGATCACATTCAAACGGTAATATAAATCTTGGCGAAAGCGTTCAGCGGCCACTTCTTGGGCCAGGTTTTTATGGGTTGCACTTAAAATACGTACGTCTACCAGTTGCTCTTGCTGACTTCCCACAGGACGAATGGCTTTTTCTTGTAAAGCGCGCAATAACTTAACCTGCATCGATAACGGCAAGTCAGCCACTTCATCAAGAAACAATGTGCCGCCATGTGCCGCTTCAAATAGACCAGGTTTGTCTTCGTTGGCTCCGGTGAAGCTGCCTTTTTTATGGCCAAAAAACTCACTTTCCATCAGTTCAGTAGGAATGGCGCCACAGTTAATCGCAATAAAGGGCAAAGCCGCGCGCGAGCCTTGACGATGTATTTGTCGCGCCACCAACTCTTTACCGCTCCCTGACTCACCGCTGATATAGACCGGGGCCTGGCTACGCGCGAGCTTATCAATTTGTTGGCGCAGTGTTTGCATTGGGGTAGAGTTGCCCAATAACGGGCTGTCAGTGACTGGCGCTAGTGTTTTGTGCTGCTGTAGACGTAGAGCGCTAGCAACCAGTTCGCGCAGGCGAACTAAATCAACCGGCTTGGTAATAAAGTCAAAGGCCCCGGCTTTGAGAGCTTGAGTTGCTGTTTCTATACAGCCGTAAGCGGTAATCATCGCAATGGGAGTGCGGCTATGATGCTTTTGCACATACTTAATAATGTCTAAACCAGTACCGTCGGGTAGGCGCATGTCGGTCAGGCACAAGTCAAAGTGTTCGCGACTCAGCCACTGGTAAGCTTCTTGAACGTTGTGTGCGCTACGAGTATGCACATTCATCCGGCCAAGAGTGATTTCCAGTAGTTCGAGAATATCCGGCTCATCATCAATGATTAGGGCGGTGCGTTGACTCATGGTTATGCGCTCACTTGGCTGGGATGGGCAAAGGTTATTCTAAAACAGCTGCCACCTTTGTCGCGTGGAGTGAAATCTAAGTGGGCCTGGTTGCTTTCACACAGCTCACGGGAAATATATAAGCCCAGTCCGGTGCCTTTATTTTCTGTAGTGAAAAACGGCTCAAACAGGCTTTGTTGATCAATAGGGGTTATCCCGGGGCCGTCATCATGCACTTCAAGTGTTGGTAGCCCAGTTCTGCGGTGACGGTATAAATGCAGCCAAACTTGGCTTTGTGCATTGCGCTGGCCGCTGTAGCGTAAGCCGTTCTCGACTAAATTATTCAGCACTTGGTTGAGCTGCTCAGGGTCCATACGCGTCATCAGTGGCTTGTCTTTAATGTTCAGGTGCAAGGTACGATCGGCTGTGGTGTTGTTTTTAAATTCTTCAGTAAAGTCTTGCAGCCAACGCTTTAAATCCAGTTGCTGCGGTTCGGCTTGGCGCTGCCGAGAGAGTTGCAGCACATTTTCAATTACAGTATTCATGCGCCGTGACTGGTCTTGAATAATTTGCGTGAGGCGCAGATCGGCTGCGTCTAAGGCCGGAGACTCATGCAGCAACTGTGCGGCGTGACTGATAGCGCCCAAGGGGTTGCGAATCTCGTGGGCAATGCCGGCGGTTAATCGACCTAAGGAGGCCAGTTTAAGTTGCTGAGCATGCTGAATCAGTTGTGATGTATCTTCTAAGAATACTAGGGTTTGCAAGTTGTGATGGTTTTTTAGTTTGACAAAATTAGCTTGCAACTGTGTAGCGCTGAGCGGTGATTGAATGAGTGTGCTGTGCAAGGCTGGGTTGTTTTCCCACAGTTGTAAACAGGTGATTAATTCTGGAAACAACGGGTTCAATACACGACCTATTAAGTGTTTGTAGCCGGTCATGGTAATGGCGGCTTGGTTGGCTTGCACCACGCGATTGTCTGCATCAAGGACCAGCACACCGGTGCGCATGCGCTGAATAATTAGGGCATTAATTTCTTCTAGGTTGGCCACTACAGCGGCGCGTTGTTCGGCCAGTGTCTCGCTGGCGCGAGCGCGACGGCTGATACCTTGCACAAACAAGGCTGCAGCAAAGCACAGTGAGCCTAAAATCCCTGCTTGCATATATTGATTGCTCGCAGCGGCATTGGATAGGCTGAGGTAAAACGTCAGATAGATAATGCCGGCCGCTGCCACTGCCGCAATTAAAATACCGATACGGCCGCGTAACAGAATGTTAGCAACGGCTACTGCCGCAATAATTAAGTTACCCAAGCCGCTCGGGGTACCACCTGCGGCATAAAATAGCAGGCTCAATTGGGCAACATCAAAAAGCGCTAAGCTAAATACCGGTAATAATTGATCGGTACGGTGCATGCTCGCGCTGGCGACAATATTGATAATTAAGTAAGCCCAGCTACCCAGCTGAAAGAGCTGTGCATGGGTAATCTCTAGAAGGTGGTTATCTAGATCACTGGAGGTCAGCAAGACTAAGGCAAAACCAATAACCAAGCGGTACAGGTGGTATAGGCGTAACACCCGCAGACCTTGCGGGCCGGAGACAGCAAGGTGGCGATCAGTCACGTGATTGTGGGCCTAAGGAGCGATGCGCAGAGCTACAGAACCAGTGCTGTTGGTTATCTTGAATAGCGCGATTTTCAGGCAGGTGCACATGGCAATGAGCACAGCAGACCATGGTGTGTACGGGGGAGGGTTGTGCGGTTGCTTGTGTGCGCTGTTTAATACGTCGCCACAACCACAGGCCACCAGCAATAATGATGGCAAATAAAATAAAACGGGGTAAGCCCATCGCGATACTCCTTAGTGACACTCACAGTGCATTGAATGCAGGCAGTGTACCTTTTTTTTACCGCTAAGGCGCCGTCCTTGGCGCTATATCGCTTTGAGCTTGCAAGTGTTCTTAGTGGCTATTGTGCTGCTGGCTTAAAGCGCGCATATCTGAACCGCTCGGTGCTTGGTAAACACGCAGGTTAAACTCAGGTGCAATGGCCAGTAAGTGGTCAAAAATATCCGACTGAATGGCTTCGTATTGTGTCCATGCTGTGGTGTTGGTAAAGCAATAGATCTCAATAGGTAAACCTTCAGAAGTGGGGCTTAACTGACGTACCATCAAAGTCATTTCGGTCTGGTGGATGCTGGGGTTGTTCTGAATATACTTTTCAACATAAGCGCGGAAGGTGCCGATATTGGTCAGCTTGCGCGAGTCTAGAGAATGACCGGCATTGGATTTAATATGCTTTTCATTCCACTTGCTCAGTTCGTTGAGTTTGGCATCAAAATAGCCATCAAGCAGGTTAAAACCCTTGAGGTGCTCGAGTTCTTCTTGGGTTAAGAAGTGAATGCTGTGCTGATCAATAAACAAACTGCGCTTGATGCGACGGCCACCGCTTTCTTGCATGCCACGCCAGTTTTTAAAGGAATCACTGATAAAGCGCTTGGTGGGAATGGAGGTAATGGTCTTATCCCAGTTCTGAATACGCACTGTGTGCAATGCAATATCAATCACATCACCGTCAGCATTCAGTTGTGGCATTTCAACCCAGTCACCCACGCGAATCAGATCACCCGAGGAGATTTGGACACTGGCGACCAAGGACAGCAAAGTGTCTTGGAAAATCAACATTAAGACCGCAGCCATGGCTCCCAAACCAGAGAGCAAGATCAGCGGTGAGCGGTCAATTAAAGTGGCGACAATTAAGATAGTAGCCAGTGCATAAATGACAATCTTAATAATCTGTATATAGCCTTTGATTGGCTTGAGGTGCGCGCTTTGACGGCGCATATACAGCATATTGATAATTTCTAAAACAGCGCCCAGAGCTAAAGCGATGGTTAGAATAATAAAGCCGCCGGAGACGTTTTTAATCACCGTCACTGCTGCGGCTGGTAAACCGGGTACCAGCGCAATACTGGATGAAATAATCAGTGCAGGCACAATGTTAGATAAACGTTTCACTACGCCGAAATCGTTATGCTGTGCGCCGCCAATGCGACTCAGTAAGGTGTAAAAGCCACGCACTAAAATATGCTTAACCAGCCAGTTGGCGAGCATGGCTATGGCGACTAGGCCGATCAGTGCGGCTAAGGTTTCAAGCTGAGGATGCTCGTTGAGCATATCCAGCCATGACAGCATTTCTTCTTGCATCTCTTCTTGCATGTTGCGCTCCTAAAACGTTTTAAAACTTCACATCTAAACTATAAAGGTAAAGATCAGTCGTTGTGACTTTAAGCATTATGCTTGGGTTATAGCCTGCACCTGTACAGTTAAATAGCCGTCGGCTAAGCGTGCTTTAAGGGTTTGCGCAGGTTGTACAGATTGCACGCTGCGAATGATCTGTTGTTGATCGTCGCTGCTCAAAATACTGTAACCGCGCTCGAGAGTAGCCAAAGGGCTGACCACCTGTAAAGTTTGCAGTACGCTGTGCAAGCTCAACTGTGCTTGTTTAAGACTTAATTGGCTGGCGCGCACAAGGCGTTGCTGCAAACCTAGAAGGTGTTGCTGCTGTTGCGCTAGATGCTCGCGAGGATGTTGCACGTAGAGGCGAGCATCTAAGTGAGTGCAACTTTGTTGCTGTTGCTGCACTGTACCACGAACAGCGCGCTCTAAGCGTAAGCTCAGGTCATCTAAGCGTTGACTGTGCTGTTGTAAGCGTTCGCGAGGATGACGCAAACGTTGACGCAGATGTTGCAGTTGCGTGTGCTGGCGTTGTAGTTGTGTATTGATGCGTAAAGTCAGCTGGTGCTGAGTGTTGCGCAGTTGTTGCAATAATTCATGACGATCTGGCGCAAGCAGCTCTGCTGCGGCTGAAGGCGTCGGAGCACGCACATCAGCGACAAAATCACTGATAGAAACATCTGTTTCATGACCGATCGCACTGACAATAGGGGTTTGACACTCAGCAATCGCGCGCGCTACCGCTTCTTCATTAAAGCACCACAAGTCTTCTAGTGAGCCACCCCCGCGCGCCACGATAATGGCATCATATTGCGCGCTGTCGGCAAGGCTGATGGCGTGGACAATTTGCGCTGTTGCTTCGCGGCCTTGGACGGCGGAGGGTATTAAGGTGAGTTGTACATGCGGAGCGCGCCGTGCAAACACACTAACAATGTCATGCAGTACTGCGCCTGAAGGCGAGGTAATAACGCCAATGCGTTGTGGATATTTGGGCAGTGCACGCTTGCGCTCTGCAGCAAATAGGCCTTCGGCCTGCAGTACTGCCTTTAATGCTTCAAAGGCCAAGCGCAGGGCACCGTCACCTGCAGCTTCAACGCTATCTAAAATCATTTGATAGTCGCCGCGCCCTTCATACAAAGAGACACGACCGCGCACACGCACTAATAAACCGTCACGCAGTAGTTCACGTACGCGGCTGGCTTGCTGGCGGAAAATAGCACAGCGCACTTGAGCGTTAGGGTCTTTTAAGGTGAAGTACACATGCCCTGAAGCAGGCTTGGCTATATTAGAAAGCTCACCTTCGACCCAGATTTGTGGGAAAACATCTTCAAGCAGTGAGCGTGCGCGTTGATTGAGTTGACTGACGGTTAAGACTTCGCGGTCAAGACCCAGGCGCTGAAAGGGATCGGTAAGCATAGGCAGATATTAAAGCAAGCCTGCGCTATTTGCGAGTCTTGTCAGCGCTGTGCAGCAATGCTAGAGATATCTTTTTGGTTTTTGGATTAGGTTATTTGGCTAATCCATGGTATAAAACGCGCCGCTTTACTTGATTATTCAAGCAAGCTTTAAAATCCACACACATATCGACACGAGTTCCTGGGTGCCTTCGGGTTGGAAGTCGGGATATGTGGAGGCTTAACCCTTATTAAAATTTAGGAAAGATCATGACTCAACAAGTCACAATGCGCGAAATGTTAAAAGCTGGTGTGCACTTTGGACACCAAACTCGCTACTGGAATCCAAAAATGGGTAAATACATTTTTGGCGCGCGCAACAAGATCCACATTATCAACTTAGAAAAAACTTTACCGATGTTCAACGACGCTATGTCTGTTGTTGAAAAATTATCAAACGGTAAGAACAAAATTCTGTTTGTTGGTACTAAGCGTTCAGCCAGCAAGATCATTGCTGAGCAAGCGACTCGCTGCAACATGCCTTACGTTAATCACCGCTGGTTAGGTGGTATGTTGACCAACTACAAAACCATTCGTGATTCAATCAAGCGTCTGCGTGATTTAGAAGCACAGGCTGAAGATGGCACCTTTGAAAAGCTGACTAAGAAAGAAGCTTTGATGCGTACTCGTGATTTAGAAAAACTCGAGCGCAGCATCGGTGGTATCAAGAACATGGGCGGTTTACCTGACGCCATGTTCGTTGTTGACGTTGATCACGAGCGTATTGCTATTCAAGAAGCTAACAAGCTGGGTATTCCAGTTATTGGTATCGTTGATACCAACAGCAGCCCAGATGGTGTTGATTACATCATCCCAGGTAACGATGACGCCATTCGCGCGATTCAGTTGTACCTTGGTGCAGCAGCTGACTGCGTACTGCGTGTACGTCAGGGCAATGCTACAACTGCTGAAGAGTTTGTTGAGGTTGTTGAAGGCTAAGCCTTTGCACCACGCTAACTGGTGACAAGAAAAGGGGGCTTAGCCCCCTTTTTTCCTGATTTAAGAGGCAGTTTGCAACTGTCGTAAAGATTGAATTAAAGAGGATTGTGAAGATGACTCAGATCACTGCTGCTATGGTTAAAGAACTGCGTGAGCGTACTGGCCAGGGCATGATGGATTGCAAAAAAGCTTTAGAAGTTGCTGGTGGCGATATTGAAAAAGCCATTGACGATATGCGTTCTGCAGGTGCAATTAAAGCTGCTAAAAAAGCAGGTAATATTGCCGCAGAAGGTTCAATCGCAGTTAAAGTAGCTGACGATAACAAAAGCGCTGCAATCATTGAAGTGAACTCACAGACTGACTTTTTAGCTCTGCAAGATGACTTTAAAGGCTTCGTAGCCGATTCTTTAGATATCGCTTTTGCTGATACTACTCTAGATACCGCTAGCCTGATTGCTAAGCAAGAGCCAGCACGTGAAGCCTTGGTTTCTAAGTGCGGCGAGAACGTTAACATTCGTCGTCTGACGCGTGTTGAAGGTGACGTAGTCGGTGCTTACCTGCACGGCAACCGCATTGGTGTGGTAGTGACTATGACTGGTGGTGATGTTGAACTAGCGAAAGACGTTGCAATGCACGTTGCAGCAAGCAACCCTCAGTTCTTAGATCCAACTCAAGTATCTGACGAAGCGATCGCTAAAGAAAAAGAAATCTTTATGGCGCTGAACGAAGATAAGATCAAGGGCAAACCTGAGAATATCGTTGAAAATATGGTCAAAGGCCGTATCAACAAATTCTTGGCAGAAGCTAGCTTGGTTGAGCAAGCATTCATCAAAAACCCAGAAGTTACAGTGGGCCAGTTAGTTAAGAAAGCCGGCGCAACCATCGTTTCCTTTGTGCGTTTTGAAGTGGGTGAAGGTATCGATCGCGGCGAAGAAGTTGACTTTGCTGCTGAAGTTGCTGCCCAGGTTGCTGCTTCAAAGAAGTAAGTATCCGCTAGTAACACTCAAAGGCTGCCCGCAATTGCGTGCGGCCTTTTTTGCAAAAAGAGACTGTGCTTTGTACCGCTGTCTTGTAATATGTGCGCACATTTATATTACGCATATTTTAACTGTGGTTCGATTACACCACAGATGTTTATTCATACCTGCAGGAGATTGCATATCATGGCCCAACAAGTCGGTGGACGCCAACCGCGCTATAAACGAATTTTACTAAAGCTCAGTGGTGAAGCCCTGATGGGGACTGAGGATTTTGGTATTGATCCTAAAGTGCTGGACCGTATGGCGTTAGAGATTGGCCAGTTGATCGGTATTGGTGTGCAGGTTGGCTTGGTCATCGGTGGTGGTAACTTGTTCCGCGGCGCAGCATTGTCTGCTGCTGGTATGGATCGTGTCACTGGCGACCATATGGGTATGCTGGCGACGGTGATGAACTCTTTGGCAATGCGTGATGCGTTAGAGCGCTCAAATATCCCTGCTTTAGTGATGTCAGCTATTTCTATGGTGGGTGTCACTGATCACTATGACCGTCGTAAAGCCGTTGGTCATCTGCAGAAGGGTGAGGTAGTGATTTTCTCTGCTGGTACCGGCAACCCATTCTTTACCACGGACTCTGCAGGCTGCTTACGCGGTATTGAAATTAATGCTGATGTGGTTCTTAAGGCAACAAAAGTTGATGGCGTATATACTGCTGATCCTTTTAAAGACCCAAATGCAGAAAAGTTCGATTATCTGACCTATGACGAAGTACTCGATCGTAAGTTAGAAGTGATGGATTTGACTGCAATTTGTTTATGCCGTGACCATAAAATGCCGTTACGCGTATTTAATATGAATAAGCCCGGTGCACTGCTCAATGTTGTATTAGGTGGTGCTGAAGGCACTCTGATTGAGGAAACAAAGAATGATCAATGAGATCAAAAAAGATGCGCAAGCGCGTATGCATAAATCTGTAGAGTCATTGCAGACTGCATTTGCGAAAATCCGTACAGGTCGTGCTCATCCCGGTATCTTAGATGTGGTGATGGTGTCTTACTACGGTAGCGACACACCGCTCAACCAAGTGGCGAACGTCACTGTTGAAGACTCACGCACTTTAGCTTTGACTGTGTTTGATAAGAGCATGATCCAAGCAGTTGAGAAAGCGATTTTGGTGTCTGATCTAGGTCTCAATCCCGCGACTTCAGGGACGACTATTCGCGTACCTATGCCTGCTTTAACTGAAGAGACACGTAAAGGTTATACCAAGCAAGCGCGTCAAGAGTCAGAAAATGCGCGTGTTGCTATACGTAATATCCGTCGTGATGCATTGGCTCAGCTAAAAGACTTAGTCAAAGATAAAGACATCAGTGAAGATGAAGAGCGTCGTGGTGCTGATGAGGTGCAAAAGCTCACTGACCACGCTGTAGAAGAAGTCGATAAGTTATTAGCGACTAAAGAAACTGACTTGATGGCAGTGTAATTTAGGGGCTGCTGTGATGAACACAACAACGCAAAATGTACATGGTAGCGTTCCGCGCCATGTAGCAATAATCATGGATGGCAATAATCGTTGGGCAAAGAAACGTTTTTTGCCGGGCGTGGCAGGGCATAAAGCCGGCGTTGATGCTGTTCGAGCAGTGGTTGAAGTGTGTGCTGAAGCGGGGGTTGAAGTCTTAACGCTGTTTGCTTTCTCCAGTGAGAATTGGCAGCGTCCCGCCGCGGAAGTGGGTGCTTTAATGGAATTGTTTTTGCGAGCTTTACGCCGAGAGGCGAAAAAGCTCGATCAAAATGGGATTCGTTTAAGCATTATCGGCGATCGCTCACGCTTTCATCCTGAGTTGCAAGCAGCGATGCAAGCCGCTGAGGATCGTACCGCGCACCACTCTAAGTTTTTGCTACAAATCGCCGCCAACTATGGCGGTCAGTGGGATATCGTACAGGCGACTCAACAGCTTGCACGCTCAGTGCAGGCCGGTGAGTTACAGCCCGACGATATCACCGCTGAACACCTACAAAATTGTTTAAGTACTGCGCAGCAGCCTTTACCTGATTTATGTATTCGCACAGGTGGTGAGCGTCGTATCAGTAACTTTTTATTGTGGCAGTTTGCTTACAGCGAACTGTACTTTTCAAGTTTATTTTGGCCTGACTTTAAGCATCAAGCGATGCGCGAAGCCTTGGCAGATTTTGCTTCACGACAGCGTCGTTTTGGTAAAACCTGCGAACAAGTGGCCGCACAGGAGCGTACATCATGCTCAAGCAACGGATAATAACCGCCTTATGGTTACTACCTTTAGCGTTGTTTGGTTTTTTTGGGCTAGAAGGACACGCTTTTTTAGCATTTATCAGCATCATTATCGCGCTGGCGGGTTGGGAGTGGGCGCGTTTAGCCGGCTTTGATACGCAATTGCAGCGCGTTATTTATGCAGCAGTCACTGTCGCTGCTTTATTGTTACTCAATAGCAGTGATGCCTGGTTGTTGTCGAGCTTGTATGTCGCCGGAGCGTTTTGGCTGTTAGCCATTGCCATGGTGGTGAGTTTCCCCGCAAGTATTGCCTGTTGGGGCGGGCGTTTAGGCAAGTTGCTGATTGGTTTAGTGATTATTGTGCCTGCGGGTTTAGGTTTGCAGGTGCTGAAAACTTTACCGCAAGGTAATACGCTGATTTTAAGTCTGATGTTATTAGTTTGGGGTGCGGATATTGGTGCGTACTTCTTTGGCCGAGCCTTGGGCAAACGTAAATTAGCGCCACGTGTTAGTCCGGGTAAAAGCTGGGCCGGCTTGTTTGGCGGCTTATTCACCAGTGTATGTATTGCTGCAGGATTAGCTGTGTACCTGCAAGTGGCTAGCAGTGAATTGGTACTGCTACTGCTAGGGGCTGTGGTTGTGGTGTTGTTTTCTGTGGTGGGTGATCTGACTGAAAGCATGTTTAAACGTGAAATGGGTATTAAAGACAGCAGCCAGTTGCTGCCAGGCCACGGTGGCGTTTTAGATCGTATTGATAGCCTCACGGCTGCAGCCCCTGTTTTTGCTTTATTGCTCTTGCTGTCAGGTTGGACCTTGCCTTGAGTAGAGCATCGCCACAAGTACAAAATATCAGTGTTTTGGGTGCCACAGGTTCGATTGGCAGTAGCACGCTGGATGTGATTGGTCAGCATCCTGACCGCTATCGAGTGTTTGCCCTGACTGCTCATACCCGCATTGATGAGTTAAAAACGCTGTGTTTACAACACCGTCCGCGTTTTGCTGTGGTAGGTGAGGAAAGTCATGCGCAGCGCTTGCAGGGTGATTTGCGCGCGGCGGGTCTAGCAACTGTAGTGCTGGCGGGCCCTCAAGGTTTGTGTGAAGTGGCGGCGCACCCGCAAGTTGATGCAGTGATGGCAGCTATTGTCGGCGCTGCCGGTCTTGAGTCTGTGATGGCCGCAGCGGTTGCTGGCAAAAAAATCTTGCTCGCCAACAAAGAAGCCTTGGTGATGTCCGGCGCTTTGTTGATGAGTGCTGTGCGTGAGCATGGTGCACAGTTATTGCCGATTGATAGTGAGCACAATGCTATTTTCCAATGTTTGCCCTGTAATTACGCCGAAGGTTTAGCCCCTGTTGGTGTGCGCCGTATTTTGTTAACCGCTTCGGGTGGCCCCTTTCGCAAGAGTAGTTATGCTGAGTTAGAACAAGTGACGCCAGCGCAAGCTTGTGCACACCCGAACTGGTCAATGGGACAGAAAATCTCGGTTGACTCGGCCAGCATGATGAATAAAGGTTTGGAGTTAATAGAAGCTTGCTGGTTATTTGCTGCGCGTCCTGAGCAAGTTGAGGTGGTGATTCATCCACAAAGCGTTATTCACTCTTTAGTGGATTATGTTGATGGTTCAGTGTTGGCGCAGTTGGGCAATCCTGATATGCGCACGCCCATTGCTCATGCCATGGCTTGGCCTGAGCGCATCGCTTCGGGTGTGACACCCTTAGATTTATGTGCGTTGGCGCGGATGGATTTTATTGCGCCTGATTTGCAGCGTTTTGCTTGTTTGCGCTTGGCCATTGAGTCAGCTCAAGCCGGCGGTGCAGCACCTATAGTACTCAATGCTGCCAATGAGATCGCTGTGGCGGCGTTTTTACGTGAGCAAATACGTTTCACCCATATTCCCCAGATGATTGAGGATGTGTTGAATTTAGGTATCCAAGGGCAGATTGATAGCCTTGGAGGTGTGGTTGAGATCGATCAGCAAGCACGTCAGCAGGCACAAGCTTGGCTGAAGAAACAGTCTATAACTGCAGGTAAAAGAGCATGAGTGGTATGTATATGTTGCTTGGCACCTTGGTTGCACTGGGTGTTTTAGTCACTATTCACGAGTATGGACATTTTTGGGTGGCACGACGCTGTGGCGTTAAAGTGCTGCGCTTCTCAATAGGTTTTGGCACCCCCTTGATACGTTGGCACGACCGTCACGGCACCGAGTTTGTGATTGCGCTGATCCCTTTGGGTGGCTATGTCAAAATGCTCGATGAGCGTGAGGGCGCTATTGCGCCTGAGCAATACAATCAGTCATTTAACCGTAAAACGGTAGGTCAGCGTATTGCTATTGTGGCCGCTGGGCCGATTGCTAACTTTGCTTTAGCTTTTATCTTATTCTGGTTATTAGCGATGCTGGGCAGCCAGCACGTCAAACCGGTGATTGGTGATGTCGTTGCAGGCAGTTTAGCGCAGCGTGCAGGTTTACACAGCGGTCAAGAAATTCTTAGTGTGGATGGTCAATCAGTCAATGGTTGGGCTGATGTCAACTTGCAATTGATTCAGCGCGTTGGTGAAAGCGGTACGATTCAATTAACCGCACAGTCTGCAGGGCAAGCTTGGGCAGACTCCTACAGTATTACCCTCGACAAATGGTTACACGGTGCACAAGAACCTAATCCTATTTATGAAATAGGTATTGAGCCGTGGCGTCCGCAGGTTGCAGCAGTGGTTGGGCATTTAGATGCTAGTGGTCCTGCTCAGCATGCAGGTTTACAGCTCAATGATACTGTTGTGGCTATTGATCAGCAGCCTGTCGCTGATTGGCAACAAGTGGTGCAGTATGTGCAAGCGCGCCCCAATACCACTGTGGTGTTAAGCGTTGAGCGTGCCGGTCAAGTCAGTGATATACCAGTCATGCTGACAGCGCAAGGTGAAGGTGCCCAACAGCGCGGTTATTTAGGCATGGGTGTCAATGGCGGACAATGGCCTGAGGATATGCTACGGGATGTGCGCTTTGGTCCGCTAGATGCTGTATTATCTGGCGCACAGCGTACTTGGACTATGAGTGTGTTGACGCTCAGTTCATTGAAAAAGATGTTGTTTGGCGAACTCTCAGTAAAAAACTTGAGTGGGCCGATTAGCATTGCTAAAGTGGCGGGCGCTTCTGCTGAAAGTGGTTTACGAAGTTTTTTGAACTTTATGGCTTATTTGAGTATCAGTTTGGGTGTGTTGAATTTGTTACCTATCCCTGTGCTTGATGGCGGTCATCTGTTATTTTATCTCGTTGAACTGGTGCGCGGTCGGCCTTTGTCTGAGCGCATACAAGGCTATGGGATGCAGATTGGCATAGCTTTAGTGTTGTGTGTAATGCTGCTTGCGGTCTTTAATGATTTAGCACGTTTGTAAAATGACTGATTCACTGCGCAGCAGTGGGTTTTATATATATCGTTGAAATAGAAAGGTTCGCATGAAACGTCTGCTGCTACCTGCGGTGATATCCGCACTTATAATATCTGAAGCTCACGCTGCGCCTTTCACTGTCTCTGATATCCGTGTAAACGGTTTACAGCGTGTGTCGGCTGGCAGTGTATTTGGTGCCTTGCCTTTGAACGTTGGCGAGACAGTCGATGAGCGTCGTTTGGCGGATGCCACACGCGAATTGTTTAAAACAGGTTTCTTTGAAGACATTCAACTCAGCCGTGAAGGCGATGTGTTGATTGTAACTTTGCTTGAGCGTCCT
Organism: uncultured Gammaproteobacteria bacterium; assembly: GCA_945612235.1. Taxonomy (GTDB): domain Bacteria; phylum Pseudomonadota; class Gammaproteobacteria; order Pseudomonadales; family Pseudomonadaceae; genus Denitrificimonas. Next base: position 1,807 of record CALZAE010000026.1, on the reverse strand, counting down.
TCTATTTCAAGTTTGGAAATTGAAGGTAATAAGGTCATCAGTAAAGATGATCTGCTCAAAGGTTTAAAACAGTCAGGTTTAGCTGAAGGTGAGATTTTTCAGCAAGCAACTTTAGAAGGCGTGCGCAATGAGTTGCAGCGCCAGTATGTTGCTCAAGGTCGTTACTCAGCCAATATTGAAGCTGAAGTGATCCCGCAACCTCGTAACCGTGTTGCACTCAAAATTAATGTCACTGAAGGCTCTGTAGCTTCTATTCAGCACATTAACGTGGTGGGTAATAAGGTTTTTAAAGACGAAGAACTCACTGATCTGTTTGAACTGAAGACCAAAAACTGGCTGTCCTTCTTTCGTAACGATGATAAGTATGCACGGGAAAAACTCTCTGGCGACTTAGAGCGCTTGCGTTCGTACTACTTTGACCGCGGCTATATCAATATGGATATAACTTCGACGCAGGTTTCTATCACTCCAGATAAAAAGCACGTTTACATCACGGTTAACGTTGATGAAGGCGAGCAGTTCACTATCCGTGAAGTGAAACTCTCAGGTGACCTCAAAGTCCCTGAAGAAGAAATCAGTGCGTTGTTGTTATCACGTGAAGGCCAGGTGTTCTCACGTAAAGTGATGACCACAACCTCTGAGTTGATTACCCGACGTTTAGGTAACGAAGGTTATACCTTTGCCAACGTTAACGGTATTCCAGAGCCGCACGATGAAGACAATACCGTGTCTCTGACCTATGCGGTTGATCCGGGTAAGCGGGCTTATGTGAATCGCATTAACTTCCGTGGTAATACCAAAACCACCGATGAAGTATTACGTCGTGAAATGCGTCAGATGGAAGGTGGTTGGGCTTCTACCTACTTAATTGACCAGTCAAAAACGCGTTTAGAGCGTTTAGGCTACTTCAAAGAAGTGAACGTGGAAACGCCACAAGTACCGGGTACCGATGATCAAATCGACGTGAACTACAGCGTTGAAGAACAGCCGTCCGGTTCGATTACCGCCAGTGTCGGTTTTGCGCAGAACGCAGGTTTAATTCTGGGTGGTTCGATCAGCCAAAGTAACTTCTTAGGTACAGGTAATAAAGTCAGCTTAGGTCTTACCCGCAGTGACTACCAAAGTAACTACAACTTTAGCTTTGTTGATCCGTACTGGACCGTCGACGGTGTGAGCTTAGGCTATAACGCTTTCTATCGTGCGACAGATTACGACAAGCTTGATGTTGATGTTTCAAGTTACTCAGTGGATAGCTTCGGTGGTGGTGTCAACGTGGGTTACCCCATCAGCGAGACTTCACGCCTCAATTTCGGCCTCAGCGCACAGCAAGATAAGCTGAAGACTGGTCGTTATACCGTTCAGGAAATCATGAAGTTTATTGATGATGAAGGTAATAATTACACTAACTTCAAAGCATCTGCAGGTTGGTCTGAATCAACCCTAAACCGTGGCGTCATGGCCACCCGCGGTCACTCACAAAGTTTAGTGTTGGAATCTACCATACCGGGCAGTGACTTAGCGTTTTACCGTTTAGATTATAGCGGTCAAATTTTCAAACCATTAAGCACCAATTACACGTTACGCTTCCATACCGACTTGGGGTATGCGGAAAGCTACGGCTCAACTTCAGAGCTACCGTTCTATGAAAACTACTATGCCGGTGGTTTCAATTCGGTACGCGGTTTTAAAGACAGCAGTCTAGGCCCACGTAGTACGCCAAGTACAGGTAAGCGTCCTGGCACAGAGAAAGATTACGATCAAAAGCCTTTGCCTTTTGGTGGTAACGTCTTGATTCAAGGTGGTGTGG
>CALZAE010000025.1 GCA_945612235.1 uncultured Gammaproteobacteria bacterium | reverse complement strand
TTACCGCCGTGAAAGGGCGGTGTCCTAGGCCACTAGACGAAGGGGACGCATCCTTCAGCTTCTTAAAGCTTGCAACTTCATCTGCTTAGGTACTTTTCAGTATTGCTTCGAAGTGGTGCGCATATTACGGATAGATCGCATATCCGTCAAGCACTATTATGAAAATAGTTTGTATTTTAGTGCTCAGGCGCGTTTTGCGGCATAAACATCAATTGAATCTCATGATTCCAATCAAAATCCTCACCTTTCTCTAACGCTTCGTAGCGACGGTCTTCCAACTGTTGATACTTATCGATTTCTTCATCTGGCATAAAGTGCAAGCAATCACCACCAAAGAACCACAATAGATCACGCGGCACTAAATGCGCGATTTGCGGATAACGCTGAAACACCTGACTCATAATATCTTGGCCGACATACAAGTCTTCAGTGCTCTCACGTAAATCCTGCACCATTTCATCAAAACGCTCTAAGAACAGCGCATGGTGATTTTCCGGGACGACTTCGGCATCCGCCACTGCAACCAAAATTGTGCGCAAGTGGGCAAGTAACTGTAAATGCTGTTCAACGTGCGGCGTGGTCATACGGTATCCCCTTAAAAACAAGCCGTGCAGTATAAAGCCTGCACGGTATTAACCCAACACTAGCGCGCATTCAGCACAGGCTCTCTGTCACTCAGCAAGCTGTTCAAGCAAACGCAAACCCACCCATTGCTTAGCAAACTGTGCTGCGCAACGACCATTGCGATTCCCGCGCGCGGAGGCCCAACTGATCGCCTCTTTAGCCGCCACCTCATCAAACTGCCATTGCAACTGAGTCGGCTGAGCGTATTCAGCAATCCAGTGCTGCACTACAGCTAAATAATGCTCTTGATCGAAGGGGTAAAATGACAGCCACAAACCAAAACGGTCTGACAGAGCAATTTTATCCTCTACTGCTTCGTTAGGATGCAATTCGCCGCCATCACCCTGCTGCCAATGTTGATTATCACTGTGCTGCTCAGGCAATAAATGCCGACGATTGGAGGTGGCGTATAGCAGTACGTTATCTGGAGCGCGCTCTAAGGAGCCATCCAGCACACTTTTCAAAATCCGATAATCGCCCTCGCCTGCCTCAAAGGATAAATCATCACAAAAGACAATAAAGTGCTGCGGCAAATCCGCTAAGGACTCAACAATCATCGGCAAGTCGGCTAAATCATTGCGCTCCACTTCAATCAAGCGCAAACCTTGCTCGGCATATTCAGCCAATAAGGCGCGTACCAGTGACGATTTACCTGTGCCACGTGCACCCCAGAGCAAGGCATGATTAGCCGGAAAGCCGCGTAAGAACTGCTGAGTGTTACGCAGTAGTTGCTCGCACTGGCGCTCCACACCTAATAAATCCGCTAAACGAATATCCGCACCAATCTGAATCGGGCGGAAAAAACTGCTATTGCCGGTGCGCTGCCAACTGGCGGCTGACACGCTGTGCCAATCAATCGGCTCAGTGGGCTTAGGCAGTAAAGGTGCAACTTGCTGCAACACCTGATTGGCGCGCTGTAAAAACTCATTGAGTAACTCTGACATCCAGCTCTCCTTGTATATGCTCAGTAGCCTGTCGCGCGCACTCGTAAACTCAGGCGCGCCACACACTGCCTCACGCTGTGTTAAGCCGGCTGTAACAGCAGTGCTACCGAGTTAATGCAGTAACGTAAACCCGTTGGTGCTGGACCATCAGGGAACACATGGCCTAAATGCGCATCACAGCGTGAACACACCACTTCCACACGCTGCATGCCATGGCTGGTATCGGTATGCTCAATCACCGCCTCAGGCGTGAGCGGTTGCCAGTAGCTGGGCCAGCCGCAACCTGCGTCAAATTGATGCTGGGCGTCAAACAGCGGCTGAGCACAACACACACAATTAAAGATGCCCTGAAACTTGGGGGATTGGTACTCACCAGTGAATGGGCGCTCAGTCCCGCCTAGACGGCACACACTAAACTGCTCGTCAGTTAACTGTTCACGCCACTGTTCGGCGCTTTTTTCAATCTTTTTCATCATATTCTCCAAATAAAGCACGGTGATAAGCCGGTGCTGCCTTTCACCTTTGCTGGCACAGTCGTATGATAGGCATCTTTATGTGCCTCTCTACATATTGCAATGCAGTGCCGCAATCGAGGACACGGGCGATTTATCTGCTGCACTCATCAGTGCTCCATCTTCACAGAACGCCCCTTTATTGACCTATTTTATCGGGATACTCAATACCATGCAGTTCAGCAAATCGAACAAGCTCGCTAACGTTTGTTATGACATCCGAGGCCCTGTACTGAAACACGCCAAACGTCTTGAGGACGAAGGCCAGCGCATTTTAAAGCTTAACATTGGTAATCCTGCACCCTTTGGCTTTGAAGCACCAGAAGAAATCCTGCAGGACGTGATGCGTAATTTGCCCACGGCGCAGGGTTACAGTGACTCCAAAGGTTTATTCAGTGCACGCAAAGCCATTATGCAGTACTACCAACAGAAGAATGTTGAAGGCGTGGGCGTCGAAGACATTTATCTGGGCAACGGCGTCTCCGAGCTGATCGTGATGACCCTGCAAGCGCTGCTCAACAACAATGACGAAGTGTTGATTCCAGCACCGGACTATCCGCTGTGGACTGCGGCTACCAGCTTGGCCGGCGGTAAGCCTGTGCACTATTTATGTGATGAGCAAGCGAACTGGTTCCCAGATATCGATGATATGCGCTCTAAAATCACCTCCAGCACTAAAGCCATTGTGTTGATTAACCCCAACAACCCAACCGGTGCTGTGTACTCTAAAGAAGTGCTATTGGATATTTTGGAACTGGCGCGCCAGCACAACTTAGTGGTGTTCTCAGACGAGATTTACGACAAGATTCTTTACGATGACGCCGTACACGTTTGCACTGCATCATTGGCCACGGATGTGTTGTGCTTAACCTTTAACGGTTTATCTAAATCCTACCGTGTCGCAGGTTTTCGCTCAGGCTGGGTTGCCGTCTCTGGCCCTAAGCATCGTGCCCGCAGCTATATTGAAGGCTTGGATATTCTCTCCAACATGCGCCTGTGCGCCAACGTACCGGCTCAGCACGCGATTCAAACCGCACTGGGTGGTTATCAGAGTATCAATGACCTGGTCTTACCGAACGGTCGCTTACTCGAGCAGCGCAATCGCACTTGGGAGTTGCTCAACGATATCCCGGGTGTCAGTTGCGTCAAGCCGATGGGGGCGCTGTATGCCTTCCCGAAAATTGACCCGAAAATCTGCCCGATTCATAACGATGAGAAATTCGTTTTAGATTTACTGCTCTCTGAGCGCTTACTCGTCGTACAAGGCACGGCTTTTAACTGGCCGTGGCCAGATCACTTCCGCGTGGTGACTCTGCCGCGCGTGGATGACCTTGAGCAGGCGATTGGTCGTATTGGTAATTTCTTAAAAACCTATCGCCAGTAAATACTTCACTGATCAGACGACATCAAAGGCCAGCCTCAGCTTCATCAGGCTGGCTTTTTTGTTATAATCAACCCTTGAATTTAAGGCATACTCCGACGCTGCGCTGTGCGCCCTAGCACAGACACAGTTTGCAACAGTACGGCCCTTGCAGCGCGCCTGCGCAGCCCTTATATAGTTTATCTGTCTACACTTTTGGAGCTTTTCGCACATGATGCGTATTTTTTTATTCTTAGCGACTAACATTGCTGTTCTGTTAATTGCCAGCGTCACCCTCAGCTTGCTGGGTGTCGACCGTTTTACCGGTCAAAACCATGGCGACTTATTAATCTTCTGTGCGGTATTTGGTTTTTCTGGGTCTTTAGTTTCGCTGTTTATTTCTAAATGGATGGCCAAACGCAGCACCGGCACCCAAGTGATTGACCAACCGCGCACCCGCCAAGAGCAATGGTTAGTGCAAACCGTAGCTGAATTGGCGGAAAAAGCCGGTATTGGTATGCCAGAAGTGGGTATTTTCCCATCACCGCAGTCCAACGCCTTTGCTACGGGCTGGAACCGTAACAGTGCGTTAGTCGCGGTCAGCCAAGGCTTGCTCGATCGCTTCTCACAAGATGAAGTCAAAGCTGTGCTGGCACACGAGATTGGTCACGTTGCCAATGGCGATATGGTCACTATGGCGTTACTGCAAGGCGTAGTGAACACCTTTGTGATGTTCTTTGCCCGTATTATTGGTGACTTTGTCGATCGTGTTCTGTTAAAAAATGAAGAGGGCCGCGGTATTGGTTACTTTGTTGCGACAATTGCTGCCGAATTGGTCTTAGGCCTCTTGGCGAGCATGATTGTGATGTGGTTCTCACGTCGCCGCGAATTCCGTGCCGATGAAGCCGGTGCTGATTTAGCCGGTAAGCAAGCGATGATCAGTGCGCTGAACAGCCTGCGCTCCGAGCAAAACATCGAAGCTGACATGCCTAAGGCGCTGACTGCTTTTGGTATTAATGGCGGGTTAAAAGAAGGCTTGGCCGGTTTATTTATGAGCCACCCGCCTTTAGAAGTACGTATCGCTGCACTGCAACAAAGACACTAATACCCGCAACACACAAGAGCCCAGTACGTGATGCGTGCTGGGCTCTTTTTATTTAAGATCTGCTCAATACTGGCTATAGCTAAGGCTTGAGCAAGCGCTCTAGATTCTGGCTTAATTTTTGACGCAGTGCAGCTGTATTACAGGCTGAATCTTTAGCCAGTGCGACATACAAGCTCTGTGTGTGTACCGGCTGCTCCATAAGCTCAAAGCGGCGCAGCAAATCATGCTGGTGCAAGTAGTCACGCATCCCCTGATCTTCAGCAATTAAGTAATCCGAGCGCCCTGCTAACACCCTCTGCACCGCCTGCTCAAGACTCTGCGCAGTACGCACTGGCCAATTGAGCAACTGGGCTTGCAGATCAAAATCAATTAAACGCTGCGGCGGCACCACGCGCACACCGCGCAAGCCTAATAACTCAGGCCATTGCTTAAGCGTACGATGCTCACCAACACGCACCCACAGTCCATATTTCTTTTGCAGATAGGCCGGTGCTAAATAATCTAAATGATGCTCCTCTGCAGCTTGCTGATCCACACCTATAATTAGATCAATGCGGCCACTTTGCACTTCAGCCAATGCTGCATCTTGCTCGACTGAGACTAACTTGATCTTCAGACGTGAAGCCTGCGCCAAGCTTTGTAAGAACTCAGCACTCACTTGCCGTGCTGCTGGCGCTGCGCCGGTGCTCGACGTTGCAGGCTGAGCAAAATAACTGGCAGCCACCAAAGCATGACAAGCTTGCGGCTCGGCCAAGACGCTTGATGTTGCGCTATAACTTAAAACTGCGGCTATAGCGCACTGTACAAATCGCTTGCTCATAACACTCCACTGCATCACTGATCACTGAAAGTGCCTTATATTACACTCCCTCCAGCCAACAAGCGCTATAGCCCTCAGTCATGCCACTTAGCGCTGGCACGCAGCCAAATTTGGCTAAAGGCCATAACAGCTATCTACAGACATAAAAAAGCCCGCAACTAAGCGGGCTTTTTAACACACATGCAGCTTACAGCGCGTTTTCAAGCTCCGGTACAGCTTCGAACAAGTCCGCAACCAAACCATAATCAGCCACTTGGAAAATCGGTGCATCTTCATCTTTGTTGATCGCAACGATCACTTTAGAATCTTTCATACCCGCCAAGTGTTGAATCGCACCGGAAATACCTACAGCGATATACAGCTCTGGGGCAACAATTTTACCTGTCTGGCCCACTTGCATATCGTTAGGTACAAAGCCTGCGTCAACTGCAGCACGTGAAGCACCCACAGCTGCGCCAAGCTTATCGGCAATGCGGTTAAGCATTTCAAAGTTTTCGCCGTTCTGCATACCACGACCGCCAGATACGACGATTTTTGCAGCAGTCAGCTCAGGACGATCTGATTTTGCTAGCTCTTCGCCTACAAATGCAGAAATGCCCGCATCACCACCGACAGAGACCGCTTCAACGCTTGCAGAACCACCTTCAGCGGCTACAGCATCAAAACCAGTACCACGTACAGTGATCACTTTGATCGCAGCGTTAGACTGTACGGTAGCAATGGCGTTACCGGCATAGATTGGACGCTTAAAAGTATCAGCGCTTTCTACTGCGATAATTTCAGAAATCTGATCAACATCCAATAATGCAGCAACGCGTGGCAGAATGTTTTTGCCGTTTGTTGTCGCTGGCGCAAGAATATGTGAATACCCTTTGCCCAGCTCTGCAATCAATGGTGCAAGGTTTTCAGGCAACTGATGGCCAAACGCAGCATTATCCGCAGACAATACTTTGCTTACGCCTTCAACCTTAGCCGCTGCTTGCGCAGCAGCATCACAGTTAGCGCCTGCAACCAGTACATGAATGTCACCGCCAATCGCTTTCGCTGCGGCAACGGTGTTCAGGGTAGCAGCACCCAGAGCGTCGTTAGTGTGCTCAGCAATAACCAAAATAGACATTAAATTACCTTCGCCTCGTTTTTCAGTTTTTCGACCAATTGAGCCACATCTGCCACTTTGATACCTGCACTGCGTGTTGCCGGTGCTTCGACTTTCAAAGTTTTAACTGTGGACGCGGTAGAAACGCCTAAAGAATCTGGAGTGATAGTTTCCAGCGGCTTTTTCTTAGCTTTCATGATGTTAGGCAGTGATGCATAACGTGGCTCATTCAAGCGCAGGTCAGTGGTTACAATAGCTGGTAAATTCAGCGTAACAGTTTGCAAACCACCGTCAATTTCACGAATGACATTCACTTTATCGCCAGCCACTTCCACTTTAGAAGCAAAAGTACCTTGCGCATAACCTGTTAATGCACCCAGCATTTGACCGGTTTGGTTGTTATCACTGTCAATCGCCTGCTTACCCAGCATGACCAACTGTGGTTGCTCTTGATCAACCACAGCCTTGAGCAGCTTAGCCACTGCTAAAGAGCTCAGCTCTTCTGCAGTCTCAACCAAGATTGCACGGTCAGCTCCAAGAGCTAGCGCTGTACGCAATTGCTCTTGAGCAGCTGTTGGACCAATAGAAACTGCAACAACTTCAGTTGCAATACCTTTTTCCTTTAAACGTATGGCTTCTTCAACGCCAATTTCGCAGAAAGGGTTCATAGACATTTTAACGTTGGCGAGATCAACGCCAGTGTTGTCCGCTTTAACGCGAACCTTCACGTTATAGTCAACCACTCGCTTGACAGCTACTAGAACCTTCATGGTTTCCTCGATATCCCGGGTGAATAAATAATAGTACCAAGACAGACTTGGCATGAATGATGCGCTTGCTCGAATATATAACTAACCCATCTAATAAGTACACATCTTTTGTTATCTTGAACGTAACGTCCAAATGGGTCAAGACACGAACAGACCATTTGCAAATGGCTTTTTCAGGGTATTCTAAACAGGCTACAAATAAATTCAAACGAGCGTTTGTATTGGAAGAGCGCGCCGTGATAGATATAATGCACAAAACACTCACTATTAATGTGAAAGATCCACGCATTAAAAATAAAATAATGAACAACGTGTGCAGGAGATAGCTTGTGGAACGCGAATTTATGGAATTCGATGTCGTCATCGTAGGTGCAGGCCCATCGGGGCTTTCAGCCGCATGTCGACTCAAACAAAAGGCAGCTGACGCTGGCCAAGAGATCAGCGTTTGTGTCGTTGAAAAAGGCTCTGAAGTCGGTGCCCACATCCTCTCTGGTGCAGTTTTTGAGACGCGCGCGCTCGATGAATTATTTCCTAATTGGAAAGAATTAGGTGCTCCACTCAACACCCCAGTGAAGCGCGACGACATTTATTTACTTAAAAACGCGGAAAAAGCGCAAAAAGTCCCAAACTTTTTCGTGCCAAAAACCATGCATAACGAAGGAAATTATATTATTTCCTTGGGTAATTTATGCCGCTGGTTAGCCGAGCAAGCCGAAAATTTAGGCGTCGAAGTGTATCCAGGCTTTGCCGCACAAGAAGCATTGATCAATGCAGACGGTGCAGTTTACGGTATTTTAACCGGCGACATGGGTGTTGACCGTGACGGCAACCCTAAAGAAGGCATGTACACACCAGGCATGGAACTGCGTGCTAAATACACCTTATTTGCTGAAGGTTGCCGTGGTCATATCGGTAAGCAACTGATCAGCCGCTACAAGCTTGATAACGAAGCCGATGCTCAGCACTATGGCTTGGGTATCAAAGAAATTTGGGATATTGACCCAGCTAAACACGAAGAAGGCTTAGTGGTACACACTGCTGGCTGGCCGCTGGATGATGACAACCCAGGTGGTTCATTCCTCTACCACACGGAAAACAACCAAGTGGTTGTCGGCTTAATTGTTGATCTATCGTACAGCAACCCCTATTTATCTCCCTTTGATGAGTTCCAGCGCTACAAGCATCACCCAGTGGTCAGCCAATACCTTGAAGGCGGTACCCGCGTCGCCTATGGCGCACGTGCTATTGCTAAAGGCGGCTTAAACTCACTACCGAAAATGGTCTTCCCAGGTGGCGCTTTAATAGGTTGTGATTTAGGTACGCTCAACTTTGCCAAAATCAAAGGCAACCACACCGCAATGAAATCGGGCATGCTAGCCGCTGAAGCTGCAGCTGATGCCGTACTTGCTGGCCGTGAAGGTGGCGATGAACTGACAGCGTATGTGGATGCATTTAAATCCAGCTGGCTGTACGACGACTTATTCACCAGCCGCAACTTTGGCCCAGCGATCCACAAGTTTGGCGCTCTGCTCGGTGGCGCGTTTAACTATGTTGATCAGAATATTTTTGGCGGTAAGCTTCCATTCACTTTACGCGATACCACGCCAGACTATGCCAAGCTAAAACCAGCCGCTGAGTCGAAAAAAATCGCTTATCCAAAGCCCGATGGCAAGTTAAGCTTTGATAAGCTCAGCTCGGTGTTTTTATCCAACACCAACCATGAAGAAATCCAGCCCTGCCACCTCAAACTGGCTGACGCGAGTATTCCTCTGGGCAAAAACCTACCCATGTACGATGAGCCTGCGCAGCGTTATTGCCCGGCAGGTGTATATGAAATCGTTACCCAGGAAAGCGGCGAGCAGAAGTTTCAGATCAACGCGCAAAACTGTGTGCACTGTAAAACCTGTGATATTAAAGATCCTGCACAAAATATCACTTGGGTGGCACCAGAAGGTACCGGCGGCCCGAACTATCCAAATATGTAATTGGATCTAGCTGCTCAAAAAGCCCTCCTTGCGAGGGCTTTTTTAATCCTAAAAAGCATATGAAAATTACTTTTAATTCTTTTACAGCATAACCAGCCCTCCCTATAGTGAGTATCTTCTACTCTTCATCCAAGGGATCGCGATATGAAACGCTTGTTCACTGCATCACTCTTTGCTTTAGGCTTTAGCGCAGCAGCTACACTGCAAGCCGCGCCACTTTTGAACGTTTCATATGATGTGATGCGCGACTTCTACAAGGACTACAACCCTGCCTTCCAGAAGCACTGGCAAGAGCAAGGCAATAAAGCAGCGCAAATTCAAATGTCACACGGCGGCTCAAGCAAACAAGCCCGCTCAGTGATTGACGGCCTGCCGGCTGATGTTATTACGATGAATATGGCCACCGATATCAATGCGCTATATGAATACGGCAAGCTGATTCCAGAAAACTGGGCCGAACGCTTGCCTAATAACAGCGCACCCTTTACTTCTGCCACTGTACTGATAGTGCGCAAAGGTAACCCAAAAAACTTACAAGACTGGCCTGACCTGCTTAAAGATGGCGTACAAATTATTGTGCCCAACCCTAAAACATCAGGTAACGGTCGCTACACCTATCTGTCCGCCTGGGCTTATGTGCTCAAAAATGGTGGCGATGAGCAAGCAGCTAAAGACTTTGTTGGCAAACTCTTTAAGCAAGCACCTGTACTGGATACCGGTGGTCGTGCGGCAACCAGCACCTTTATGCAAAACAAGATCGGTGATGTCTTAATCACCTTTGAGAACGAAGCAGAAATGATCGCGCGTGAATTTGGTCACGGCGCATTTGAAGTGGTCTACCCAAGCGTCAGCGCTGAGGCTGAGCCACCTGTGACTATCGTCGACAAGGTTGTAGATCGCAAAGGCTCGCGCGTGATTGCTGAGGCTTACCTCAACTACCTGTGGTCCGATGAAGCGCAACGTATTGCGGCTAACAACTACCTGCGTCCACGCAACACTGAAATCCTTGCAGAGTTTGCTGACCGTTTCCCTAAAGTAGAATTTATGCCGGTCGAAGCGACATTTGGCAGTTGGGCGGAGATTCAAAAAACTCACTTTAATGACGGTGGTATCTTTGATCAGGTGTACGCAGATCAAAACTAACTGATAAAACCACCCATGTCTTGGGGTCTAGCTGAGCTTAAAAATATATCAAACTCAAGATATATTAGAATGCTCACAGCCCCAAAACATACAGCATTATGGTATGCAACAAAAAATACGCTTAATACGCTTTACGCTAAGAAGCTTAAGCAACCACATAGATCACTGCTTCTTTTTTACATACAAGACAAGATTATGGTCAACCATCTCGTAGCCCATATCTTCAACAATTTTGTGTTGACGTCTTTCAATTTCCTCATCAAAAAACTCAAACACTTCACCTGAATCCACACACACGATATGGTCATGGTGCTCACCATCATCAAGCTCAAAGACCGCATGGCCACCATCAAAGTTGTGACGTATAACCAAGCCTGCAGCCTCAAACTGCGTCAATACTCGGTAGACAGTTGCCAAGCCAACATCTTCGCCAGAGTCCATTAAAGTCTTATAAACATCCTCTGCACTCATGTGCCGAGGCTCACATGAGTCAAGGATTTGCATAATTTTAACGCGCGGTAAAGTCACCTTTAAACCGGCTTTACGTAATTCAATATTTTCAGCCATAATCGTTTTCTCACTAATGCGGTTTCGCTGAGGCGCACAATGCAGGTATGATCAGCGTATCTGTTACCTATTCACGATAGTGGAAGTCCGTCTCCAATGCAAAATAGCCCAAGTATTATTCGTAGTTTTACCCTTGCCAGCTTACTCGTACTGGCTGGATGCTCATTCCCTGGCGTCCATAAAATTGATATTCAGCAAGGCAACGTTGTCACTCAAGACATGGTTGACCAATTGCGTCCTGGCATGAATACACGCCAAGTACGCTATATTATGGGAACGCCCTTAATTGCCGATACCTTTCATAGCAATCGCTGGGATTACTTATACAGTATCCAAGTTGCTGGCGGAACACGCAAACAAGAACGTATCAGCCTGATCTTTGATGACAACAACGAGTTACAAAGTTTAGGCGGTGATTTCGTGCCTGGCATCAGTCGTGACCAAGCTATTTTAGGCCAACCAGCGACTCAAAACAGCAACAACGCTGCACAAGCTGAATCTAACACACAACCCGCAACACCTGCTGTTGAGCAGTACACAGCGCCGGAGCCGGGTTCCCTACAAGAACAAATCCAGCGTGAAGTGGATGCCATGGAAACTGCACCAATCCCAACCTCGCGCTTAGAAGACGGCGAGCTCTAAAGCTCTAGAGCATGCCCTGCAGCAGAGCCCGACATTATTGCGCGGATTCTGCTGCTTTTGCTTGTGCGGCACGCTCAGCGCGCTGACGACGTACTTCCTTAGGATCTGCCAGCAAAGGTCGATAAATCTCGACGCGCTCGCCGGCAGTTAAAATATGTTCCTCAGGTCGTGCTATCGATTTACCAAAGATGCCCAAGGGACTCTGCGCTAAGTCTAAGTCAGCAAACTCTTTATCCAGTCCTGAGCGCACAGCAGCTTCGCGCGCATGCGTGCCTTGCGGCACCTGCAATTGTACAATTTTCTGCTTGTGCGCTAAAGCATAGGCCACTTCAACATTGATCATGGGCTTATCCATAGAGTTCTTTAGCTCGCTGACAAAACGCATCAACCATAGTGTTGGCCGCCTGAGTAAATAGAGGCCCTAAGGTTGCTTTGATGATGGGACCGGCATAATCAAACTCTAAATCAAGGCTGATCTTGCATGCTTTTTCACCTAAGGCTTTAAACTCCCAGACACCTTGCAACTGGCTAAAGGGACCTTCTTCAAGCGCCATGCTAATGCTTTGATTAGCTACTAAAGTATTTTTCGTCACAAAACGCTGTGATAAATGCCCTTTAGCAATCATCAATGCCGCACGCATGGACTCGTCGGTTTGCTCAAGCACTTCACTGGCTGAACACCAAGGTAAAAATTGCGGGTAGCTAGGAACATCATTAATCAATTCATACAATGCTGCAGCACTGTATGGCAATAAAGCAGAACGTTGAATGCGTGTGGCCATAGTAAGTCTTTATCCACCAGTTAAATGCGTTTAACACAACCGCAACAAGCAGTGACACCTGAGCTGATCTCGCAAATCAGCACCTCAGTGACTCAAGCACCTGTTATAAGCTGTTTAACACTCTAAATAATACGCTATTGTCATGTATTCACCACTGGCGCTCAAGCAAACACTAAAGATTCCTTGCTAGACTCTCGCCAGATACACAATTAGGTCTTATAATCTCTAGTTATGGCTAAACATAAAAAACAACCTCAAGGCACCATTGCGCTCAATAAAAAAGCGCTACACGATTACTTTGTCGAACAACGTATAGAGGCCGGTATTGCTCTAGCTGGTTGGGAGATTAAGAGTTTACGTGCAGGCAAAGCACAACTGGTGGACAGTTATGTCTTACTGAAAGACGGCGAAGCATGGCTGATGGGCTGTCATATCAGTCCACTCACGGCTGCCAGTACGCATGTGATTACTGATCCCACTCGCACACGTAAGTTGCTGCTGAATCGCAATGAACTCGATAAGCTCTTGGCTGGCGTGCAGCAAAAAGGCTACACCTGTGTGGCTTTAGCTTTGTACTGGAAAAAACATCTAGTCAAGTGCGAAATTGCGCTGGGTAAAGGTAAAAAAGATTACGATAAGCGTCACGTTGAAAAAGAACGCGACTCCAACCGTGAAATGCAGCGCGCACTTCACGATCGTAAAAAGGCAGTTTAATCCTGCAGTATTGTCAGGTCAGCGCATTAGGGCGCTGACCACCCTTCCTCGTGTAACACAGCAAGTATAGTTTGCGCAGTTTGCTCTCCCTGCAAAAGCCGTACAAACTCACCTTGCGCATTAACAATATAAGTCGCTGGCAGGCCTCGTGCTGTCGATAAATTAAAGCGTTCGGCTGGATCGTGGCTTAACACCGGAAATTCAATCCCCAACTCCTCGCTATCTGCTAATAAATCTGCGCCTTGTAACTGATCAAAATTAACCCCAAACACGCGCACGCCTTGATCAGCTAGATCATGATGCAGTGCATTGAGCTCTGGAATTTCTTTACGGCAAGGTGCGCACCACACTGCCCAATAGTTAATCACCAGCCATTGCTCATTCAATACTGATTCGGCAATCGCTGCACCGTGCTGATCAATTGCAAAGGGTTCAGCGCGATCACAGGCAGCCAAGAACAGTATACAAATCATTAATCCAATTTTTTTCAACATGATGCTCCTGATAGTCAAGGCATTCGCCTAACGGCTTTAGCCTGTTAGAATGCCGCATGCGTTTTTTTGAGGTTACTCGTATGTCAGATATTACCCTGTACCACTATGCACGCTGCAGCAAATCGCGCGCGGCACTCGCATTGCTCGAAGAGCGTGGCATTCAAGCTCATATTGTCCACTATATCGATACACCACCCAACAACGAACAACTCACAACTTTACTTGGTCAGCTGGGTTTAACTGCACGTCAACTGATGCGCACAGGTGAATCAGTATATAGCGAACTGCAGCTCGACAATCCTGCTTTAAGCGAAGCACAACTGATCGATGCCATGGTTCAAGCTCCAATTTTAATTGAGCGCCCGATCCTGGTTGTGGGTGAGCAAGCCGCGATTGGTCGCCCAATTGACAACCTCATTGAGATTCTGCCATGACAGCCCCTTACATTTTAGTACTGTATTACAGCCGCCACGGCGCCACCGCTGATATGGCACGTCATATTGCCCGCGGTGTTGAACAAGGCGGCATGGAAGCGCGCATCCGTACTGTGCCAGCTGTTTCCAATGAATGTGAAGCAGTGACCCCCGAAGTCCCTGCTGAAGGCGCAATGTATGCCAGCCTCGATGACTTGAAAAACTGCGCTGGCTTAGCTTTAGGTAGCCCCACCCGCTTTGGCAATATGGCTGCGGCCATGAAGTACTTTTTAGATGGCACCAGCAATTTGTGGCTCACTGGCGAATTAGTCAATAAACCGGCCGGCGTATTTACCTCCACCTCCAGCTTACATGGCGGTCAAGAAAGCACACTATTGAGCATGATGTTGCCATTGCTACACCATGGCATGTTGATTTGTGGCTTGCCTTACAGTGAGCCCGCCCTACTCAACACTCAAGCCGGCGGTACGCCCTACGGCCCTAGCCATGTTGCCGGTGCTGATAGTAAACGCGCACTGGATGAGCATGAAATCAGCCTGTGTGTTGCCTTGGGTAAACGCCTAGCGCAATTTGCCTTACAACTGGAGAAGCCACGTGGCTAAAAGAACGCCTAAACCTCTGCCTGAACTGAGCTGGCTCGAGCCACGCTTACGTATCAGCCGTATAATCAGCCTTGCATCCTTGGCAGGCTTAGCAGCGCTGATTATTGTTTGGAACCTGTTCTTTATTGAACGGCCCAACGCGCCAGGCTTAGGCGCTGCAGCTATTATCTGTATTGCCTTGTTTCCACTGCTGATTGTGGCGCTGGGGATGATTCTAGGCTCAGCCAAAACCCATATTTGGGCCTGTATCTTAATCAATATTTATTTTGTCCATGGCGTGGTCGCCAGCTTTTCGCCCGTGCAAGCGTGGCTGGGTTACAGCGAGACGTTTTTAAGTGTGTTGTTATTTAGCAGCGCGTTTATGCACACGCTGTGGAGTTTTAAACACAAGCGCAAGCTTGCTGGTGAAGTCTAAATAGTATTTAGCCAGCCACAAAAAAGCCGCTATTGCATGATGCAAAGCGGCTTTTTTATTGCAACGTAGATTCTAATCCCTACTGGATCAGCTCTCTAAATACTTCTCAGCATCCAAAGCAGCCATACAACCGGCACCAGCTGAAGTAATAGCTTGGCGATAGACGTTATCCGCCACATCACCTGCCGCAAATACACCTGGAATACTGGTGGCAGTCGCGTTTCCTTCACGACCACCCTGCACCACCATATAACCGTCTTTAAGCTCTAGCTGGCCTTCAAACAAGCCCGTATTGGGCGTATGACCAATAGCAATAAACACACCATCCACAGCCAGCTCGTGCTTGCTGCCATCGTTATTGAGTAAACGTACACCGGTCACGCCCATCGCATCACCGAGCACTTCATCTACTTGTGCATTCAACGCCAGCTCGATCTTGCCTTCAGCGACTTTGGCGTGCAGTTTGTCTTGTAAAATCTTCTCGGAGCGGAAGGTCTCCCGACGGTGCACCAAGGTCACTTTACTAGCGATATTGGATAAATACAGTGCTTCTTCAACTGCAGTATTACCGCCACCCACCACTGCCACTTCTTTATTACGGTAGAAAAAACCATCACAGGTGGCGCAAGCCGATACGCCCTTACCCATAAAAGCTTCTTCAGATGGCAGACCCAAATAACGCGCGCTGGCACCAGTGGCAATAATCAACGCATCACAGGTATAAGTGCCACTATCACCGATTAAAGTGAAGGGCTTACTTTGTAATTGTGCAGTGTGAATATGATCAAAAATAATCTCAGTCTCAAAACGCTCAGCATGCTGTTGCATACGCTCCATCAGCGCAGGACCGGTTAAGCCCTCAGGATCACCCGGCCAGTTATCGACTTCAGTTGTGGTAGTCAACTGACCGCCCGCTTGCATTCCTGTCACCAGCATTGGCTTTAAATTAGCACGTGCAGCATAGACAGCCGCGCTGTAACCGGCAGGGCCAGAACCCAAAATCAACACGGGGGCGTGACGAACTTCAGACATATATAACTCCTAACAATGGATCTAAGGCCAAAAATTGTGTCATAGGTTACAGTTTGTCGGTTCGCTAACCTAGCGCAAACCTCTAAACTATCGAATAAATGCAGACTACAGCATGTGATGTCTGTTTGACTCTGCATATATTGTCTAATAACGCCTCTTTTCGTGCCACTTGCAAAGGAAACACTTTATGTCAGCCCAACCACTTGGCGGCCCACATTACTTAACCGCCGGCTTTAAAATGATTATGCGCCCGGGTTTGCGCATGTTTGTTTTATTACCGCTGTCGATCAATATTGCTGTATTTTTCGGCTTGATTTATTTTGCCGTACAACGCTTTAACGGTTGGGTGGCACAACTGATGCCAAGCTTACCCAATTGGTTATCTTTTTTAGATTATCTGCTTTGGCCCTTATTTGTAGCGCTGGTCTTGCTGATGATCTTTTTTACCTTCACTACCATCGCCAACTTAATTGCCTCGCCTTTTAATAGCTTTTTAGCGGAGAAAGTTGAGATTGTGGCGCGCGGCGAAGATCACTTCCCACCCTTTAGCTGGGCAGAACTCTTAGCGATGGTGCCCCGTACCATGGCACGGGAAATGCGCAAACTGGGCTATTTTTTACCCCGTGCATTAGGCTTGCTGATCTTATCTTTGATCCCTGGCGTTAATATTATCGCGGCACCTTTATGGGTGGTGTTTAATATTTGGATGATGGCCGTGCAATACATTGACTACCCAGCCGATAACAATAAAGTCAGCTGGACAGTGATGCTCGAATGGCTACGCAGCAAACGCTGGCTCAGTTTAGGCTTTGGTGGGATTACGTATTTAGCTTTGATGGTGCCATTGTTTAACTTGATTGCGATGCCCGCAGCGATTGCTGGAGCGACATTACTCTGGGTCGATCACCGTAAAGTTGATCATCCTCTAGCTCAACTCTAGCTGCACACCCAGTCGCCCGCGACTCACACAAAGTACGCGGGCGCTTGAGGTTTTATAACAGCATGGCCCCAGCGCCTGTATTGATTCATCAATCTAAACAGCCTTACAGCAGCTCGCATGCTCGTCAGCGCAAACCAAAGCCTCACTCATTTAGGCTGGCAGGCGAACTTACTTTGGAAATAGCACTCTAATGAACATAGAATAAACCACGAACACACATACGATGCTTTACAAGGAATTGACCATGTTAAAACTCACTACATCACGCACCCTGATTGCGACCAGTATTTTTGCTTTACTGGCGGGCTGTGCTACCGGCAATCCTTACAATAATCCACAAGGACAGCAGCAAGGTGGTTCATCGAATAAAACAGCCATCTATGGTGGCTTAGGCGCACTGGGTGGCGCAGTTGTTGGCGCCGCCACTTCAAGTAAAAAAGACCGCGGTAAAGGTGCATTAATTGGTGCGGCAGTTGCAGGTGCGGCAGGCGCTGGTTACGGCTACTACGTGGATAAACAAGAAGCAGAACTGCGTCGCAGCATGCAAGGTACAGGTATTGACGTACAGCGCGATGGCGACAACTTAACTTTAGTGATGCCAGGTAACGTTACCTTTGCTACAGACTCCGCAAGCATCTCAGGTAACTTCTACAGCACCTTAAACAACCTTGCGCAGTCATTTAAGCAGTATGACCAAAACACCATTGAGATTGTCGGTCACACTGACAGCACTGGTCCTTACCAGCACAATATGAACTTATCTCAGCGTCGTGCACAAAGCGTTGCTGACTATATGCGCAACCAAGGTGTGAACGGTATGCGCTTACAAGTGAGCGGTGTCGGTCCAAACCAGCCGGTAGCCGATAACAACTCTGCACAAGGCCGTCAACAAAACCGCCGTGTGGAAATCAATCTGCGTCCAATTCCTGGTGCTTACCAGTAATAGACTAGCGGCTTGAACCAGCCCCGTTAACCTTGGGTTAGCGGGGCTTGGTTATTTTAGCGCCCCACCTCAAACTCACTGAGTGTACGCTAGCACCATCTGCTCTTTAGCTGACTTAGACAAACGCTTAATCGCTATCTCGCGGCGCAACGCAGTGGATTTATCAGCACACTCTTCCACATACACCAAGGCTTTGGCTGGGCTGGTAGAAAAAAACCGCGCGCCCTTACCGGCATAGTGTTGAGCAAAGCGTTTCTGCGCATCCAAGCTGATACCGCAATACAACGCCTGATTTTCTGCGCGCACTAGATACACATACCACACCGCTGGCACTGCTGCTGTCATAGTCCTCTGCTCTGTTAATGGCTTTTAGCTCACACTTTAGGCAATAATCATGCGCATTCAATCTTGCTGAGGATTAAGCCTTGTGATGCACCTGCATATTCTAACCACCGGCGGCACCTTTGATAAAATTTATCATGATGCTTTGTCTGAATTTACCATTGGCGAACCGATGGCGCCTGAGTTACTGGCCGATGCCGGCATCAACCTCACCTACAGTGTTGAGAGCCTGCTGAAAAAAGACAGTCTGGAGTTGACTGATGCTGACCGCGAATTATTACGTGAGCGAATTTTACACAGTCCGCATCAGCATATTTTGATTATTCATGGCACCGATACCATGACTCTCAGTGCCCAGCATTTAGGCGTGATCAGTGATAAAACCATCGTTTTCACCGGTGCCATGCAACCCGCTCGGATGCGCAACAGTGATGCACCCTTTAACTTAGGTTTTGCTATTGGTGCCCTGCAATGCTTAGACTGCGGTATTTACCTTGCCATGAATGGGCAAATCTTTAACGCCAATAACGTGCAGAAAAACCGCCAGATGAGCCGTTTTGAAACACTTTAAGAAGAGTTTTCCATGATTAAAAATGCCTTAACTGTTGAATCCCTCAAGCCTGCCGACTCCTGCGTGATTTGGTTGCATGGTCTGGGTGCCGACCGCACTGACTTTGAACCAGTTGCGCGCATGCTGCAGCCGCAATTGCCCACCACGCGTTTTATTTTGCCGCAAGCCCCAACTCAAGCCGTGACCATTAACGGTGGTTACGAGATGCCCAGTTGGTACGATATTTTGGCCATTGCCCCGGGTAAACGCTCAATCAATAGCGAGCAGTTGGAAAATTCAACCCAGCAATTGATTAACCTGATGGAGCAGCAACGTGACAGCGGCATTAGCCCGAGTCGTTTATTTTTAGCCGGCTTCTCACAAGGTGGCGCTGTGGTGCTGCACACCGCATTTTTGCGCTGGAATGAAGTCCTTGGTGGGGTGATGGCAATGTCCACTTACGCACCCACCTTTGAGCAAGTCAGCGCACTCAACCCACTGCAGGCTCAAACCCCAACTTTGTGTATGCATGGCGTGCATGATCCTGTCGTACCGCTGTTTATGGGGCAGGCTGTACAACAACAATTAAATAGCTGGGGTGTGCCTGTCACTTGGCATGATTACCCTATGGAACATGCGGTCTGTCCAGAACAGATTACGGATATTGGCAACTGGCTCAGCGCACAATTAAGTTAAGCACAGACCGATCTCTAGCTCAGTCGTCAAGCTCAATAGCTAAGGCATCAACGCGCGACAGTGAAACAATTTCTACAAAGCGCTGCGATGCCTTACACTAAGGGTAATTTATAGACCACTGATAAGAGAACGCCGTGCTCAAAGCACTTAAAAACATTTTTAAAAAAACACCAGAGCTGACTCAGCAAGACAACAGCCCAGTCACGCCGCCATCTGCGCCGCACTCTGAACCTATCAGCCAGCCAGTCATTCAAGCGGCTGCCGAACCTCAACCTGCCGCGAAAAAACCACGCTCAACTAAAGCCAAACCTGTGGTTGAGCAGACACCTTGGTCACTGGCTGATTTCGTCGTCGAGCCTGCTGAAGATAAGGTGCGTTTTCACGATTTCGACCTTGCACCTGAATTAATGCATGCCATTCAAGATTTGGGTTTTCCCTATTGCACACCGATTCAAGCACAAGTTCTAGGCCATACCCTGGTAGGCAAAGATGCTATTGGCCGCGCGCAAACCGGTACCGGTAAAACTGCAGCTTTCTTGATTTCCACCATCAGTCAACTCACGCAAACACGTCCGCCCGATGAGCGTTATATGGGCGAGCCACGCGCACTGATTATCGCGCCAACACGCGAGCTCGTGGTGCAAATTGCCAATGATGCGATTGCCTTAACTAAATACACCAACCTCAATGTGATGAGTTTTGTCGGTGGTATGGATTTTGATAAGCAACGCAAGCAACTGGAATCACGCTATTGCGATATTTTAGTGGCTACGCCTGGGCGCTTATTGGACTTTAACCAACGCGGTGAAGTGCACCTCGATATGGTGGAAGTACTGGTCTTAGACGAAGCAGACCGCATGCTGGATATGGGCTTTATCCCGCAAGTACGCCAAATTATTCGTCAAACACCCAATAAAACTGAGCGTCAAACCTTACTGTTCTCAGCCACCTTTACTGAAGACGTGATGAATCTGTCTAAGCAATGGACCACAGATCCAGCCATTGTGGAAATTGAGCCGCAAAGTGTGGCCAATGACTCAGTGGAGCAGCATGTGTTTGCCGTTGCCGGTAGCGATAAATACAAGCTGTTGTACAACTTGATTCAAAACAACAACTGGCCACGCGTGATAGTGTTTGCCAACCGTAAAGATGAAGTGCGCCGTATTGAAGAACGCCTCACGCGTGACGGCATTAGCGCAGCACAGATGTCCGGCGATGTAGCGCAGCACAAACGCATCAAAGTACTGGAAGACTTCCGTGCAGGCCGCTTACGCGTGTTAGTGGCTACTGATGTGGCAGGTCGCGGGATTCACGTCGACGATATCAGTCACGTGGTCAACTTTACCCTGCCAGAAGATCCCGATGACTATGTACACCGCATTGGCCGTACCGGTCGCGCGGGCACGACTGGTGTGTCGATCAGCTTTGCCGGTGAAGATGACTCTTATGCTTTACCGCCCATTGAAGAGTTGCTGGGGCATAAGATTCAATGCGAAACCCCAACTGACGATTTATTGGTTGATCCACCAAAAAGCCGTTAACGCTCAACCCGTTCAGCAGCGGCCGTACTGATAGTACGGCCCAGTCATAAAAAAGCCAGACGCCTATGCGCTCTGGCTTTTTTTGTTACCGGCCTGCAGTTTAATCAACAAGCTGCATACGACGAATACGTCGTGACAAACTGAGCAACACTAAGCCAAAGGTTAGCAGTATCGGCATCACGCCAATATTAAAGAACTTCAGCGTGGTGCCCAATGACTCAATATCGCTATTGAGCTGGTAACGCACTTCACGCAACTCTTTACGCACTTGCAGCTTCTCTTGCATAAATTGCTGCAGGGTCGCTTGCTGCTCAGCGGTTAACTCCAAATCACGCTCTGGATCAGTCGCTTGCTGTAACTCAAACATTTTTTCTTCGGTGGCAGCTAAACGCCCTTGCAACTCTTGCTCTTTTTTCTGGAAGCGTTCTTGCGCTACACGCTGCAAGTTATCGACCATGGTAAAAGGGCGATTAAAGTTGCCACGTGAGCGAATGCTGATTAAGGCATCCGATCCCGATAAGTTATCCAGTGCGTTGATGGTGAAGCTGCCATTATCCGCAAAGGGTTGCGGTAAGCGCTGGCCAAAGAAGTCCTGCACATTGACCCACATGCGATCGCTCAACATATCGCTATCCGCCACAATAATCACATTGATATTCTCGGCGCTTTGCAAACCTGGCTCACGTCCTTCAATGCCTTGAGCAAAGGCAGTCTGAGCAGGGCCGCTGATGCGTGCAGCCAGCACATAACGCTCGCCCGTAGGCTCAAGATCAGCCAATAACTCCTCAGGATTTTGCAGTAGCGCAAAACGTTGTGCGCTAAACGGCATGGCGTATTCAGAACTGTGCAACAGCGGGGTAAAGTGCGTTTTAGCGCCTTCTAGCGGCTCTAACATACCCGCAGTTGCCAGATTTAATTGGCTCAACTGCGCAGTCAGTACATCTGTACTGTCCATCGCTTTTTTCGGCAAAGTCAACCAACCTGGATGGCGCACAGCACGCTGCTGCGGACCGACGCCCACCGACATCGCATAAGAACCATCACCTAACACTTGGTTAGGCAACATGCGCACGCCCCAAGCTTTAAAGAGCGCTGGCAAGTCCGAGCTTTTCGCCCCAACCATCTCGTCTTGCGGGCTCATTCCTGTATCGGCTTCGCTGTAAGGATCGACAAAGGCCAGTAATTTACCGCCACCTAACACAAACTGATCCAACGCGTATTGTGTAGCTTCACTGAGATTTTTCGGGTGAATTAACAACACCGTACTGATATGCGCCGGAATCAGATCAATATCATCCTTTAAACTTTCCAACTGAAACTGCTGGCGAATATCTTCCAGAATCGTCCATGAGGGCAAAGGCTGCCCCGCCTGCATATCAAAACCCCCGTTGATGGGCAAAGCTGACAACAGGCCAATCACTGGACGCTCAGTTTGCGCCACACTGCTGATCAAGCGGCTCAGTTCATACTCTAGAAGCTCTTCTTGATCCAAAGCAAAAAAGGGAATCACTTGGCTGTCACCTTGCGCATTGCTGGCCGCTAAACCAAAGTACAGCTGGCTGCCATCTTGCTCCAAGGGTACAGCTTGCAAACCTAAGGCCGCAGCACGATCTTCCTCTGCAGAAAAAGCTTCAGGATCAATCACCTCGAGTTGCAACTTGCCATCGGCCAGACGCGCATAACTTTCCAACAGCTCTTGCACGCGCTGCGCATAGTTGCGCAACATCGGTATATCGCGCGTGGCTTTATTGGAATAAAAATACTGTAAGCGAATCGGCTCTTGCAGCTCAGTTAATAACTGCTGGGTACCAGTAGATAAGGTGTAGAGCTTTTGCTCAGTAAAATCGAGCTGAGTGTTTTTAAATAGGCTATTGGCAGCCATATTAAAGCCCACAAAAGCCACCGCAATCAGCACTAAGCCTAAGCTGGAATACATTAATCGTCTCATATTCAGTGCGCCTTCTTTAAATCAACAACAACAGCTGTCGCCAGCAACCAAGCGGCAATAAAGCTGAAAAAATACAACACATCGCGCACATCAATCACCCCTTTACTGATGGCCTGAAAGCGCGTGAGAAAACTAAAGGACGCCACCACATCTAACAGCCATTGCGCTGCCCAGCCATTAAAGGCATCCAGCACCAACGGAAAACCACTGACCACAAACATAAAACACACACTGACCGTCAAAATAAAGGCAATCACCTGATTCTTCGCCAGCGCAGACATGCACGAACCCACTGACAAATAGGCTCCCACCAATAACCAACTGCCCATATAACCGGTTAAGATTGCGCCATTGTCTGGATCACCTAAATAGTTGACTGTGAGCACCATCGGAAAGGTCAGCAGCAAAGCAATCCCTGCAAACACCCATGCGGCTAAAAACTTACCCACCACGCTTTCAAAACGAGTAATGGGTAAAGTCATCAGCAGTTCAATGGTGCCGCTTTTACGCTCCTCGGCCCACATGCGCATAGCCAATGCCGGCACTAAAAACAAGTACAACCAAGGATGAAAGTTAAAAAACGGATTGAGATTGGCTTGCCCGCTTTCGTAAAAACCACCCAAGTAAAAAGTAAAGACGCTGGAGAGCACCAAAAAAATCAGCAAAAACACATAGGCTAAAGGCGTGGCAAAAAAACTGGTGAATTCACGCTTAAAAATAATAGGTAGCTGTCTCATGCCTCATCTCCACGGGTCAAGCTGCGGAACACTTCATCTAAGCGACCGCGCTCCACTTCCAGCTCACGCACCTGCCAACCTTGCGCGTGAATCAATTGATTGATGGCCGGGAAAATCACCTCACCGGCTCTCGCTAATACAGTGATGCTGCCATCCAACGGATTATCTTCCACTCCGGCCACACCTGGCAGCGCCAGCAATAATGCGACATCCAATGGCTGCTCCGCCAAAATGGTCACAGCTTGGTGATAACGCGACCGGCTTTGTAGCTCATAAGGTGTTTCATCCACCAGCAAGCGACCATGACTAATCACCATCGCTCGGGTACACAGCGCACTGACTTCTTCTAAAATATGCGTGGAAATAATCACAATGCGATCCACAGCCAAGCTTTTAATCAGCTTACGCACCTGATGCTTTTGATTGGGATCCAGACCATCGGTCGGCTCATCGAGAATCAACACCTGAGGATCATGCAGCACCGCTTGCGCTAAACCCACGCGGCGCTTAAAGCCTTTAGATAAGGTATCAATAGTCTGCTCAACGACAGGCTCTAACTCAACCAGTGCCAGCGCCCGCGCCACACGCTCTCTCAGTTCTTTACCACGATAGCCGCGAATCTGGCCAATAAAACGCAGAAAATCCCCGACGCTCATATCACCATAGCAAGGTGCGCCTTCGGGTAAGTAACCAATCTGGCGCTGGGCCTTTAAGGTCTGCTTGGTAATATCAAAACCACAAATACTGACTTGACCTGCACAAGGCTGTAAAAAACCAGTAAGCATTTTCATCGTGGTGGATTTACCGGCACCATTGGGACCTAAAAAACCTACCACTTCACCCGGCTCAATAGTGAAGGACAAGTCATCCACCGCATACTGCTGCACAAAGCGTTTTGTTAAGTGCGCTACTTTTATCATTCTGACTCCACCCAATTGAACTTATACCGCGAGCACACCACTGCCGAGACAGCGACCGCAGTAGCTTGCCGCGCTTGTGCTAGCACCTAGCAAACAACAGAGCATAGCAGCCACGCTGTATTTTTAAATGGCATTTATCAAC
>CALZAE010000024.1 GCA_945612235.1 uncultured Gammaproteobacteria bacterium | reverse complement strand
CTGTTGATTTAAGCCTTGAGGGCGTTGAGCGCCGCTCGATGGCCGAGTTTACCGAGCAAGCCTATTTAAACTACTCCATGTACGTGATTATGGACCGTGCTTTGCCGCATATTGGCGATGGTCTTAAACCGGTACAGCGCCGTATTGTGTATGCCATGAGTGAGCTGGGTTTAGACGCTGACTCTAAGCATAAAAAATCCGCCCGTACCGTGGGTGACGTCTTGGGTAAGTTCCACCCGCACGGTGACAGCGCTTGTTACGAAGCCATGGTGTTAATGGCGCAACCCTTTAGTTATCGCTATCCATTAGTTGACGGGCAGGGTAACTGGGGTGCACCGGATGATCCCAAGTCCTTTGCTGCGATGCGTTATACCGAAGCGCGTTTGGCGCGCTACTCGGAAGTGCTGCTGACTGAGTTAGGTCAAGGCACAGTGGATTGGATACCCAACTTTGACGGCACCATGAATGAGCCAGCGGTGTTGCCCGCGCGTTTACCGAATTTATTGCTCAACGGCACCACAGGTATTGCCGTGGGTATGGCCACCGATGTACCGCCGCATAACTTGCGTGAAGTGGCGGCCGCTTGTGTGCTGTTATTGGATAAGCCTAAATCCACGCTGGAAGATATCTGTGAGCATATTCAAGGCCCTGATTACCCAACCGATGCGGAAATCATTACTCCGCGTGCTGATATTTTAAAAATCTATCAGACCGGGCGTGGCTCAGTGCGTATGCGTGCTATTTATCATGTGGATGACGGTGATGTGGTGGTGACTGCACTGCCGCATCAAGTCTCAGGCGCCAAAGTGATTGAGCAAATCGCTGCGCAAATGCAGGCGAAAAAGTTGCCGATGGTGGCCGATTTGCGTGATGAGTCCGACCATGAAAACCCCTGTCGCATTGTGATTATTCCGCGCTCTAATCGGGTGTCGACCACTGAGTTGATGCAGCATCTATTTGCCACTACGGATTTAGAATCCAGCTACCGCGTCAATACCAACGTGATTGGCTTAGATGGTCGTCCGCAAGTGAAAGATTTGCGCAGTATGTTGGTTGAGTGGTTGGTGTTCCGCGTGGAAACTGTGCGCAAGCGTTTGCAGTTTCGTTTAGATCGGGTGGAAAAGCGCCTGCATCTCTTAGAAGGTTTGTTAATTGCCTTCCTGAATATGGATGAAGTTATTGAAATCATCCGCAGTGAAGACCACCCCAAGCCGGTACTGATGCAACGCTTTGGCATCACCGAGATTCAAGCGGATTACATTCTCGATACGCGCTTACGTCAATTAGCACGTCTGGAAGAAATGAAAATCCGTGGCGAGCAAGATGAGTTGGCCAAAGAGCAAGCGCAGTTGCAAGGCTTGCTTGGTAGTGAAACCAAGCTGAAAAATTTGGTGCGCAAAGAGCTGATTGCCGATGCAAAAACCTACGGTGATGAGCGCCGCTCGCCACTGGTGGAGCGCGGTGAAGCTAAAGCTTTATCGGAAACTGATTTGTTGCCCACTGAGCCAGTCACTGTAGTGATGAGTGAGCAAGGTTGGGTGCGCAGCGCAAAGGGCCATGATATTGACCCGACCGGCTTGTCTTATAAAGCCGGCGACGCCTTTAAGCAGGCGGTGCAGGGGCGCTCCAATCAGTTTGTAGTGCTGCTCGACAGTACTGGACGTAGTTATTCATTACCTGCGCACACCTTACCTGCCGCCCGCGGCCAAGGCGAGCCGCTCTCTGGGCGTTTAACCACGCCACCGGGTGCCACTTTTGAATGCATGCTGATGCCGCAAGATGAGCATTTGCTGGTGATCGCTTCAGATGCGGGTTATGGCTTTGTGGTCAAAGGCGAAGATATGCAGGCGAAAAACAAGGCCGGTAAAGCCTTAATCACTTTGCCCGCTGGCGCACGGGTATTACCGCCGCAGCAGGTCAACAACTTCGATGAGGATTGGCTCGCTGCGGTGACCAACGAAGGGCGCTTATTAGTATTTAAAGTGTCAGATCTGCCGCTGTTGAGTAAAGGCAAGGGCAATAAGCTGATTGGTATTGCCACTGATCGTGCTGCTAAGCGTGAAGAGTTGTTGATTGATTTTGCGGTACTGAGTGCGCAGGCGACCTTGGTGTTGGTGGCGGGTAAACGCACCTTATCCCTTAAGTTCAGTGATCTTGAGCACTACCAAGGTGAGCGTGGACGACGTGGTAATAAGTTGCCCCGCGGCTTTCAACGAGTGGACGCGCTGCGCGTTGAGCCTTAAAGTAGTGCTTGTCAGTTGAGTAGACAGCGCACACTGCGTGGCTGAACAGCTGTTAAAGGACGACTCGATGAACACAGCACCCTCATTAGCATGGGATCACAACAACCCTGCGCCTATTTTACAGGTGCAGGGCTGTTGGACTTTAGAGCAGCGTAAACCTGAACTGAACGACGTGTGGCGCGCAGGCGGTCGCTTACCTGAGCGCATCACAGTGCAAGTGGCTGTGGCTGCTTGGGACAGTAGCTTGCTGGCTGTGTTGCGGCGCTTGCAGCGCTTGGCCGATGAGCAGGATGTTGTGCTGGACCTGCAAGGTTTACCTGAGGGTGTAGCGCGCTTGTTAGAAATGGCAGCCAGCCCTTCCACTCAAGCACAAGCTGCGCCCCCGCCTGATTATGGCTGGGTCGCGCGTTTAGGTTTAGGCGCACAAAGCGTGGCCCGAGCACTCACGCGATCATGTACCTTTGTTGGTGAAGTGGTGCAAACCTCTGGGCGACTCTTAACGGGCAAGGCGCATATGCGCATGTCTGATTTTTGGATGGCCTTTCAGCAGTGCGGTCCCGGTGCACTGCCCATCGTGGCTTTGATTGCCAGCTTAATTGGTTTGATTCTCGCCTTTGTCGGTGCCGCCCAACTCGAAGCCTTCGGTGCGCAGTTGTATATCGCCAATATGGTGGCCATTGGCATGACCCGAGAAATGGGGGCGTTAATGACCGCAGTGATTATGGCTGGACGTACTGGTGCTGCTTATGCAGCAGAGCTGGGCAGTATGCAGGCGAATGAGGAAATTGATGCTCTAAAGACCTTTGGCTTTCCGCCTCTAGAGTTTTTAGTCATGCCACGCTTGCTGGCCTTGTTAGTAGCTATGCCGCTGCTGACGGTATTTGCGGACGCCTTAGGTATTTTTGGTGGCTTTGTGATTGGCTCGGGTTTATTTGATATTTCTGCAGCGCAATATATTAATCAAAGTTTAGAAATGCTGACCCTAACTGACTTTTTGATCGGTCTATTTAAGAGTTTAGTCTTTGCCGTATTGATTGGTTTGATCGGTTGTTATTACGGCTTGTCTTGCGGCCGTAACGCGCAAGCAGTGGGGCAAGCCACCACTAATGCGGTGGTGAGTATCATTGTTGCGCTGGTGGTCAGTGATGCGCTGATTACCCTTATTTGCACGCAGCTGGGGATCTAAGCATGAGTGAGAGCATATTAGTTGCCGATAATCTCAGTGCTGGTTATGGCTCATTGGTGATTCAGCGTGATTTGAACTTCAGTATTAAAAAAGGTGAAGTCTTCGTCATTATGGGTGGCAGTGGTTGCGGTAAAAGCACCCTGTTGCGCCACCTGATTGGCTTGCAAGCACCCTTGGCTGGGCGTGTGTTATTCAATGGAGAGGACTTTTGGGCGCGTGATGCGGATAGTCGCGCTAACCTACAGCAACACTTTGGCGTGTTGTACCAAAATGGTGCATTGTGGGGTGGCATGACGCTGCGTGAGAATATTTGCCTGCCGATAAGCGCTTGGCGACCTGAGCTGACGACTGCAGATTTACATGAGTTGGCCGCGATTAAGCTAGCTCTGGTGGGTTTGTCAGGTTGTGATCAGCTCTATCCCTCGGAACTGTCAGGTGGGATGCGTAAACGTGCAGCGCTGGCGCGAGCCTTAGCGCTGGATCCGCAAGTGCTGTTTTTTGATGAGCCATCGGCAGGTTTAGATCCGCTGAGTTCCATGGCTTTGGATGAATTGATTTTGCAACTGCGTGATAGCTTAGGCTCGAGTATTGTCTTAGTGACACACGAATTACCCAGTATTTATGCTGTGGCTGATACCTGTTTGTTTTTAGATAATCAAACCCGCACGCAAATTGCGCTGGGGCCTTTGTCTGAGTTACTTGAGCATGGCCCTGAGGTCGTACAGCGCTTTTTACGCCGTGGTGAGCGGCCAACCCACGAGGTGAAACAATGACTGAGTCGCGCAAGCCATTTTTTATTGGTGCTTTTTTATTAGGCGGCATCGCCTTACTCGCTGCAGCTTTATTGTTGCTCAGTCGTGATAGCTTGCTGAGTAAGCCCGTGGAGTATGTGGTGTACTTTACTGGGGCGTTGGATGGTTTAGATATAGGTGCCGATGTCACTTACCGTGGTGTCAAGGTCGGTAGCGTACGGCAAATTACCTTATCCTATGATCGTAATCTCAATGATGTGGTGATGCCGGTTACTATCCGTATTAATGCCGAAAGTGGGCCTAATAAAAACAAAGATAGAGGCTTTGAAAATTCGATTGAGCGTTTGATTGAGCGTGGTTTAGGTGCACAATTGCAAACCCCTAGTTTTCTAACCGGTAAAGCCATTGTCGCGCTGGACTTTTTCCCCGAACAAAAAACCTATGTGCGTGAGCCGCATTTGATTGATTTACCAGTGATTCCCACAGTCCCTTCGCGTATTGATCAGGCCGCTGATGTATTGCGCGACTTAGTGGATGGACTCAAGGAAATGCCGCTAAAAGACACCCTCGAGGCGGCTAATAAAACCCTCTTAGCTTTTGAGCGTCTAGCCTCTGCACCTGAGACGCAAGCAGGCATTCAAAGTTTAAGTCGCTCATTAGCCAGCCTTGAAACAATCACCCAAGAACTGCAGCAGCGCTTACCAGGAATGATGGATAATGTGCACCACGGTAGTGTGGAACTTAAAGATGCTTTAGGTGATGTGCGTCACGCAGCACAGAGTGCTCGAGATGCCTTGCAACAAATGGATGCGATGGTCAGTGATGGTCGCCGCAGTTTAGGGCCGCAATCCGAGTTACAATACGAACTCTTGCAGTCCCTGAAAAATTTAGGGCAAGCCAGTAAAGCATTGCAACGTACTGCTGAAAGCTTAGAGCAACAGCCACAATCGATTATATTTGGTAAGAAACGGTGAACAGATGAAGTATTTAATGCGCTTACCATTGAGTATCGCGATGTTAGGGGTTTTAGCAGCCATTACTGCGGGGTGTACTGTGGCACCACCCTCGCAGTTTTATCAGCTGCAAAAGCCAGTGGCAGAGGTTGGAAACCAAAAAAACACAGCGACTGTTTTACTTGGGCCCTTAACCATTGCCGATTATTTACAGCGCGAAAGTATCATCCAGCGCCAAGTCGATGGCAGCCTAAGTATCAGTTCGCAAGCGCGCTGGGCTGGCAGTATTGACAATGACATCGGGCAATTATTACTACGTCAAGTGTCACAAAAGTTAGGCACCAGCCGCATTTCACTGTATCCCGATCGCATTGGCATGGTGGCCCAGGCGCAAGTGGTGTTGAGTATTAACCGTTTAGACTCAGGTGAGCAGCAGCCTGCTGTCCTCGAAGCGCAGTGGCGCCTACTCGATGAGAACGGTGTGCTGACCGACAGTCGCGTCGTAAGCCTAACGCAAGAGCACAACGGTGAGTTGGGCGATCAAGTGCGAGCGCAAAGTGACTTGTTGATTCAGTTATCTACACAATTGGCCAGCGCACTAGAAAAGACCTTGCCTGTGCAAACGGTGAAACCGACTCAGCGTGCAGCCAGCACAGAAGCCCATAAGTCCAAGCCGTCACAAGGTTCTATGGTGCCATTAAAGATCCCTGTGGTTGAGCCGGTACGTGAGCAAGAAGTGTATCGTTTTTAAGTCAGTGGCTTAATCTAAAAATGCCGCCTATCAGTTGTCTGATAGGCGGCATTTTTGTAGGTGTCGCTGCAAGTGCATATGAGTTGTGCACCAAGACCGTATCTGCTTGGCCGGTGCTGCTCAGTTAAATTGCGTTTGAGTTTTGCAAGCTTTGTAATTGCTTTTGTAAGACGGCAGGGTAAGGTGCTAGGAGAGTCTCTAGGCAACTGCTGCCATCAGGTTCGTTGACCGGACGAATACGAGCACACACTGCTAGGCGAGTGTTATGCGCCAAGCTATTGCTCATCAGGAGCGAGTTGCGACTGTGTTGGCTCAGAGCCATGGCATTTTGTGTGCTGCTGCTCAGGAGTAGTTCACCCAAAGAAGCATCGGCAATTGTTTGTCCTTCGCTTAGACCCAGTTGAATATGCAAAGGGACGCCGCTGCCTGACATGCTCAACTGCAATGCATGGCCAAAGGCGCGTAATAGTTCACCACAACAGACGGCATTGCGTGGGTATTCGTCATTATCGTTATTAAAGGTGATTAAGCTGCGACCATCGGCAAGCGAATGCAGTTGGCCGTTATACAATTGCGCGGCTTGTTTGACTGCGTCGCGGTATTTTTTGAGTAATTCGATCAAGGTTTCGCTCGGCAGTTTGCGTAACTGCTCCATACTGTGGAGTTCCACTGCCAAGACTGCTGTGCGCTCAGCAAAGGGCGATAGATTAAAAGAATCAAGCTGAGATGCAGTTTTAGGTTGGTTTTTTTCTATAATGGGCGCGTCACTGAATGTTTTGGCTGTCGGCAACACGCTAATGATTGGTTCAGTCACGGCCTCTGTTTTAGAGAAACTGACTACAGGCTCTGGTGTGAGTGTTGCTTTGGGCTCGGACTCACTGCTGCTTTGCGTGTCGTCAATAAAGTACTGGTTGAGTTGGCGAGCCAGTAAACCCACTTCATCGCTGCGCTGAGCGTGTGGCGCAGGCGGTACTGGGTTGATTAACCAGTTGCTTAAGTTTTGCAGTGGCAGAGCAATTGAGCGCCCAAGATGCACAGATAAAAAAGCGGCTAAAAGTAATAACGCAGCGCCAATCGCTCCCATGGTTTGCATACTGGTGGTCAGCGGTTGTTGTAAGGGCTGCATATCAATATGTAAAAGAATTTCGCCAGCACTGACATTTTGTAATGTGAGCTTTTGTGAATACAGGCGCTGCTCGGTATTTTTGGGTTTTGGGCGCTTGCCAGCTTCGGCTAAAATACGATTATCACTACTATGCAACGCTGCGTGTGACACATAAGGGTTGTCCACCAGTTCGCGTAATAACACCGCAACACTGAGGGTGTCATTCGCGGATAAGGCGCTTTCGGCGCTGCGCTGATTTTGCTGCAGCAAGGTTTGACCCAGGGCATCGGCTTGCTGTTGCGCTGACCACTTAAGTTGCGTATGCACCAACCAAGCCAGAGACAAAATACAAACTGCAATAATTAAAAAAACGTAACCTGCTATGCGCGAAGCAATACTGCTGCGGCGAGTGTGGGTTGAATCATGTTGCATAAACAATATTATCCAAAGAATAGGGCAGTTAAAACGAGTCGTTCGCAGGTTAATGTATCGCCAGTGACCGCAATATTTGTAAAGTATAGCGGGCGTAAAGCATAGAACAAGCAAAAGGACTGCACGTTAGACGATTAAATGGCTAGAATGCCTCTTTTTATCTGCGGAGAAAGCACCGTGCGCGAAATTGTCCTGATTAACATCACAGGTGAAGACCGTCCGGGGTTGACCGCGGCGATCACTGGCGTCTTGGCGAACAGTGGTGTGAATATTTTGGATATTGGCCAAGCTGTGATTCATAACACCTTGTCCTTTGGTATCTTGGTTGAGATTCCCAGCACCGAGCAGGCCTCGGCTGTGCTTAAAGATATTTTGTTCACCAGCTATAAGCTTGATCAGCAGGTGCGCTTCACGCCGGTCTCGGAAGAAGATTATCAGCAGTGGGTCAGTGGTCAAGGTAAGCCGCGCTATATGGTGACCTTGTTAACCCGTCAGGTGACTGCTGAACAATTACAGCGCGTGAGTGCGATTACCGCACAATACGGTTTGAATATTGATCATATTGATCGCCTCTCCGGTCGTATGCCACTGGATACGCCAGAAAATCAGGGTAAAGGCTGCATCGAGTTTTCTGTGCGTGGTGAGCCAGCTGATCCTGCAGCCTTGCGCGCCGAGTTCCTCAGCGTTGCTCAAGAGCTGAATGTGGACATTGCCTTTCAGCGCGATACGGTGTTCCGACGTAATCGGCGTTTAGCGGTGTTTGATATGGACTCGACGCTGATTGAAGCCGAAGTGATTGATGAGTTAGCTAAGGCGGCCGGTGTTGGTGAGCAAGTGGCAGAGATCACGGAACGAGCGATGCAAGGCGAACTGGATTTTAAGGCCAGTTTTAAAGAGCGCTTGGCATTGCTGGAAGGTTTATCTGAAGACGTATTAGCCGACATTGGCGCATCGCTGCGCTTGACTGAGGGCGCAGAAGTGCTGTTTGCTGAGCTGAAACGCTTAGGTTATAAAACGGCAATCTTATCGGGTGGCTTCACTTACTTTGCCAAGCAACTGCAAGAACGCTTAGGGATTGATTATGTTTATGCCAATGAACTGGAAATTGTCGATGGCAAGCTGACCGGTCGTGCGATTGAGCCTATTGTTGATGCGCAGCGTAAAGCTGATTTGTTGCGAGAGCTGACCGCGATGGAAGGTTTGCGTTTGGAGCAAACAATTGCCGTGGGTGATGGTGCCAATGATTTACCTATGTTGGCGCTGGCAGGTTTAGGCGTGGCGTTTCGCGCAAAACCTATGGTGAAAAAATCTGCGCGTCAGGCGATCTCTACCTTAGGCTTGGATGGCATTTTATATCTGTTGGGCTATCGTGATCGCGAAGGTGCTGACGAGTAAAATACGCCGACTGATCAATGAGGTGCTGTGCGGCTCGAGAACAGGCACAGCACCGATGCTTGGTGCTTAAGACAAACTGCCTAAGGCGCTACGGCTAAAGGCCTGAATATCATCCTCACGACCATCACGCACTTTAGTGGCCCACTCAGGGTCTTGCAATAAAGCGCGGCCGACTGCAACCAAATCAAACTCTTGTGCCGCTAAGCGCGTTAACAAACCATCCAAGTTTGATGGTTGCGCCACATCGGCAGTGCCAGCTAAGAAACTGGTGAATTCGCTGCCATCTAAGCCAACGCTGCCGACGGTAATGGTTGGTTTACCAGTCAGTTGGCGTGTCCAGCCGGCAAGGTTTAATTCAGAGCCAGCAAACTCAGGTTCCCAAAAGCGGCGTGTTGAACAGTGGAAAATATCTACGCCGGCGTCTATTAATGGCTGCAGAAATGCTTGCAGTTCATCCGGAGTTTGCGCCAGTCGTGCGCTGTAATCTTGTTGCTTCCACTGCGAATAGCGAAACACAATAGGAAAGTCTGGGCCGACTGCTGCACGTACCGCTTGAATGATTTCTACTGCAAAGCGTCCACGGTTGGCCATAGAACCACCGTAACTATCAGTGCGCTGGTTGCTACCTTCCCAAAAGAATTGGTCAATTAAATAGCCGTGCGCCCCGTGAATTTCCACACCATCCATCCCTATGGCTTTAGCATCTTGAGCCGCTTGGGCAAAAGCATGCACAACGTCATCTATATCTGCTTGGGTCATGCCATGGATGATTTCTTTACCGTCTTTATGCTCGGGCATCGGACCGTAGCCAGGTACGCTCGCGTCAGGTTCGGTACCTAGGCGTCGTACATTGCCCACATGCCAGAGTTGCGGCATGATTTTACCGCCAGCGCTGTGCACGGCT
The DNA here is from genome assembly GCA_945612235.1 of uncultured Gammaproteobacteria bacterium. Lineage (GTDB taxonomy): Bacteria > Pseudomonadota > Gammaproteobacteria > Pseudomonadales > Pseudomonadaceae > Denitrificimonas. The sequence continues at coordinate 15,397 of CALZAE010000024.1, read as the reverse complement.
TCGACAACACTTTTCCAGCCCTGCAAAGCATCTTCACCATAAAAACGTGGCACATGGGGGTAACCATTGGCAGCGCAGTGGTTGACTGTGGTGCCCTCGGTGATAATTAAACCCACAGCTGCCGCCGCACGCTTGCGGTAGTACTCAGTGACTTGTGCGTTAGGAACGCCGCCGGGTGAAAATGAGCGGGTCATGGGGGCCATCACAATGCGTGTGGGTAGCGTTAAATGACCCAATTGCAGGGGCTGAAACAGTAGCTTAGCGTCGTTCATTACATGCTCCGGACGAAATATGATGCTTTGAGTGTGATCGATATAGTTGGTTTAAGTCATAAAGCGACTTAGGTGATATCCAAGGTATCAGAAAATTCACCACTAAAGCCACGTTCTAATTTGATTCTTAACGTTAAGTCCGTCCGTGAATCAGCCAGCTTGAGCGCATCATCATAACTGATGGCCTCTTGAGTAAAGAGGCTGAATATATGTTGGTCAAAGGTTTGCAAGCCTTGCTCTTGTGAGCGTGCAATAGCGCCTTTGAGATCGCCGAGTTGATCACGCATGATCAAGTCCTTGATATAAGGCGTGGCGAGCATCAGTTCAATTGCGGCAACACGTTTTTGCTTCAGCCCTGGGATCAGGCGCTGGCCGATAATGGCGGCTAAGTTATGTGAGACATCGGCAAAAATTTGTTTACGTGCTTCTTCGGGAAAGAAGCGTGCGATCCGCTCTAAAGCATGCGAGGTACTGGTGGCGTGCAAGGTGGCAACACACAGGTGGCCGGTTTCGGCATAGTGTAAGGCGTGTTGCATGGTGTCTTTGTCGCGAATTTCCCCGATCATAATCACATCGGGAGCTTCACGTAAGGCATGGTGCAAGGCCGTGCCAAAGCTGTGTGTGTCTAAGCCCACTTCACGTTGGTTGATAATGGATTTTTTATGTCGATGCAAAAACTCAATAGGGTCTTCAATGCATAAAATATGTCCGTCGGCATGGCTGTTGCGGTAATCCAGCATAGCTGCCAATGTCGTAGATTTACCTGAGCCAGCGGCGCCAACCACTAAAATTAAGCCGCGATTGAGCATCGCCAAACGCCCGAGTACTGGCGGCAGACCCAGTGCGTCAAAGTCTGGAATCACGTTTTTAATATGGCGCACCACCATGGACACCTCACCACGCTGGTAGAACATATTGGCTCGAAAGCGACCTGCACCCTTTACACCCACGGCTAAATCCATTTCTAGGTCGCGTTCAAATGCAGAAATTTGCTTTTGTGTCATCAGTTGGTAAGCCATTTGTTGGATAGATGACGGGCCAAGGGGTGTTTTGCCGACAGTGCGAGCTGTGCCTTCAACTTTCATCTGTACAGCAGCACCCACGCTAAAGTACATATCTGAACCACCATGTTCATGCAGTAGGTTGAGGTAGTTAAATATATCGTGAGAGGACATTGCGAGACCTTTTTTGAGGGTGGGTACATAGCCAGTGTGAATGTTGAGTAAAGCCTCCTTTCTTGACGATATTATCGTTTTAATTGTCCATTAAATAGCGTAAAACAAATTTTTAGCGGGTGATATTGGGTTTTTATCACTTTTTTATTGGGTGTGACGATTTGGCGCAATGCCTTTTATAATGGGGCTTTCAGCCAGTTTATATTCATTTTTAGAAGTTTTTTTAAAAAGAAACCTCTGTTGTGACGAGTCAGTCACGCCCTAATCCGTTAAAATCCGTAATTTTGTACAGGTCACTTTAGCTGGTGGCTTACACTTTATAACGAGCAAGGTTTAAATCATGCCACAACAAATAAATCAAAACATGCCTTCGTATTTAGACTCTGACAATCCAGGTCCGTGGGGTGTTTTTCTCGAGCAAGTTGATCGTGTCGCGCCTTATATGGGCGAGCTCAGCAAGTGGACTGATACTTTAAAGCACCCAGAGCGTAGCTTGATTGTCGATGTGCCAGTGCGTCTAGATGATGGCACTATCGCACATTTTGAGGGCTACCGTGTACAGCACAGCCTCAATCGCGGCCCGGGTAAAGGTGGTGTGCGCTTTCACCAAGAGGTAACGCTTTCAGAAGTGATGGCATTGTCGGCATGGATGTCAGTTAAAACAGCCGTTGTCGGCCTACCTTTTGGCGGCGCCAAGGGTGGTATACGTGTTGATCCGCGTAAGTATTCGCAAGGTGAAATAGAGCGTATTACGCGCCGTTATACCAGTGAAATCAGCTCTATTATTGGTGTCAATAAAGACATTCCAGGTCCAGACGTTAATACCAATGCACAAACCATGGCCTGGATGATGGATACCTACTCTATGCAGGTGGGCACCACGCAGCCTGGTATTGTAACGGGTAAACCTATTGCGCTGGGTGGCAGCTTAGGCCGTGTTGAAGCAACGGGTCGCGGTGTGTTTATTGTCGGTGTAGCTGCGGCTAAAGATGCTGATATTAATCTAGATGGCGCACGTGTCAGCATCCAAGGCTTTGGTAACGTAGGTGGCACCGCCGCACGCTTGTTTACTGAAGTGGGTGCAAAGATTGTGGCAGTGCAAGATCATACCGGTACTATTTATGATGCTGATGGCTTAGATGTTGAGGCCTTATTGGCGCATGTTAAGCAAACCGGTGGCGTGGGTGGCGCAGCCAATACCACAGCTATTGCCGCTGATGAATTCTGGAAGATTGAGACTGATATCTTGATTCCAGCTGCGCTCGAAGGACAGATCAATAAGCACAATGCTGACTCTATTCGTGCGCGTATTATAGTGGAAGGTGCCAATGGCCCTACTACGCCTGCAGCGGATGATATCCTGACGCAAAAGGGCGTAGTGATTGTGCCTGATGTGTTGGCTAACGCTGGCGGTGTGACTGTGAGCTATTTTGAGTGGGTGCAAAACTCATCAAGCTTTTACTGGTCGGTTGAAGAAATCAATCAACGCCTAGAAAAAATCATGCTCGATGCTTATCACGCTCTGACTGCTACCGCGGCTGAGCACGAAGTATCCTTACGTACTGCAGCCTTTATCACGGCTTGCACGCGCATTCTGGAAGCTCGTCAATTGCGCGGCTTGTTTCCGTAGTAGATCAGCTGCCAGCTAAGTGTTAAAAGCACCCGCTCTTGCGGGTGTTTTTCATTGTGCGCTCAGCGCAGGAGTATCGGCTGGAGTTGGCTTGTGTATGAGTAAAGTGCGCGACAAGACTCGCACTTCTAGTACGGGCAAGAATAGCGCGGCCAGTGCAGCGCACAAAGACAAAAAAGCCTGCAACAAGGCAGGCTTTCTAGGTGCATACAGAGGGCTTAGCTGCGCTCGTCTGGCAGTGCAGCAATGACGTCTTCAGCTTGTAAGCCTTTGTCACGATCCATCACGGTAAACTCAACACGTTGGCCTTCGACCAGCACGCGGTGACCTTCACCACGAATGGCGCGAAAGTGCACAAAAATATCATCACCGCTGTCACGTGAAATAAAACCAAAACCCTTCGAGGTGTTAAACCACTTCACAGTACCTGTTTCACGATCGCTCAGATCTTGCGATAAAGGTACGCTTTTGGTGCTGACTTTGCGCAGATTGAGCACTAAGTGCAAAATAACCGCCGAGATCAGGGTGGTAACGCTTAAAATATGACCTTCAGCTTGCACAACACCAGTTAACATTAAGATGGTTTGCATTACTGTGGCTAAAACAATTAACCCTGACACCAAAGTCTGTAGCTGACGACGGCCACCTCGTGCCCAAGTGGGCAAAATAGGAGCAACAAGCAAGTTGGCTGCAGCAAAGGAAGCCAGCAATAAACCAGCTGCTAAATTGTTGTTGGCCAAAATAAGTGCAAACAGTAGTGCGCTAGCACCAGTAACCAAATGGACGATTTTTAACATACGCAATGGACTCACCTTGATAAGAAGCACAATAAATAAGAGCACCGACTACAAGTGCAACGCTCAACATAAGTAGCGCAGCTGGGGTACCCAAGTGGTTGAGAATAAAAATCTTAGCCACCATTGGCTTATTAAACAGCAAACACGGCAATGACTCAAACAACTAAAGTCGGTAGTGTGCAGTGAATGATTAAAAATTGCTTTAAGCGCTTGGCTAAAGAGCAGCGTTCTGATTTTATTTGTGCCTAACGACTGTATACATAAGGTAATTGCCCTGGTGACTCGACTGCGATTCGACATGGCATAGCCGTCAGCGCGGTTAGGCTATATAATCAGGGTTTTCTGCGATAGCTTGCTGTATGCGCTGCTTGATAGCGTTTTTCTTGCCAGAGCTGTCGCTTATTTCACATTTTCTAGGAAGCGAACACCATCATGATGCGCAGCCATTATTGCGGACACCTCAACGAATCCCTCAACGGGCAAACCGTCACTCTGTGCGGTTGGGTCCACCGTCGTCGCGACCACGGCGGAGTTATTTTCCTCGATATCCGTGATCGTGAAGGCTTAGCTCAAGTTGTTTTTAATCCAGAACAAGCCGCTATTTTTGCGACCGCTGACCGTGTACGTAGCGAATATGTAGTAAAAGTCACAGGTGTGGTCAATCCGCGTCCAGAAGGCGCCGTCAATCCTAATATGCCCAGCGGCGCGATTGAAGTGATTGCCACTGATCTAGAAGTGCTTAACCAAGCCGAAACCACACCCTTCCCGTTGCATGAGCACTCGGATGTTGGTGAAGAAACCCGCTTGCGTTACCGCTTTATCGACTTGCGTCGTCCAGAAATGGCGGCCAAGTTGAAGTTGCGTTCACGCGTCACCACTAGCATTCGTCGCTATTTAGATGACAATGGCTTCCTTGATGTGGAAACGCCGATTCTGACCCGCGCTACGCCAGAAGGTGCACGTGACTATTTAGTACCAAGCCGTACCCATGCTGGCAGCTTCTTTGCGTTGCCACAGTCACCACAATTGTTTAAGCAGTTGTTGATGGTGGCGGGTGTCGATCGTTATTACCAAATTGCTAAATGCTTCCGTGATGAAGACTTGCGTGCCGACCGTCAGCCTGAATTTACCCAGATTGATATCGAAACCAGTTTTATGGACGAAGCGGACATTATGTCCATCACCGAAACTATGGTGCGTCAGTTATTTAAAGACGTGCTGGATCTAGAGTTCGGTGAGTTCCCACATATGACTTACGAAGAGGCGATGCGTCGCTTCGGTTCGGATAAGCCAGACTTACGTATTCCGCTGGAATTAGTTGATGTGGCTGACCAGTTAACTGGCGTTGACTTTAAAGTCTTCAGCGGCCCAGCTAATGATCCGAAAGGTCGTGTGGCAGCACTGCGTGTACCAGGCGCTGGCAGCATGCCACGCGGTAAAATTGATGAGTACACCAAGTATGTGAGCAACTACGGCGCACGTGGTTTGGCCTACATTAAAGTCAATGAGCGTGCTAAAGGTGCGGAAGGTTTACAGTCGCCGATTGTTAAGTTTATCCCTGAAGACAACCTCAACACTATTCTGGACCGCGTTGGTGCAGTGGATGGTGATATCGTTTTCTTCGGTGCGGATAAAGCACAGATTGTCAGCGATGCATTAGGTGCGCTGCGTATCCGTATCGGTCACGATTTAGACTTATTGACCTGTAAGTGGGCGCCAATGTGGGTCGTCGATTTCCCCATGTTTGAAACCAACGATGACGGCTCACTCACGGCGATTCACCACCCTTTCACCGCACCTAAGTGTTCGGCAGAAGAGTTGCGTGCTGACCCAAGCAAAGCCCTGTCACGCGCTTACGATATGGTGCTCAACGGTACTGAATTGGGTGGCGGTTCAATCCGTATTCACGACCGCACCATGCAGCAAACCGTGTTTGAAATCCTCGGTATTGAGGAAGCAGAGCAGCAAGAGAAGTTTGGCTTCTTGCTGGATGCGCTGAAATACGGCGCGCCACCGCATGGCGGTTTGGCCTTTGGTCTGGACCGTTTGGTGATGCTGATGACCGGTGCCCAGTCGATTCGTGAAGTGATTGCCTTCCCGAAAACCCAGAGTGCCGCCTGTGTGATGACACAAGCACCAGGTACGGTGGATGCCACGGCGCTACGTGACTTACATATCCGTTTGCGTGAACAGCCAAAAGCTGAGTAAAAGTACCTAGATTATGATGGTGTCGCCGCGCTCAAGTCAGCGCCGCAGGGCACCATCGCTTACCCCAATATAGATATAGAAACGGGAGTTGTTATGGCGGGTCATTCTAAGTGGGCGAATATCAAGCACCGCAAAGAGCGTCAAGATAATAAGCGCGGCAAGATTTTTACCAAGCTCATTCGTGAGTTAACTGTGGCTGCTAAGCAGGGCGGTGGTATTGCTGCGGATAATCCGCGCTTGCGTCTGGCAGTGGACAAAGCGCTGGGTGCCAATATGACTCGCGATACCATCGACCGTGCAGTGGCGCGTGGTGTCGGTGCGGATGATGGCGATAACGTAGAAGAGTTGGTGTATGAGGGTTATGCACCCAATGGCGTGGCTGTATTTGTGGAAGCCATGACTGACAACCGTAACCGTACTGCTGCAGAAATCCGTCATGCCTTTAACAAGTATGGCGGCAATCTAGGTACTGATGGTTCGGTTGCTTACTTGTTTGAGCGCAAAGGCCAGATTTGTTACGCGCCAGGCGTCGACGAAGAAGCTTTGATGGATGCCGCTTTAGAAGTGGGCGCCGATGACATCATTATTAACGATGACGGTTCGGTTGAGGTATTGACTACTTTTGCTGACTTTATCAACGTTAATGAAGCACTGAAAGCCGCTGGCTTTGTTGCTGAAGAAGCTGAGGTGACCATGATTCCAACCCTGAATGTGGAGTTGGATTTAGAGGGTGCGGAAAAAGTGATGCGCTTGATTGATATCTTGGAAGATTTGGATGACGTGCAAAACGTCTATTCCAACGCTGAGATTCCAGATGAAGTGATGGAGCAACTCTAAGTTTAGAGTGAGCTGTGTGACTCAATAAACCTCTGGTTGCTTGTGTGAACAGGCCCAGAGGTTTTTTATTGCGCCAGATTTTCATATCTGCACTTGCCCGTTTATAAAGGTGCGAGTGCCCATCGATTGATTAAAAGGATGCCCAGATGACATTTATTTTAGGCATTGACCCCGGCTCACGAATTACGGGTTACGGCATTATTCGTGATACTGGCCGTGGCTGTGAGTATGTGGCTTCGGGCTGTATTCGTACCGGTAGCGGTGAGTTGCCTGAGCGCTTGAATGCGGTCTTTGCTGGGGTCAGTGAAATTATTCAAACCTACCAGCCGACGACCATGGGTATTGAGCAAGTATTTATGGCGCGCAATGCGGACTCAGCGTTAAAGCTCGGCCAAGCGCGTGGTGCAGCGATTGTCGCAGGGATGCAGGCCAGTTTGTCGGTCTCAGAATACAGTGCCACACAAGTTAAATCCGCTGTGGCGGGCAGTGGTCGTGCCGCCAAAGAGCAAGTGCAATTGATGGTCATGCACTTGTTAAAATTGACTAAGAAACCACAGATTGATGCGTCCGATGCTTTGGCGATTGCCATTTGTCATATGCATCATCAGCAGACCTTGTCAGTGCATGGCTTATCCGCTGCCAAACTGCGGGCTGGGCGTCTATCCGTCTAACTTGGAAATAGATAGCTAAAAAGTAAAGTACTTGCTTTAGGTCAGGGTTCAGCCCTTGAAATTTTGCAAATATGCCTCATCTTATAAGTATTCAAACGAGCGCGATGGTGCAGATAAGCCGACTTGCTCGTTACCATTTAGATGAGGAAGACCATAATGCGTATTGATCGTTTTACCAGTCAATTGCAGTTAGCGTTATCGGATGCGCAGTCATTAGCGATTGGCCAAGACCATACCGCTATTGAACCGCTGCACTTATTCATTGCGCTACTTGACCAACAAGGCGGTGCGATTCGTCCATTGCTGATGCAGGTGGGCTTTGATGTTAAAGGCTTACGCGAAGAGCTGAACAAAGGTTTAGAGCAGCTGGCCAAACTGAATAACCCCACCGGCGATATGAGCATGTCGCAAGACTTAGCCCGCCTGCTCAATCAAGCCGATCGCTTAGCCCAGCAAAAAGGCGACCAGTATATTTCCAGTGAACTGGTGTTGTTGGCGGCGATGGATGCCAATACTGTTCTAGGTAAGATTTTACTGGCGCAAGGTGTCAGTCGTCAGTCGTTGGAAAATGCCATCACCAACTTGCGTGGCGGCGACAGTGTCAATGACCCGGACGCTGAGCAATCACGTCAAGCCTTAGATAAATATACGGTGGATCTGACCAAGCGCGCCGAAGAAGGCAAGCTTGACCCAGTCATTGGTCGTGACGAAGAAATTCGCCGCACCATTCAAGTATTGCAGCGCCGTACCAAAAACAACCCCGTATTAATCGGTGAGCCAGGTGTAGGTAAAACTGCCATTGCAGAAGGCTTGGCGCAGCGCATTATCAACGGTGAAGTACCTGATGGCTTAAAAAGCAAACGTCTGTTATCGCTGGATATGGGGGCCTTGATTGCCGGTGCTAAATACCGCGGTGAGTTTGAAGAACGTCTGAAAAATTTACTCAATGAAGTGGCCAAACAAGAAGGCCAGATCATTTTGTTTATTGACGAACTGCATACTATGGTCGGCGCTGGTAAAGGCGAGGGCGCCATGGATGCTGGTAATATGCTCAAGCCGGCTTTGGCGCGTGGCGAGTTGCACTGTGTCGGTGCCACCACCTTAGATGAGTACCGTCAGTATATTGAGAAAGATGCGGCCCTTGAGCGTCGTTTCCAGAAAGTGCAGGTTGATGAGCCGTCTGAAGAAGACACCATTGCCATTTTGCGTGGCCTCAAAGAGCGCTATGAAGTGCACCACGGTGTGACTATCACCGATGGCGCAATTATCGCTGCAGCTAAACTTTCACACCGCTATATCACTGATCGTCAGTTGCCGGATAAAGCCATCGACTTGATTGATGAAGCGGCCAGTATGATTCGTATGGAAATTGACTCCAAACCTGAAGCTTTGGATCGCTTAGACCGTCGTTTGATTCAGCTGAAAATTGAGCGTCAAGCGCTGAAAAAAGAAGACGATGTCGCAACCAAAAAGCGTTTAGAGAAACTGGTTGAAGAAATCTCTGAGCTGGAGCGCGAGTACGCTGATTTAGAAGAAATCTGGAAATCAGAAAAGTCTGAAGTACAAGGCTCAGCCCAGTTGCAGCAAAAAATTGAGCAAGCCCGTCAAGAAATGGATTTGGCGCGCCGTAAGGGTGATCTCAATCGTGCGGCAGAGCTGCAGTACGGCATCATTCCTGACTTAGAGCGCAGCCTGGAAATGGTTGACCAAAACAGCAAGGTGGAAAACCAGCTGTTGCGTACTAAGGTAACGGATGAAGAAATTGCTGATGTGGTATCACGCTGGACCGGTATTCCTGTGTCAAAAATGCTCGAAGGTGAGCGTGATAAGTTACTGAAAATGGAAGACTTGCTGCATACGCGGGTGATTGGTCAAAATGAAGCGGTGACTGCGGTATCCAACGCGGTACGTCGTTCACGTGCAGGTTTATCAGATCCAGATCGCCCCAGCGGTTCGTTCTTATTTTTAGGCCCGACCGGCGTGGGTAAAACTGAGCTCTGTAAAGCTTTGGCTGAGTTCCTATTTGATACCGAAGATGCGTTAATTCGTATCGATATGTCGGAGTTTATGGAAAAACACTCGGTGGCACGTTTAATCGGTGCACCGCCGGGTTACGTGGGCTACGAAGAGGGTGGTTACCTCACTGAAGCGGTGCGTCGTAAGCCTTACTCGGTGGTACTGATGGATGAAGTGGAGAAAGCTCACCCGGATGTATTTAACGTCTTGCTGCAAGTGCTGGATGATGGTCGTTTGACTGACAGCCATGGTCGTACAGTGGATTTTCGTAATACTGTGGTGGTGATGACCTCGAATCTAGGCTCGATGCAGATTCAAGAGTTGATGGGCGATCGTGAAGCACAGCGCGCAGCGGTGATGGATGCAGTAGGTACACATTTCCGTCCTGAGTTTATCAACCGGATTGACGAGTTGGTGATCTTTGAGCCACTGGGTACTGAGCAGATTGCCGGTATTGCGGATATTCAGTTGGGCCGTTTACGTCAGCGCTTAACTGAGCGTGAATTGCGTTTTGAGTTAACGCCAGAAGCTTTAGAGAAGCTCGTGGCTGAAGGTTACGATCCGATCTATGGTGCGCGTCCATTGAAGCGCGCGATTCAGCGCTGGATTGAAAACCCGCTGGCGCAACAGATTCTCTCGGGAGAGTTTGAGCCAGGTCATACTATTCAAGCCACTCTTGTCGATGGCGAGATCGTGTTTAAGTAAACGCAAGTTAAGCTGTTACACAAAACGCAACCTTAGGGTTGCGTTTTTGTTGCTGTGGTTGGCGGTGATACAGATCTTGCTAGGCAGGTGTAAGGGCAGGGGCATGCAGCTGATTTGGCTGCGCTGATGCAGTGTGTGACGTGGGTTTAGTAGGCAATTTATAAGGTAAATCTGCTAAACTGCGGCCTTTAATTTTACAGGTTACTCCCCATGCCGCACGCCGTATCGCGTTTGCGTGATCAACGCTTGGCTCGCAGTCAAAAGCCTTTCCTCGCTCGCGGTGCCTTGCTGGTACGCTGCCCACGTTGCCGAGTCAGCGAAGCTTATTGCATGTGCGCGTGGCAACCTCAAGTCAGCGCCAACAGTGCTGTCTGTTTGTTGATGTACGATGCTGAGCCCCTGAAACCCACTAATACGGGCTGGTTAATAGCTGATGTGGTCCCCGATACCTTGGCTTTTAGTTGGTCGCGCACCGAAGTCGACCCGAATATCCTCGCTGTATTAGCTGATCCACAGTGGCAGCCGTATGTGGTCTTTCCTGAAGAATATATTCCTGCCGAGCGCGTGGTGCACAGTGTCCCCAATGCTGAACTGCAAGCGGCAGGTAAACGGCCATTATTTATTGTGCTCGATGGTACTTGGACTGAAGCGCGTAAAATGTTTCGCAAGTCAGCTTATCTAGCCGACTTGCCGGTGCTGAGCCTGCAGCCTGAAGATATTTCCAGCTACCGTTTGCGTCGCTCAACCCGCGATGATCATTTGTGTACCGCTGAAGTTACCGCACTGTGTTTGCATCTGGCTGACGACACCGAAGCAGCTACTGCCTTAGAGACATGGTTTGCACGTTTTAGCCGTCACTACCTCGCAGGTCGTAAGCCGCCTTCAGTTGCAGAGAAAGAAGCCTTGCGTAACGGTACAGCTCTGTAAATCTAACCTGCTTAACTGATACTTTGATATAGTTAGCAAGCTAACTAATTTGGTGCGGATTTTATGAGTACAACCACAAAACCACTCTACGGTATTTTATTGGTCATGTGCGCAGGCTTGCTATTGGCCTCGCATGATGGCGTATCCAAATACCTCACCCATATTTACCCACTCATTATGATTATCTGGCTACGCTACTTTGTACAAACCGTTGCCATGGTTATTTTGTTTTTCCCGAAAATGCGTTGGGCTATATTACGTACGCAGCGTCCTTGGTTGCAGTTGGCGCGTGGCATGAGTTTGTTGAGTATTAGCCTGCTGTTTATCAGTGGTTTGCGCTATATACCCCTAGCCGAAGCGACAGCAGTGATATTCTTGGCGCCCTTGATAGTCACAGTGCTCTCAGCCGCCATCCTGCATGAAAAAGTCAGCAAAGCGCAGTGGGTGGCAGTGTGTGTTGGGTTTTTGGGCGTAGTGTTGATTGTGCGCCCAGGTGGAGCATTATTTACTCCGGCTATTTTATTTCCCGTCAGCGCATCATTTTGCTTTGCGGTGTACCAGTTAATCACGCGCCGCTTAGCCAGTACCGACCACGCTGTGACCAGTAATTTTTTGTCTGGCTTATTTGGCACTCTAGTATTGACTGTCTTGCTTCCAGGTCAATACACATTGGATGTTGCGCAAATCGACTTGGTCTTTATGTTGGCGTTAGGTTTGCTGGCCATGACTGCACATATGCTACTGACCATGGCTCTTAAATACTCCAGCGCAGCCACCTTGGCACCTTTCACCTATGCACAGATTATCTTTGCGGGTGTAGTGGGCTATATGGCCTTTGGTCAGTTACCTGATATCTATTCTATTTTTGGTGTACTGATCATCAGTTGCAGTGGTTTAGTCGTAGCGTATTTGCAGCACTATGCGGCAAATACATCAGCTTGATGTGTTATTACGTAAAATCGCCTGCAGCTTTGCCAGTTCAATCGGCTTGGCTAAATGGCCATTCATCCCCGATTGCTTGGCACGCAAATGGTGCTCCTCGAGTACATGTGCAGACAGCGCGATAATGGGTATGGGCGCTAAGTTGTGTGCTGCTTCATAGGCTCGATGCTGCTTAGCAGCGGTAAAGCCATCGAGTACAGGCATCTCACAATCCATTAACACCAAGTCGTAATGGTTTTTTTGCAGCATTTCTACTGCAATTTTACCGTTAGTGGCGATATCAATACTGATGCCTAGCTTACTCAATAAGCCTTTGATGACTTTGACCGAGATGGGATCGTCTTCAGCGACCAGTATGCGCTTAGCGCTCAGTTGATGTGCCGACTCAGTGCTATCCACGCATTGTTGGACTGCATTGATCAGCGTGGTTTTTAAAGTAGAGCCGCTCACAGGCTTCATTAAAATATGATTGATACCTGCATTACGAGCGGCAATAGCGTTCACTTGGCTGCTACTGGTGAGCATGATTAAGCGACTGTCTGCAGTGAGTAACGGGTCTTCTTTAATCCGTACAGCAAAGGCAATCGCCGTTGGGTTATGCGTTGTTTCACTGATAATAATCGCCTTAAAGCGTTGGCCTTGCATGCCTTTATTACGCAATAGCGCGATCGCTTCGATGATAGATGAGCGCGTACAGACCAACATGCCCCATTCGCTGCATTGCTGCGCTAAGACTTTAAGTGACAGTGCGTTGCTATCAATAATCAAAATATGTTGTTGGCGTAATACTGTGTCGGCTTGAGCTTGACTGACTGGGTTGTCTTGCGCCTGCACCGGAATGCTAAAGGTCAGCACTGTGCCTTGCGAGCTGCGCTTTATCTGCAAGGTACCCGCCATTAAAGAGATTAATTGGCGGGCGATAATAATACCGAGATTGCCACCTTCAAATGAGGCGCTGAGCAAGTCTTTACTGTGCAATTGGGCAGTGCTGAGGATGTGACGCTCTTGGTCGCTCAGCGGTATGCCCGTATCTTGCACACTGAGCGTTAAGTGTTGTGCTGTATCACTTTGCTGAACTGTCACGCTTAAGACCACTTCTCCATGCTGGGTGCGTTGAAAAGCATTGCTCAGCATGCTCAGCACAACTTGGCGAAAACGTATGGGGTCGCCCAAGATGATTTCAGGTGTTTGTGGTTGTAAAAAAATCGTTAATTCAACCTGTTGTTCTTGCGCACGCTGAGAAAAAGCTTGTGAGCATTCCTGCAGTAAATCCGCCAAGTTAAAGGGTGTTTGACTCAATATCACTTCATTGGATTCAAAGCGTGAGATGTCTAGTATTTCATTGATCAGGCTGAGCAGTTCATTGCCAGAGCCTTGGATGGTATGCGCATAGTCGCGCTGTTTACTGGAGAGCGGTGTGTCTAATAATAGCGTGGTCATACCCAAGACCCCGCTGAGTGGCGTGCGTATTTCATGGCTGATTTTAGCGAGTAATTCAGAGCGTGCACGGCGCTCACCTTCTTCAGTTGCTTGCATATTCAGGGCGCGACTGGCGCGACTGGCCTTGTCATAATGTGCCTGACTGAGCGCAATACTCAGAACAAAGGCTGCGACAGCTAAGCTGGTGAAGGTCAGTAGAGTGGCCTGGTCGGCTGATAATAAACACTCATCCAGCAAGCAGGGCCAGACTGCGATCAGAGGTATTAATAGAATCAGTACACCTACACTCAAGGACAGAGGCGTGCCATCTTGGCTGCGCCAGAGTGATATCGTGCAGCTGAGCAAGAGGGTGGTGGAGCTGATCAAGGCATAGTAAAGGATACTTTGCGCATAGAAGGTGCTGCTGAGGCTGACGCCAACTAGGCTCAAGCACAGCAATGCCATATGCACCAGCAAGGGCTTGCTTAAGCTGTTGGGGTGGCGTGATTGCTGGCTGCACTTCAGGCAGATGGCATGTAAAAAAAGTAGACTCACAATGACTAATCCATAGACTAAATTATCTGACGGACTGAGCCAGGTGGATGCTAGAGGTTGTATAGGGCTGGTGATGAAAAACAAAAATAGCAGTAAGCAGCCAAGGGTAAAGGCTAGGAGTATATTGTTGTAATAGCGGGTATAGAAAAAACGCAAGACGTTATACAGCGCAACGCTCAGTGTGCTACCCAGTAGTATGCCAATCAACAAGGGCGGCAAGGATTGCAAACTTAAGGCGGAGGTTGGACGCAGTTGCGTAAGGCTGGGAATCTGCGTGCTGGCAAAGATAAGATCGTAATAATGTGGAGCACTGGAGACTAAAAATAGGCTACCAAGACTCAAGCTGATCATTAAGGCGATGGTTAAACGAATATAATTCACGTCTGTACGTTACGCCTCCTGAGAATGAAAAACGCCCCACGTACTGTGAGTAGCGGGGCGTTTAGTTATGAGCCGAGCTGTTACTGCTGCTCGCGCTCAATGGCACGGTAACCAATATCTTTACGGTAGAAGCTGCCATCCCAGCTGATTTGCTCAGCTAGCTTGTAAGCATTGGCTTGTGCCTCAGCGACGGTATCACCCATAGCTGTAGCGCAAAGCACGCGACCGCCGGTATTGATAATTTTACCGTCTTTGAGGCTACTGCCAGCGTGGAACACTTTGCCGTCTAGCTTGGCGGCTGCATCTAAGCCTTTGATCTCGTGGCCAGCGCTGTAACCGTCAGCTGGATAACCACCAGAGGCTAGCACCACACCTAAGCTAGGACGTGGGTCCCACTGGGCTTCAACTTTGTCTAACGCCTTAGCTAATGCCGCTTCAATCAGCAGAATTAAGCTTGACTCCAAACGCAACAGAATCGGCTGAGTTTCCGGGTCGCCAAAACGGCAGTTGTATTCAATGATTTTCGGCGCACCGTTTTTATCAATCATTAAACCCGCATATAAGAAACCTGTGTAAACATTACCTTCCGCGGCCATACCGCGCACAGTCGGGTAGATGATTTCATCCAGCACGCGTTGGTGTACTGCATCGGTGACCACTGGCGCAGGAGAATAAGCACCCATGCCGCCGGTGTTTGGACCGGTATCGCCATCGCCGACCCGCTTATGGTCTTGGCTGGTAGCCATGGGCAGCACGTTTTCGCCATCGACCATCACGATAAAGCTGGCTTCTTCGCCATCGAGAAATTCTTCAATCACCACGCGTGAACCGGCATCACCAAAGGCATTGCCAGCCAGCATAT
>CALZAE010000023.1 GCA_945612235.1 uncultured Gammaproteobacteria bacterium | reverse complement strand
TTGCTGTGGCGATGATGGCGTTTTTCTTGGTGATGTGGCTGATGTCATCCACTACACCTGAGCAAAAGAAGGCTATTTCTGGATACTTTCAAGACCCGATTGGGTTCTCCGAAAGCGCCAGTCCCTATGTGATTGATTTGGGCGGTACACCCACACCGGCACCGGATAAAACACTCAATCCAGAAGTCAGCGATCAAGTAACAATTGATCCGCAAACACTGACTGATGAACAAGCAGCGCAACTGTTTGAGCAGTTGGAACGTGAGCGTTTAGATATTCTGCTGGTTGAGCTGCAGCGTAAAATTAATGAAGATATTGATTTGCGCCCTTACAAAGAGCAAATCTTGATGGAGGTCTCGCGCGATGGTTTGCGTATTCAAATTGTGGATGCGGCCAACCGACCGATGTTTGATTTAGGTAGCGCCCGCCTGCAGCCTTATTTTGAAGATATTCTTTATATCATGGCTGACACCATGCGCTCGGTGCCGAATAAAATCAGTGTTGGTGGGCATACTGATGCTAAGCCCTTTGCGAGTAACTCAGGCTTTGGCAACTGGGAGTTGTCGGTCAATCGCGCCAATGCGGCACGCCGTGCTTTGCATGCTGGTGGTTTAAACGATGATAAAGTCGCACGCGTGGCCGGCTACGCTTCAGCAGCGCTATTTGATCGCGCGGATCCTTATAGCCCGAGTAATCGTCGCATTGATATTTTGGTCTTGACCAAGCGTGCGCAGCAAGCCATTGAAGGTGAGCCAGACGCTGAGGTTGAATCTACAGACACTGAGGCCGGCGATGCGAGTATTGCGCCAACAGGTAAGCCTTTGCGCGAGAGTATCAATGTGTTTGAGCCGGGTGTCTTGCAGTTTAATGATGTGAAAAACTAGTGGCTAACGGCCCTGAACACTGGGTGCTCAGGGCCGTATGGATTTAGTACTGTTCAGTACTGATACCGCTAATAATATGTTTGAAGCTGGCGAGTCGCTGCGGGTTGATATGTCCATCAGCCACCGCAGCTAATAAAGCACAGCCGGGTTCGTGTTCATGGCTGCAGTTGCGAAAACGACAATGGCCCAAATGCTCTTGGAACTCAATAAAGCCCGCCTCGACATCCGCCACGCTGACGTGACCTAAACCAAATTCACGAATACCCGGTGAGTCAATCAGATCGCCACCTGCAGGGAAGTGAAATAAGCGTGCGGTCGTAGTGGTGTGCGTACCCTTACCGGTCAATTCTGATAAGGCTCCAACGCGAGTATCAGTATTGGGGAGCAAGCGGTTTACCAGCGATGATTTACCCACACCAGATTGCCCCACAAATACGCTGACTTGATCATTCAGTTGTGCTTGCAGTTTCTCTAAGCCGTCACCTGAATAGGCTGACACCTCGAGCAAGGGGTAACCCAGAGTATGGTAGGTGTTGAGTAAACTGTGCACCCGTGACTCGCCGCTGGCATCAAGTAAATCAGACTTGTTGAGCAGCAGCAGCGGCTTAATACCGGCGTGTTCGGCAGCAATAATATAGCGGTCAATGAGGTTGGCATGTGGCTCAGGCAGGGGTGCAAAGACAATGACAATTAAATCAACGTTGGCGGCTACGGGTTTAAGCGTGCCGCGAGAGTCTGGGCGACGTAATTCACTGTGGCGTGGCAATTGCGCAACAATCACCCCTAAGCCTTGATTGCCGGGACGCCATACTACGCGGTCACCGGTGACCAGCGCTGGTAAGTTGGCGCGTAGGTAGCAGCGATAGGTTTGTCCTGCGAACTCGGGATCTTCTGTTTCCACTTCGACTTGAACACCAAAGTGAGCAATCACTAAACCGTGCTGTTCGGCACCGAGATCGCCGCCGTCGAGTTCTTCTAAGGTGCGTTCCTCGCGCTTTGCCGCGCGAGCAAGACGTTCATCTTGAATCTTGTTAATACGCCAGCCTTGGCGGCGGTTGAGTATACGTTTGGCCATAAAGCTCTCATTGTTTTAAAGCGCTGTGCCGGCTGTGTCGAATCATCGACTTGCCGTGCAATTAATGATCAACAGATAAACCACGCTGAATACGCCATGCGCGCGCGGCAATCACAAATAGGGTAATTGCCGTTAACGGTACCACATAGCCGAACATGGCATCGGCAAAGGTGTTAGCAAAAGGCTCGCCATTGCTTTGCATAATCAAATAAGCGGTATAAGCCACGTAATAGCCTAAAAACAGCGCGCCTTCCCAGCGGTTAATACTATAACCAGCAAAGAATACCGGCAGACAAGCCACCATCACTGCCATCATCACTGGAAAATCAAATTCAATTGCGCTGCGTGCTACCGCAATATTTTCTGGTGAGGCTAAACCAGCTAACCCCAGTACCGCGAGCAAGTTAAATAAGTTGCTGCCGACAATATTACCCACGGCAATATCACGCTCACCTTTCCACGCAGCAATTAAAGAAGTGGCCAATTCAGGCAGTGATGTACCTATCGCAATAATCGTCAGACCAATCACCAGTTCGGATAAGCCCAGAGCTTGCGCCAAGCTGACAGCGCCCGTGACCAGTAGGTTGGAGCCAGTGACTAATAAGATTAGGCCTATGACTAGATAAGCTGTATTAATCAACGAGGCAAAACGGTGCGGGTTAATATCTGTGGTGTATTCGTCGTCACTCGCTAAGGTTTTACCGGCCTTAAAGGCTTTGAGGCTACTGATAATTAAATAGCCGGTATAGACCACAATGCAGGAAAATAAGATCAAGCCATCGATGCGGCTGTAGCTGCCATCCAGCGCTAAGAACCAGGCAAGAAAGCCCGCAGCAATCATAATCGGCACATCAAAACGCACCAGTTGCCGAGAGACAACCAGTGGAATAATCAGCGCAGATAAACCCAGCACCACTAAGACGTTAAAAATATTGCTGCCAATCACGTTACCAATGGCAATATCGCCTTGGCCCATAAAAGCTGACTGGGTGCTGACCGCCATCTCCGGTGCGCTGGTGCCAAAGGCCACCACAGTTAAACCGATAATTAACGGTGAAATACCAAAACGGGCTGCTAGGCGCGCGGCACCACGCACTAAAACTTCAGCGCCGAGTACCAGTAAAATAAAGCCGCCGATCAGGTAGGCAAAGGTAAGAATAGACATGCGGTAGTTCGAACTCTTGAGATAGGGTAATAGGTGCTAGATTAGCAGGTTGTGTTGCAGGGGTAATGGATTTTCATACAAATAATTGGTGCGCATTACTAGCGTAATACTTGCAGGCGAACTGGCGCTACACCGCTATTGAGCATGTCGATTTTATTGGCGGCAGCACGGGATAAATCAATAATGCGCCCTTTGCTATAGGGGCCGCGATCATTCACGCGCACGGTGACGCTTTTGTTATTACGAATGTTGGTGACTTTGACTCGTGTGCCAAAGGCTAAAGTGCGGTGTGCAGCAGTCAGGGCGTGTTGATTAAAGCGCTCGCCGCTGGCAGTTTTTTTACCATGATGTTTGGCGCCATACCAAGAGGCTTGGCCGCTGGTGGTGTTGGGTGCAACAGAGCTGCTAGGTTGTGAGGAGCAGGCGCTTAATAAAAGTAGCACCGCAAAAAGGGCGTAGATTCGCATACAGCAGGTCCTTGGACAGTGTGCAGTGGGTGCAAAATGCAGCTGGTTGTTATGCCAGCTGCAGTGCAGTCACGGGTTACTGATCAAGTTTTTGCTTGAGTAACTCGTTGACTTGTTGCGGGTTGGCTTTGCCTTTTGAAGCGCGCATCGCTTGCCCAACGAAGAAGCCAAACATTTTGCCACGCTTGTTTTCATCGCTGGCGCGGTACTGTTCAACTTGCTCAGCGTTAGCGGCTAAGACTTCATCGAGCATCGCTTCAATCGCGCCGCTGTCTGTGACCTGCTTGAGGCCGCGTTGTTCAATCACAGTATCCGCATCGCCTTCACCAGCCGCCATCGCTTCAAAGACCATCTTGGCGATTTTGCCAGAAATGGTGTTGTCTTTGATGCGCAGCAGCATGCCGCCAAGCTGTTCAGCGCTCACTGGAGACTCAGTGATGTCTAGGTTTTCCTTGTTGAGTAAGCTGGACAGTTCGCCCATCACCCAGTTGGTTGCCAACTTAGCGTCCTGACAGGTCTTCTCCACCACTTCAAAGTAGTTGGCCAGTTCACGGCTGGCGCACAGCACGCTGGCATCGTAAGTTGAGAGGCCAAAGGCCGACTCAAAGCGCTCACGTTTTTGTGTGGGCAGTTCAGGCAGCTTAGAGCGTAAATCATCCAAGGTTTCGCGCGGGATGTGCACCGGCAATAAGTCAGGGCAAGGGAAGTAACGGTAGTCGTTGGCTTCTTCTTTACTGCGCATGGAGCGGGTTTCATCTTTATTGGGGTCGTACAAGCGGGTTTCTTGCACAACTGCGCCGCCGTCTTCAATCAATTCAATTTGACGCTGAATTTCATGGTTGATGGCGCGCTCAATAAAGCGAAACGAGTTGACGTTTTTGATTTCTGTACGCGTACCCAGCTTGGTTTGACCTTTAGGGCGTACCGAGACGTTACAGTCGCAACGGAATGAGCCTTCAGCCATATTGCCGTCACAGATATTTAAGTAACGCACCAAAGTGTGAATGGCTTTGGCGTAGGCCACGGCTTCTTTGGCGTTGCTCAGTTCGGGTTCAGAGACGATTTCCAGCAGCGGTGTGCCGGCACGGTTAAGGTCAATACCGGTCATGCCACTGAAGTCTTCGTGCAAGCTTTTGCCGGCGTCTTCTTCAAGGTGTGCACGGGTAATGCCAACGCGCTTAATGCTACCGTCTTCCAGTGCAATATCCATGTGGCCCAAGCCGACGATGGGGTGGTCCATCTGGCTGGTCTGATAGCCTTTAGGCAAGTCAGGATAGAAGTAGTTTTTACGGTCAAAGACGTTGTATTCAGCGATATGCGCATCCACCGCTAAACCAAACATGCAGGCCATGCGTACGGCCTCTTGGTTCAGTACGGGTAAAGTGCCCGGCATCGCCAGATCAATTAAACTGGCCTGGGTGTTGGGCTCTGCACCAAAAGTAGTGGAGCTGCCGGAGAATATTTTAGTGTTAGTTGCGAGCTGTGCGTGGATTTCCAGCCCGATCACGGTTTCCCATTGCATGTGAGTCGTCCTCAGAATCCGGCTGGCGCGTTAGTGTGCCAAGCAGTGTGTTGTTGAAATTGGTGTGCCACTTGCAGCATGCGTGCTTCTTGGAAGTACGGAGCTTGCAATTGTACGCCGACCGGTAAACCATCAATCATACCAGCGGGCATGGATAGACCTGGGATGCCTGCCAAGTTAGCGGGTACGGTATAGATATCTTCCAAGTACGCCGCTACGGGGTCATTGGTCTTAGCGCCTAACTGCCAAGGTAAGTTGGGCGTAGTCGGGCCCAGAATCAGATCGACATCTTTAAAGGCGCTGACAAAGTCATTTTTAATTAAACGACGAATCTTTTGCGCTTTTAAATAGTAAGCATCGTAGTAGCCGGTGGAGAGGGCGTAAGTACCCATCATAATGCGGCGCTTCACTTCTGCACCAAAAGCTTCGTCGCGTGAGCGCACATATAAATCTTCTAAGTCTTTTGGATCTGCGCAGCGGTGACCAAAGCGCACACCATCAAAGCGTGCCAAGTTGGTGGAGGCTTCGGCTGAGGCAATCACATAGTAAGCAGCGACTGCGTGCGGCAAGGTTGGCAGGCTGATATCAACAAAGGTTGCGCCCAGTTGCTTGAGTTGCTCAATGGCCGTGTTGACCACATCGCCAATGCGCGCATCGAGGCTGCTGCAAAAGTACTCTTTGGGCAAGCCAATGCGTAAGCCTTGCAGTGGCTGAGTTAATGCGGCTGCGTAATCATCTACAGGTTGTTGGGCACTGGTGGAATCGCGCTCATCAAAGCCGGCAGTGGCTTGCAATAATATGGCGCAATCTTCAGCGTTGTGGGCTAAAAAACCCGCCTGATCAAAACTTGATGCGTAAGCGGTCATACCCCAGCGTGAAATACGTCCGTAGGTCGGCTTAATGCCGGTGAGGCCGGTAAAAGCTGCTGGCTGACGAATCGAGCCTCCGCTGTCGCTACCTGTGGCGGCTGGCACTAAGCGTGCGGCTACCGCCACAGCACTGCCACTGGATGAGCCGCCCGGCACACGTGAGGTGTCCCAAGGGTTTTTGCTGGCGCCATAAAAGCTGGTTTCGCCCGATGAACCCATCGCAAACTCGTCCATATTCAGTTTGCCAAGGCTCACCACACCAGCGTGATTGAGCTTTTCAACCACATTGGCGTTGTATGGAGCGATAAAGTTATCCAAGGTTTTTGAGGCGCAACTGGTGCGTATGCCTTGGGTGCAAAATAAATCTTTATGCGCTAACGGCACGCCGAGCAACGGCCCAGTCTGACCTTGGCTGCGCGCAGTATCGGCGGCGTCAGCTTGTTGTAGAGCCTGCTCTGTGCTCACAGTAATAAAACTGTTGAGCTGCGGATCAAGTTGCTCAATGCGCGTCAATAAATGACTGGTCAGCTCGCGAGCAGAAAACTGCTTGTCAGCCAGCGCTTTGGAAATGTTGGCTAAGGTAAGTTGATGCATGACAAATACGTCCTTAATCGATGACTTTAGGTACCAGGTATAAGCCGTTTTCTACAGCTGGCGCGAGGGCTTGGTAGTCATCACGGTGATTGCTTTCGGTAACGGTGTCAGCGCGTAAGCGTTGACTGATCTCCAAAGGATTGGCCAAAGGAGTGATATTGTCGGTGTCGACCGCTTGCATGGCATTGATCATGTCGAGGACGGCATTTAAAGAGGTGGTGCTGCTGTCTATTTGCGCATCATCCAGCCCGAGGCGGGCCAAGTGTGCTAGTTTTTCCACGTCGCAGCGTTCAATTGCCATGTGACGATCTCCTAGGTAAAAAATGTGAGACGACTATTTTAAGCAGTCAGCAGGGAACAATCTGCTGATTGCCGTATCTATACAGCCAGATCGATCATATAGATGCCAATAAAGTGTTAATCTATCACAGTGCGTACCTTGCTCAAAAGGACGATGATTGTTAGAGTTTCCTATTATTTTTTAATTAGCGTTTCCATTGCGCGTTGCCTAGGGTTATTCATCCCATGTTTAAGAAATTACGCGGCATGTTTTCCAGTGATTTATCCATCGATTTAGGAACTGCCAACACCCTTATTTATGTACGTGATCGCGGTATTGTCTTAGACGAGCCATCTGTCGTCGCGATCCGTACGCGCGGCAACCAAAAGAGTGTGGTTGCTGTCGGTACCGATGCCAAGCGTATGCTAGGTCGGACCCCGGGTAATATTTGTGCCATTCGCCCGATGAAAGACGGGGTGATTGCCGATTTTAGTGTGTGTGAAAAAATGCTGCAGTACTTCATTAATAAAGTACACGAAAACAGCTTTTTACAGCCCAGCCCACGTGTGTTGATTTGTGTGCCATGCAAATCGACGCAGGTTGAGCGTCGCGCCATTCGCGAATCTGCTTTAGGTGCTGGCGCACGTGAAGTGTTTTTGATTGAAGAGCCGATGGCTGCGGCGATTGGTGCAGGTTTGCCAGTCGATGAAGCGCGCGGTTCAATGGTGGTGGATATCGGTGGCGGTACCACTGAAATTGCCCTGATCTCATTAAACGGTGTGGTCTACGCAGAATCGGTGCGTGTCGGTGGTGATCGTTTTGATGAAGCCATTATCAGCTATGTGCGTCGCAACTACGGCAGCCTGATTGGTGAGTCGACGGCGGAGCGTATTAAACAAGAAATTGGTGCTGCCTTCCCTGGTGGCGAGTTGCTTGAGTTTGATGTGCGCGGACGCAACTTGGCTGAAGGTATTCCACGCAGCTTTACTCTTAACTCCAATGAAGTGTTGGAAGCACTGCAAGAATCTTTGGCGGCGATTGTCCAGGCCGTTAAGAGCGCACTGGAGCAATCACCACCTGAGTTGGCTGCTGATATCGCCGAGCGTGGTTTGGTTTTGACCGGTGGCGGTGCGTTACTGCGTGATATGGACAAGCTGCTAGCGCAAGAAACAGGTTTGCCGGTTATTGTTGCAGAAAATCCAAAAAACTGTGTCGCGTTAGGCGGTGGACGTGCGTTAGAAATGATGGACAGCAACTCGATGGATCTATTGTCAGCTGACTAAGCACAATACTCTCATTTGAGCGTTACTCACCCTGTGCTTATCGTTCAACTTAACTGCGGATAGCTTTATACTATTGCGCAGTTAAGCCGCCGAGGATGCATCATTAAGCCGTTATTTGCCAAAAGTACTGTATTAAGTACCCGTTTTCTAATTCTGACTTGTCTGTCTGTTGCCTTAATGTTTGTGGATGCGCGCCTTGAGGTGCTCAAACCGGTGCGCAGCAGTTTAGGTATGGTGCTGACGCCACTGTATTGGATGGGTGATATGCCGGTGCGTCTGTGGTCCGATACCATGCAGTTGTTTAGCAGTCGTACCGATCTGCTAGCTGAAAACGAACAATTGCGCGCTGAAACGCTACTGATGCAGCGCCGCTTACAAAAGCTGGCCACGCTGACTGAGCAAAACGTACGTTTGCGTGAGTTACTTAATTCTTCTGCGCTCGTCGATGACCGTGTTTTGGTCGCGGAGTTGATTGGCGTCGACCCCAACCCGCATACCCATCGCGTATTAATTAACCGTGGTAGCAGCAATGGTGTGACTTTGGGACAACCGGTGCTGGATGCTCGTGGTGTGATGGGGCAAGTGATTGAGGTGATGCCTTACACTTCGCGGGTGTTGTTAATTACCGATGGTAACCACAGTATTCCTGTGCAAGTGAACCGCAATGGTTTGCGTGCGATTGCCAGTGGTGTCGGTGATCTTGAATCTATTGAGTTGCGTTATGTGACTGATACTGCCGATATCCGTGAGGGTGATTTATTAGTCACTTCAGGGATGGGGCAGCGCTTTCCTGTGGGCTACCCTGTCGCGGTGGTGGCTGAAGTGCAGCGCAATACCGGACAGCCTTTTACGCGCATTAAAGCCTTGCCTGCGGCGAACTTAAACCGCAGTCGATATTTATTATTGGTGTTCAGCGATGGTAAAGGTTCGACGCAGGCGTTAGATGCTGAAGTGGAAAATGCCTTAGAAGATGCCAAGCAACTGCTTAAGGCGACTGAGAGAACCGCAGCGGAGGCCGAGTAAATGAGTACATCACCGGGTAAGGCTATGCTGCTGATGTGGCTGACATTGATTATTGCTTTATTGCTGTCGGTAGCGCCCATGCCAGAACACCTGGAAATGAGTCGGCCACTGTGGCTGGCACTGGTGTTAACCTTTTGGGCGATGAATTACCCGCATCAGGTGGGATTGTTAACCGCTTGGAGTTTGGGTATCGCGCAGGATATTTTATACGGTAGTTTATTTGGCCAGCATGCGTTGTCTTTGATGTTGGTGGTGTTTCTGATCTTAACCTTGCAGCAACGCCTGAAACTCTTTCCTTTGTGGCAGCAATCTTGCGCTTTATTGATTATTTATGGTCTCGCGCAGTTGGTTTTGCTGTGGTTAAGTACCCTATCAGGGATGCGTCCTGAGTTAAGTTATTACGCACTACCGGTGTTGGTCAGTTGTTTGCTCTGGCCATGGCTGTTTTTGCTATTTAGTAATGTGGGGCGTTTGCGCAGTCTTCGCTAAGATGTGCCGCAGAGGCTCTGGCATGGGCTTTAGCTGGATGGGCAGCGCAGTTAGCGGTATGAGGCGTAACGATGTATCTTGAGCATTGTCGTGCGTGAATTGTTATCCAAGGCGCTGGGTGTTTTGCACAACCTGTGCCTTGTTGCTCTGTGTTATAGGTTCGTGCACATCCACGCTTTAGGCTGAGAGCATCATGAGTGAAGAAATTTTAATAAATATAACGCCAATGGAATCGCGTGTTGCGGTGGTCGAAAATGGTGTCTTGCAAGAAGTGCATGTTGAGCGCACTCAGCGTCGTGGTATTGTCGGTAACATCTATAAAGGTAAAATTGTCCGTGTGTTGCCGGGCATGCAGGCGGCTTTTGTTGATATAGGTTTGTCACGTGCGGCCTTTATCCATGCAGCGGATATCACTGGTCGTGAAGGTGTCACTGGCGAAGGTATCAGCGGTTTAGTGCATGAAGGCCAAGCGCTAGTGGTGCAGGTGACTAAAGATCCGATTGGCAGTAAAGGCGCACGCCTGACCACCAATTTATCCATTCCCTCGCGCTATCTGGTGTATATGCCCAGCAGCAGCCATATTGGTGTCTCACTTAAAATTGAAGGCGAGGCTGAGCGTGAGCGTTTAAAGCAAGCGGTGAGCGAGTGCTTAGCTAGTGAAGGTTTGCAGGATAAAGGCGGGTTTATTATTCGCACGGCCACCGAAGGCGCTGCGCGTGAAGCTATTATGGTGGATATTCGTTACTTGCACCGTTTGTGGGAGCAAGTGCGTGAGCAGATGAAAGTCTGTGGTGCTCCGACAATGATTTATGAAGAGTTGTCTTTACCGCTACGCACTTTGCGTGATTTAGCCGCCGAGCACACTGAAAAAGTGCGCATTGATTCGCGTGAAACTTTAGTTAAAGCACAGCAGTTTGTGGCCGAGTTGATGCCGGAAATTGCTGATCGCATTGAGCATTACCCCGGTGAGCGTCCGCTGTTTGACCTGTATGGTATTGAAGATGAGATTCAAAAAGCTTTAGAGCGCAAAGTGCCATTAAAGTCGGGCGGGCACTTGGTGATTGATCCAACTGAGGCCATGACCACTATTGATGTGAATACCGGCGCCTTTGTCGGGCATCGCAATCTGGAAGAAACCGTATTTAAAACCAATCTTGAAGCGGCTTTGACCATTGCTCGCCAACTGCGCTTGCGCAATGTGGGTGGCATTATCATTATCGACTTTATTGATATGGAAGACGAAGAACACCGTCGCCAAGTGCTGCGCACCCTGGAGCGTCAATTAGAGCGTGATTATGCCAAGACTAATATTATTGGTATTACTGAATTAGGCTTGGTGCAAATGACCCGCAAGCGCACGCGGGAAAGTTTGACCCAAGTGTTGTGTGAGCCTTGCTCAACCTGTCAGGGGCGTGGGCAAGTGCGCACTGCAGAAACGATTTGTTATGAGATTTTTCGGGAGATTATTCGCGAAGCTCGTGCCTTTCAAGCCGATGGTTATATGGTGTTGGCCAGCCAGAGCGTAGTTGATCGTTTGCTCGATGAAGAGTCGGGCAATGTTGCGGACTTAGAATCCTTTATTGGTCATCCGATCCGCTTTCAGGTGGAAAGCATGTACTCACAGGAGCAGTACGATGTTGTCTTGCTCTGATGCAATTGTGATTTAGGCGCTGAGATGAGTGCGCTCTTGCCGATGCTTTCGCGCCTGCTACGTGCCAGCTTGTGGTTGTTAGCAGGAGTGCTGATGTTGGCAGCATTGTATGTCAGCCTTGGTCGACAGTTCATGCCTTTAGTGGCTGAATACCGCAGCGAAATCGAAGAGCAACTGCAGCAGAGCCTGCAGCAAAACTTACAAATTGAACAACTTGAAGGCGGCTGGAGTGGTTTTTCGCCGCTATTGACTGCGCGCTATGTCACGCTCGGCGAAGGTGAGGCGGCGCTGCAGGTTGAGTCTCTACATATTCAGCCCGATATCCTTGCCAGTGTCTTGGCTGGCGAGTTGCGTTTGCGTGCGGTGACCCTGACTGGCTTGCAACTGCAGGTGTTGGAAGATCAACAGGGCCATTGGGCTTTGCAAGGTTTGCTACTGCAAGACACTGAGCAGGCTGCTTTTCATTTGAATGATTTCTTGGCTAAGCTGCAGCATGTAGGGCGACTGAGTGTGTTAGATAGCCGGATTTTAGTGCAGGCGGCTGAGCGTGAGCCTTTGGTCTTGACCTATGCCGGTTTTACTTTGCGCCAATCCGGTGCGCTGCGTCGTTTTGATCTCAGCGCCGTGCTGCCTGATGGTGAAAAGCTTGAACTCAGCGCACAAGGGCAGTTGCTTGCCGGTGATTGGCGCAAAAGTGCGGTAACACTCTACTTAAAAACCCCCAGCAGCAATCTCGCGCAATGGTTGCCACAACAATATTTACAGAACTGGCAGCTGACCACAGTTAAAGCTGGCGCAGAGTTGTGGCTGCAAGCAGCGCAAGGGCAAGTCAATAGCGCCGCATTACGTCTTAATACCCTCGAGTTGCACGGCCAGCAAGCCGATGCTGAGCCATTACAAATCCAAAGTCATGACGGCTTAGCTTGGTATCAGCGCAGTGCTGGCGTACAGCGCGCTTGGTTTGAGCGTTTGCTGGTACAGATAGATGAATTACCTGCGCGTGATCTATCTGTGCTGGCCAGTTATGAAAACGCAGATACAGCGCAATGGCGATTGGCCCTAGAGCGCCTTGAACTTGCCGATCTGCATTATGTGCTTGAGCGTGTGGTGCAGTTGCCTGCCGTCGCGGCGGATGTGCTGCACAGTATGCAGCCGCGCGGTGCGTTGCAGAATTTACAGCTGCAATGGCGGCCTGATGCAGCGCTGGCTGAGCGGCTAGAATTTGTCAGTAATGTGGAGAATATAGAGTTTTCTGCTTGGCATGATGTGCCTGCCTCCAGCGGTATTAATGGGCTGATTAGCGGTGATCTGTTGCAAGGTGAGCTGCGCTTAGCCACTGATAGCGGTTTTAGCCTGCATTTGGCTAACTTATTTGCCAAGCCGTGGCTGTATGAGCGTGCCCATGCGCAATTACTCTGGGAGTTTGATGATCTGGGTTTTACCCTAAAAAGCCCCTACCTTAAGGTCAAAGGTGAAGAGGGTGATATTGCCGGTGACTTTTTAATACGCTTATTCAGTGATCCGGCCGAAGAAGATTATATGGATCTGCGCGTCGGTTTACGTGATGGTGATGCGAGTTTTACGGGTAAGTACTTACCCACTTTGGTGCCTGATTTTGGTAAAGATTTAGCACATTGGCTCAATACTGCGATTCAGGCTGGGCAAATTGAGCAGGGTTATTTTCAGTATCAGGGTTCGCTAAACAAAGGCACACCGCCAGAGTCGCGCTCGTTGAGTCTGTATTTTGCGGTGCAGGATGCCCAGCTTGAGTATCAGCCCGGCTGGCCGGCTTTAACTGAAGCGACTGCTGAAGTGATGATTGAAGACAGCGGTGTACGTATCAGCGTTGCACAAGGCAAAATTCTTAACTCACCTATCAGCAGTGCTTATGCTGAAATCATGCATGGTGCGCCTGGAGCCATACCGGTATTAGAATTGCAGGCAGAGTTGCAGAGTAGTATGGACGACGGCCTCTATTTTTTACAAAAAACGCCCTTAGCTCTGGAAACACTTGAGTTTGCTAAATGGCGCGGTAAGGGCAGCTTGCCTGCGGTGTTAAATCTGCAGGTGCCTTTAGCGGCGCGGCAGCCGGTGCAGGTTAAGGTGGACTTAAATGCGCAGGGTGTTGAGCTGGAAATGCCAGATATTAACCTGCATTTGTATAAGTTGACTGGAGCTTTTGTGTTTGACAGTCAGCGTGGCTTGAGCGCGAAAAAAGTGACGGGCCAATTCTTAGGCCAAGCGTTTGCCGGTGAGATCAGTGCCCAAGGCCGCGCCGGTGAATTAAGTACGCATATTGATGTGCGCGGCTTAATGCCGTTAGAGCAACTCACCACTTGGGCGCAGATCAGTGAGCCACTGCCAGTGACTGGTACTTTGCCATACCGTTTGCGAGTGTTGTTAGAAGGCGCTGACAGTCAGTTACGCATTGACTCCAGTTTGCTGGGTGTAGCTATTGATCTGCCTGCGCCCTTTGGTAAAACTGCCAGCCAAGAAAGTTATGCCGATTGGCGTATGACCTTGGCTGGGCAAGAGCGCCGTTATTGGCTGGATTATGCTGATCAGGCCAGCCTGAGTTTAGCGGCTGCAGCCGATAATATATTGGCGGGCCGTGCGCAGTTGCGCTTGGGTGGTGGTTTAGCGCGCTTGCCGACCCAAGCAGGGCTGCGCGTTACCGGTCGCTTAAATAGCTTTGATCTTGAGCGCTGGCAAGCTGTGCTGCAGCGCTACAGCGTGCCGCAAACAGAAGGCATGCAGTTTTTACGCAGTGCCAAGTTGGATCTGCGGCGCGTGCAAGGTTTTGGTCTGACGGCCAATAACTTAAAAATAGATTACCGCCCGCAACAATCGGGCTGGCAACTAGGCCTTGAGAGCACACAAGTGCAGGGCCAGATTGTTGATCCCGGTGGTCAGCAGCCCTTGCAAGTCTATTTAAAGCACCTGCGCCTACCCGCGGCTGAAAAAAAATCACCAGCGCAGCAAGATGCATTGGCGGATTTTGATATGCGTACTATCCCAGCACTGAATATTAAAATCGATGCGCTATCGATGGGCGAAACCCATTTAGGTGCCTTTGCTTTACAGACACGCCCGCAAGCCAATGGTGTGCTATTTGATCAGTTAAACCTGTCACTTAAAGGTTTGCATGTGGATGGGCAGTTAGGTTGGCAGCGCGAAAAGGGCCAAGTCAGCAGTTGGTATCAAGGTCGCCTTAGCGGTGACAATATAGCTGATGTGCTCAAAGCGTGGGATTTTGCCCCGAGCATTAGCAGTGATAACTTTCGTGTTGATACCCAATTACGCTGGACAGGTTCACCGGCAGCCTTTGCTTTAGAAATACTCGATGGTGATGCTCAGGTGCAGTTTCGCAACGGGCAGATGTCCAGCGTGGATGGCAGCGCGCAAGCCTTGCGGGTGTTTGGTTTATTCAATTTTGATTCGATTGGTCGGCGGTTACGCTTAGATTTTTCTGACTTGATTGGTAAAGGCTTAGCTTACGATCGCATCAAGGGGCAGTTGCAGGTGAGCAAGGGCGTGTATCGCACACAAACCCCGCTGTACTTGCAGGGTCCCTCAAGTAACTTTGAACTCGATGGGCAGTTGAATCTGGTCAGCGATCAAGTTCAGGCTAAGCTATTAGTCACTTTACCCTTAACCAATAACTTACCCTTGGCGGCCATTGCGATTGGTGCTCCTGCGGTGGGTGGCGCGCTGTTTTTAGTGGATCGATTAATAGGTGATCGTTTATCGCGTTTTGCCAGTGTCACTTATCATATTTCCGGTGACTGGCAGCAACCTGATATCTCTTTAATAAAGAAGCCTGCTAAGTAGCAGGCTGTCTGTATAGCGTGCGAGGCTCAGTTAAGCGCGCTGTGCGATAGGTAGCAGTTGCGCATCAGCTAGAATTTTACGCGCATGTAGCAGTGACTCTTCGGTAAGGTCGATACCGCCCAACATGCGGGCAACTTCTTCTACACGTTGTTCGTGGCTGAGCACTTTAACAGCCGTGTGGGTGGATTTTTGTTTGCGCTCTTTATGCACATAGAGGTGTTGATGGCCTTGGGCTGCGACTTGCGGTAAGTGCGTCACGGTTAGCACTTGGCCATTTTCACCCAGCTGACGCAACAGTTGCCCGACAATCTCAGCGGTCGGCCCACCAATACCTACATCCACTTCGTCAAATACTAAAGTTGGGACGCGTGAGGTTTGTGCGGTAATCACTTGAATAGCCAAGCTGATCCGTGACAACTCACCACCGGATGCGACTTTTGCTAACGCGCGTAAGGGCTGGCCTGGGTTAGCACTGACTAAAAACTCAATATTCTCCAAGCCGTAAGCTGTGGGTGTCGCGGATTCGTTAGGCTGTAGTACCACACTAAACTCACCATCAGGCATACCTAACATGTGCAGTTGTTGCATCACTGCGCTGGCGAGTTTTTTCGCAGCTTTGTGGCGTAGCTTGCTCAACGCTTGAGCTTTTTGATTGAACTCAGTCACCAATAGGGCGGCTGCTTGTTGCAAGTGTTCAAGGCTTGCGTCATCGGCGTCCAGTGATTCGAGTTCACCTTGCAGTTGTGCTTGCAGCGCATGCAACTGCTCAGGTATCACGCGATGCTTGCGCGCTAAGGTGTAAATACTGTCGAGGCGCTCTTCGATCCACTGTTGGCGTTGTGGGTCGGCATCAAAATTATCGACAAAATTATTAAACTCGCTGACCGCTTCTTCCATTTGAATATGCGCGCTGGCCAATAATTCTGTCGCTTGCACAAAGGCCTGTGGCGCTGCAGTGATAGCGTTAGCCCGTTGTAGTAATGAGCCAATAATGCTTAAGACATTGCTGCTGTCATTGTCGCTGCAGGTATCAATAATTTGTCGGCAATTTTCCAATAGGCTTTCGGAGTTGCTTAAGCTTTTATGTTCTTGCTCCAACTGTTCTACTTCATCGGGCTGCACCGCTAAAATATCCAGCTCTTCGAGTTGATAGGTCAGCAGTTGGCGACGTGCGCGCTGTTCTTCTTCATTGGCCTTAAGTTGAGCCAATTGCTGCTGCGTGTTACGCCAGCGCTGAGCGATACTTTGTATGCCGCGTGAATGCTCGGTAGCACCGGCAAACTCGTCGAGTAAACGGCGATGAGTATCGGTTTTTAAGAGAGACTGATGTTCATGTTGGCTGTGAATATCAATCAGCAGTTCGCCTACGGCTTTTAAGTCAGCTAGGGGGCAGGGTGTGCCGTTGATATAGGCCCGTGAACGACCTTCGCGGGTGATCACGCGGCGTAACAGGCAGTGCGGTCCGTTTTCTAAATCGCGCTCTTTGAGCCAATGCTGGGCTTCAGGGATGCGCGATATATCAAAGCTGCTGAGAATATCGGCTTTATCAGCACCGGGGCGAATCACGCTGCTATCAGTACGTGCGCCTAAAGTCAGGCTTAAGGCGTCGAGCATAATCGACTTGCCGGCACCGGTTTCACCAGTGATAACGCTCATGCCTTCGTGCAACTCAAGATCAAGGTGGTCGACGATGGCGTAATTTTGTACTGAAATATGGACTAGCATGGCTACAGCTCCCGTGTTGTGCTGTTCATTTATACAGTGAAATAAACAGTGTTTTCAAGAGGTAGCGTGTAATTTTTATTTAAAAGCGCATAAATTCGACCGACGGAGAGTGCTGCAAGTGAGTGTTTTTACAGGTTGAGGTATTTAATCGATAAAAAAACACATAAATTCGTCTGTTGACGCTTGAAGTTGTCAGCGACAGCCCCATATAACCATACATAACGCAGGTGAATGACCTGTATGACTTTGTTAAGGAGGGTGCCATGACTGACGAGCAAACTTTAGACGAGCAAACGTCTGACTTAGATGCTGATAACCAACAAGCCGAAGTAGGCTCAGCAGATCAACGCATCGCTGAATTAGAAGATCAACTCGCGACTGCACAAGAAAATGCCTTGCGCGCGGCTGCAGAAATGCAAAACATTCGCCGTCGTGCTGAGCAAGATATTGAAAAGGCGCATAAGTTTGCCTTGGAAAAATTCGCGACCGACTTGCTCGCCGTGGCTGACAGCTTAGAGCGTGGCCTTGAAGTGTCGGATCCGCACGACGAGAAAATTCGTCCGATGCGTGAAGGTATGGAGCTGACGAATAAGCTTTTTTTAGACACCTTAAAACGTTTTCAGGTTGAGCGTTTGGACCCACAAGGCGAGCCCTTTAACCCAGAGCAGCAACAAGCCATGGCTATGGAAGAAAGCATCCATGTTGAGCCCAATAGCGTGCTGAAAGTATTCCAGTGTGGTTATGCCATGAACGGTCGTTTACTGCGCCCAGCTATGGTTGTTGTCAGTAAAGCACCGAGTGAACCACCGGTAAAAATTGATGAGCAGGCTTGAAATTTTCATAAACGGCCCCATCTAGTTAAACAAGTGAATTAATAAGTTATTCAGTCCGGCATCAGCTGCGAATGAAATAGAATTTAGGAGATTTAAAATGGGTAAAATTATCGGTATTGACCTGGGTACCACCAACTCATGCGTATCAGTCATGGAAAACGGTGTTGCTAAAATTCTAGAAAACGCAGAAGGCGGTCGTACTACGCCTTCCATCATTGCTTACACCAATGATGGTGAAATTCTAGTGGGTCAAGCAGCTAAGCGTCAGGCTGTCACCAACCCGCACAACACGCTCTATGCAGTGAAGCGTTTGATCGGTCGTCGTTTTGACGAAGAAGTTGTACAAAAAGATATTCAGATGGTCCCTTACAAAATCGCTAAAGCAGACAATGGTGATGCTTGGGTTGAAGTGAAGGGTGAAAAAATGGCGCCACCGCAAATCTCTGCGGAAGTGTTGAAGAAAATGAAAAAGACCGCCGAAGATTACCTCGGCGAGCCAGTGACTGAAGCGGTTGTAACTGTACCTGCGTACTTTAACGACAGTCAGCGTCAAGCCACTAAAGATGCGGGTCGTATTGCCGGTCTAGATGTTAAACGCATCATTAACGAGCCAACTGCAGCCGCACTGGCTTACGGTATGGACAAAGCCAGTGGCGACCACACCGTTATCGTTTATGACTTAGGTGGTGGTACCTTTGACGTTTCAGTGATTGAGATTGCTGAAGTGGATGGCGAGCACCAGTTTGAAGTGTTAGCGACCAACGGTGATACTTTCCTGGGTGGTGAAGACTTTGACAATATGCTGATCAATGATCTGGTTGATCAGTTTAAGAAAGACAGTGGCATGGATCTCAAAGGTGATCCACTGGCAATGCAGCGTTTAAAAGAAGCTGCAGAAAAAGCAAAAATTGAGCTGTCTTCAGCGCAGCAAACGGACGTTAACCTGCCGTATATTACTGCAGATGCCAGCGGTCCTAAGCACCTGAACTTGGTGGTGACGCGTGCAAAGCTTGAAGGTCTAGTCGGTGATTTAGTTGCACGTACCCTTGAGCCATGCCGTGTGGCACTGAAGGATGCAGGTCTTGATGTCAGCGAGATCAATGATGTGATCTTGGTCGGTGGACAGACGCGTATGCCATTAGTGCAGAAAGCTGTGACTGAGTTCTTTAAGAAAGAGCCACGTAAAGATGTGAACCCTGATGAAGCTGTTGCCATGGGTGCAGCGATTCAAGGTGCGGTATTGTCAGGTGATGTGAAAGACGTTCTGCTGTTAGACGTAAGCCCGCTGACGCTTGGTATTGAAACCATGGGCGGCATTATGACGGCGCTGATTGAGAAAAACACCACGATTCCGACCAAGAAATCACAAGTGTTCTCAACCGCAGACGACAACCAAAACGCAGTAACCATTCACGTTTTGCAGGGTGAGCGTAAGCAAGCGGCAGTGAACAAATCACTGGGTCGTTTTGACTTGTCAGACATTCCACCAGCACCACGTGGCACGCCACAAATTGAAGTGACCTTTGATATTGATGCCAACGGTATCTTGAACGTATCAGCTAAAGATAAGGCCACGGGTAAAGAACAGTCCATCGTAATTAAAGCCAACTCCGGTTTAAGCGATGAAGAAGTTGAGCAAATGGTACGTGACGCTGAAGCGCATGCTGATGAAGACCGTAAGTTTGAAGAGCTGGCGACTGCACGTAACCAAGGCGACCAACTGGTACACGCAACCCGTAAGATGATTGTTGAGGCGGGTGATAAAGCGACTGACGAAGATAAGGCTAAAATCGAAGCGGCATTAGCTGAGTTGGAAGAAGCGGTTAAAGGCGATGATAAAGAAGCCATTGACGCTAAAGTTGCTGCACTGTCAGAGGCGAGCGCGCCATTGGCAGAAAAAATGTACGCCGAGCAAGCGCAGCAAGGTGAGCAAGCTACGGATGCAAGCGGTGACGACAATAACGATGATGTTGTTGATGCTGAGTTTGAAGAGGTTAAGGATACTGATAAGAAGTAATCCTTTTAATCTAAGCCCTGCAATGACTTTAGAGTAATGCAGTGATGATTCGCCACGCGGGACTCGTTCCCGCGTTGGTGTGTCTGGCAGGTCACAAATCCGGAGTTAAAACAGATGTCAAAGCGCGATTATTATGAAGTGCTGGGTGCAGAGCGTAGCGCAACGGCTGCAGAGTTGAAAAAAGCCTACCGCCGCCTAGCCATGAAATTTCACCCGGACCGTAATCCGGATGACAAAGATGCAGAAGAAAAATTTAAAGAAGCCAATGAAGCCTACGAAGTCTTATCAGATGAAGATAAGCGCGCAGCCTATGATCGTCACGGTCATGCTGGCGTTGATCCGCAAATGGGTGGCGGTGGTTTTGGTGGTGGCGGTAACTTCTCCGATGTATTCGGTGATGTGTTTAGCGACTTCTTTGGCGGCGGCGGCGGTGGTCGTGGCGGCCCGCAGCGTGGTAGTGACTTGCGTTACACCATGGAGCTTAATTTAGAAGAAGCGGTGCGTGGTACCACAGAAAATATTCGCATCCCAACCCAAGTTGACTGTAAGCCTTGTAGTGGTACTGGTGCGAAAAAAGGCACCAGCCCCGTGACTTGCACCACTTGTAACGGTATGGGTCAGGTGCGCATGCAGCAGGGTTTCTTTGCTGTGCAGCAGACTTGTCCACGTTGCCATGGTTCGGGCAAGATGGTCACTGATCCGTGCAATAGCTGCCATGGTCAGGGCCGTGTTGAAGACGAGAAAACCTTATCGGTTAAAGTGCCTGCGGGCGTGGATACCGGTGACCGTATTCGCTTAACCGGTGAAGGCGAGGCAGGTACCTTAGGTGGTCCGCCAGGTGATTTGTATGTGGTGGTCAATGTCCGCCCGCATGCAATCTTCCAGCGTGATGGCCGTGATCTGTATTGTGAAGTGCCGATCAGTTTTGCGGATGCAGCCTTAGGCGGTGAGTTAGAAGTGCCGACCCTCAATGGTCGTGTCAAACTGAAGATTCCTGAAGGTACACAAACCAATAAGCTGTTCCGTTTGCGCGGTAAAGGCGTGACGCCAGTGCGTGGCGGTGGTGTGGGTGACTTGATGTGCCGTGTCGCGGTAGAAACGCCAGTCAAGCTGGATAAGCGTCAGCGTGAATTGCTGGAAGAGTTCCGTGTCAGCTTGCAAGGTGATGATTCACACTCGCCGAAGAAAAGCAGTTGGTTTGAAGGCGTAAAGCGTTTTTTCGGCGACTTGTAAAAGTGCTGTCGTCATAGTGTGAGAGTGCGCTGCGGATACAGCGTACTCTGGTTCATTTAACTAGCGTGGAAGAATAACGATGCTACGAGTTGCAGTGGTAGGTGCCGCAGGGCGCATGGGTAAAACATTAATTGAAGCGGTGCGCGCGGTGCCTGCCTTGCAATTAACCGCAGCCATTGATCGCCCAGAAAGCACGCTGATTGGTGCTGATGTGGGTGAGTTGGCGGGTGTGGGTCGTATTGGAGTGAATTTAGTCGGTGACTTATCCAGCGTGCTGGATGACTTTGATGTACTGATTGATTTTACTCATCCGACGGTGACCCTGGATAACCTTGCTGTCTGTCGCCAGGCGGGTAAAGCCATGGTGATTGGTACCACAGGTTTTTCTGAGGCTGAACGTCAGTTGCTGGTCGATGCCGGTCAAGAGATTGCTATTGTCTTTGCTGCTAACTTCAGTGTGGGCGTTAACCTGTGCTTGAAGTTACTGGACACTGCGGCGCGTGTGTTAGGTGATGATGCCGATATTGAAATTATTGAAGCGCACCACCGCCACAAGGTTGACGCTCCATCGGGTACGGCCTTGCGTATGGGTGAAGTGGTTGCTGCAGCGTTAAATCGTGATTTAGCTCAAGTGGCAGTTTATGGTCGCGAGGGACAAACCGGTGCGCGTGAGCGCGAGACGATTGGCTTTGCGACTGTGCGTGCTGGTGATGTAGTCGGCGACCATACTGTCTTGTTTGCTGCGGAGGGTGAGCGGGTGGAAATCACCCATAAAGCGTCCAGTCGCATGACCTTTGCTAAAGGTGCAGTACGTTCAGTGCAGTGGTTGGAAGGTAAATCAGCTGGGCTGTATGACATGCAAGATGTTTTAGACTTACATTGATCAGTTTGTTTGCTTCCGGTTTTTGAAAAAAACCAGTACAATCTGTTTTTAGTGTATCCACTAGAAGTGCGCCCAGATGAATTCATAAAAAGCGGAATGATGTCAACTTACGTCATTCCGCTTTTTTGCGAAAAAAATGTGTGCATACCAGTCTTAATTACGGGAGGTCTTCTTGACTAAGCCAGCCATACTCGCCCTTGCTGACGGCAGCATTTTTCGCGGCGAAGCCATTGGAATTGACGGTCAAACCGTTGGTGAGGTGGTCTTTAACACTGCCATGACCGGCTATCAGGAAATTCTTACAGACCCATCCTATGCTCGTCAGTTGGTCGCCTTAACCTATCCGCATATCGGTAATACCGGCACCACGCCTGAAGATGCAGAATCTGATCGAGTTTGGGCGTCAGGATTGATTATTCGCGATTTACCCTTGCTGTCCAGCAACTTTCGCGACAAGCAGCCTTTAGGTGATTACTTAAAGGCGAATAAAGTTGTCGCTATTGCTGGGATTGATACCCGTCGTTTGACCCGTATTTTACGTGAGTCAGGCGCGCAAAGCGGTTGTATCTTAGCCGGTGATGATGCTACTGCAGAGCGTGCATTAGAGTTAGCACAAGGGTTTAAGGGCTTACAGGGCTTAGATTTAGCCCAAGAAGTGAGTACCGATAAAATCTACGAGTGGCGTAAAGCGCCATGGCAGTTGCTGACTGACAGTCACCCAGAAATTCAAGCCGGTCAACTGCCATATCACGTGGTGGTGTATGACTATGGTGTGAAGCGCAATATTCTGAGTGTGTTGGTCGCCCGCGGTTGCCGCTTAACAGTCGTACCGGCGCGTACACCGGCCAGCGAAGTTTTAGCGTTAAGCCCAGACGGCGTGTTTTTATCCAATGGTCCTGGTGATCCAGAGCCTTGCGATTACGCGATTGCCGCGATTAAAGAGATTTTGCAAACTGATATCCCGCTCTTTGGTATTTGCTTAGGGCATCAGTTGCTGGCCTTGGCTTGCGGTGCGCGTACCATGAAAATGGTCAGCGGCCACCATGGTGCCAATCACCCAGTACAAGATCTAAAAACCAAGCAGGTGATGATCACCAGTCAGAACCATGGTTTTGCCGTAGATAAAGATAGCTTGCCAGCCAACTTAGTGGCCACGCATGTGTCATTGTTTGACCAAACGCTGCAAGGTATTGAGCGCACGGATAAGGCTGCGTTTGGCTTCCAGGGTCACCCTGAAGCAAGCCCAGGTCCAAATGATGTCAGCTCTTTATTTGATCGTTTTGTGGCCTCAATGGCGCAGCGCGGTTAAGGGCTGCTGACGATGCTACCAAGCTTGGGAATCACTGATCTGTGGACTTATATCCTCGGTACAGTGTTTGTTGTGCTGTTGCCCGGACCCAACTCATTGTTTGTTCTAGCAACAGCCGCCCAGCGTGGTATAGCTGCAGGTTATAAAGCGGCGGGTGGTGTGTTTCTAGGTGATACTGTATTGATGACCTTGTCAGCGATTGGTATCGCCTCATTGTTGCGCACCGAGCCCATGTTTTTTTTAGTTTTGAAATACCTTGGTGCAGCGTATTTATGCTGGCTGGGTATCAATATGCTAATTGCAGCTGCGCGCTCGATGCGTCGATCGCCTGAAGTGGTCGAAGAGATCCAGCAGCAAAAGCCAGCGTCACGTCCGACGCATAAAGCTTTTTTGCTGAGTATCTCTAATCCTAAAGCTATTTTGTTTTTCGTCTCATTTTTTATCCAGTTCGTCGACCCAGGTTACGCCCATCCTGGTGTATCGTTTTTAGTACTGGGATTGATTCTGCAGCTCATCAGCGGAATTTATCTGAGTCTATTGATTTTTACCGGCGCCCGCTTAGCCCAATGGTTCCGCCAGCGTAAACGCTTGGCCACCGGTGCATTAAGTGGAGTGGGCGCCATGTTCGTCGGCTTTGGCGTGAAGCTGGCCACTGCAACCCTGTCCTAATATTACGAGAATCCCATGCCAAAACGCACAGATATTAAAAGCATCCTTATCATCGGCGCCGGCCCTATTGTGATTGGTCAAGCGTGTGAATTTGACTACTCTGGCGCGCAGGCGTGTAAGGCGTTGCGCGAAGAGGGTTACCGAGTCATTTTGGTCAACTCCAATCCCGCTACCATCATGACTGACCCGGCGATGGCCGATGCGACCTATATTGAGCCGATCAAATGGCAGACGGTTGCTAAAATTATTGAAAAAGAGCGTCCAGATGCGCTGCTGCCAACTATGGGTGGCCAGACTGCACTGAACTGCGCACTGGATCTTGAGCGCGAAGGTGTTCTAGAGAAGTTTGGCGTAGAAATGATTGGTGCCAATGCTGACACCATCGACAAAGCAGAAGACCGCTCACGCTTTGATCAAGCCATGCGCTCAATCAACTTAGCTTGCCCACGTTCTGGCATCGCCCACAACATGGAGGAGGCTTATAAAGTACAAAGCGAAGTCGGCTTCCCTTGCATTATTCGCCCAAGCTTCACCATGGGTGGTACCGGCGGTGGTATTGCCTACAACCGTGAAGAATTTGAAGAAATCTGTACCCGCGGTCTAGATTTATCGCCAACCAAAGAGTTGTTGATCGATGAGTCTTTGATCGGTTGGAAAGAGTACGAGATGGAAGTGGTGCGCGACAAAAATGACAACTGCATTATTGTCTGCTCCATTGAAAACTTTGACCCCATGGGTGTGCACACCGGTGACTCCATCACCGTAGCGCCTGCACAAACTTTGACTGACAAAGAATATCAAATCATGCGCGATGCCTCCTTGGCAGTCATGCGTGAGATTGGCGTAGAGAGCGGTGGCTCTAACGTACAGTTTGGTATTGACCCAAAAGATGGTCGCATGGTGGTGATTGAGATGAACCCGCGGGTGTCGCGCTCATCTGCTTTGGCTTCTAAAGCCACAGGTTTCCCGATTGCCAAAATCGCCGCCAAATTGGCAGTGGGTTACACCTTGGATGAGCTGAAAAACGATATCACTGGCGGTCGCACTCCAGCATCGTTCGAGCCGGCCATTGACTACGTTGTGACTAAGATTCCACGCTTCACCTTTGAGAAATTCCCCAAAGCTGATGCGCGCTTAACCACGCAGATGAAATCTGTCGGTGAAGTGATGGCCATTGGTCGCACCTTCCAAGAATCCTTGCAGAAAGCTTTGCGTGGCCTGGAAGTAGGTGTCAATGGTTTAGATTCTAAGGTGGATATTACACATCCAGAAGCGGCTAGCATTATCCGTCGTGAATTGACTGTGCCGGGTGCTGATCGTATTTGGTATGTAGCTGATGCCATGCGTTTTGGTATGACGCGCGATGAGATCTACGAGCTGACTAAGATCGATCATTGGTTCCTGGTGCAGATGGAAGACTTGGTACATGAAGCTGAGCGCCTGAAAACCATCGGCTTGGCCGAGATTGATGCAGCACAAATGTTCCGCCTCAAGCGTAAAGGCTTTGGTGATGCACGTTTGGCTGATTTGCTGGGTGTGACTGAAAAGAATTTACGCAGCCGCCGCCAGCAGTTGAATGTCTTCCCGGTGTACAAGCGTGTGGATACCTGTGCCGGTGAGTTTGCTACTGATACAGCTTATATGTATTCCACTTATGAAGAGGAATGCGAAGCCAATCCTAGTAACCGCGATAAGATTATGATCTTAGGCGGTGGCCCAAACCGTATTGGTCAGGGTATTGAGTTTGACTATTGCTGTGTACATGCTGCTTTAGCAATGCGCGAAGATGGCTACGAAACCATTATGGTCAACTGCAACCCAGAGACCGTCTCGACTGACTACGACACCTCTGATCGCTTGTACTTTGAGCCAGTGACCTTAGAAGACGTACTAGAAATCGTCCGTGTCGAAAAACCAGTCGGGGTGATTGTGCAGTACGGTGGTCAAACACCATTGAAAATCTGCCGCGCCTTAGAAGAAGCTGGCGTACCTATTATTGGTACCAGCCCAGACGCCATTGACCGTGCTGAAGACCGTGAGCGTTTCCAGCAGATGGTGCAGCGCTTAGGTTTATTACAGCCACAAAACGCCACGGCGCGCAGTGAAGAAGAAGCGATTGCCGCTTCCAAAGAAATTGGTTATCCGTTGGTGGTACGTCCTTCTTATGTGTTGGGCGGCCGTGCCATGGAAATCGTCTATGACGAAGAAGAGCTCAAGCGCTATATGCGTGAAGCGGTACAGGTGTCCAACGACAGCCCAGTATTGCTGGATCACTTCCTCAA
Source organism: uncultured Gammaproteobacteria bacterium (assembly GCA_945612235.1). Taxonomy (GTDB): domain Bacteria; phylum Pseudomonadota; class Gammaproteobacteria; order Pseudomonadales; family Pseudomonadaceae; genus Denitrificimonas. The sequence continues at coordinate 989 of CALZAE010000023.1, read as the reverse complement.
TAGCGCGATTGAAGTGGATATTGATGCAGTCTGCGATGGCGAGATCGTGGTGATTGGCGCGATTATGCAGCACATTGAACAAGCTGGCGTGCACTCAGGTGACTCAGCTTGCTCATTGCCACCCTACTCACTGCCTGCACATATCCAAGACAAGATCCGTGACCAAGTGAGCCGTATGGCGCTTGAGTTGGGTGTATTAGGTTTGATGAACGTGCAAATGGCTGTACAGGGTGAAGATATCTACGTGATTGAAGTCAATCCACGTGCTTCGCGTACTGTGCCTTTTGTATCTAAATGCATCGGTGAATCACTGGCTAAAGTGGCTGCGCGCGTGATGGCGGGTAAAACTTTAACTGAGCTGAATTTCACCAAAGAGATCATTCCGCCATTCTTTAGTGTGAAAGAAGCGGTGTTCCCCTTTGCTAAATTCCCTGGTGTTGATACGATCCTTGGCCCAGAGATGAAGTCGACGGGTGAAGTGATGGGTGTTGGCGACAGCTTTGCTGAAGCCTTTGCCAAAGCGCAAATGGGTGCCGGTGAAGTATTACCCACCAGCGGTTGTGCCTTTATCAGTGTGCGTGAAGAAGATAAACCCTTTGCCGCTGACTTAGCGCGCGACTTAATTGCTCTGGGCTTCTCTGTTGTAGCCACTGCAGGTACAGCAAAAATTATTGAGGCTGCCGGTATCACCGTGCGCCGTGTTAATAAAGTAACTGAAGGTCGTCCGCACATTGTTGATATGATCAAGAATGATGAAGTGACCTTAGTTATCAATACCACCGAGGGTCGTCAGTCTATTGCTGACTCATTCTCGATTCGTCGAAACGCTCTGCAACGCAAAATTTACTTCACTACCACATTGGCTGGTGGTCAGGCTGTTTGCGAGGCGCTTAAATTCGGTCCGGAAAAGACTGTGCGTCGTTTGCAGGACTTGCATGCAGGAATTAATGCGTGACTAAATATCCAATGACACTCCAAGGCGCTCGCGC
>CALZAE010000022.1 GCA_945612235.1 uncultured Gammaproteobacteria bacterium | reverse complement strand
TACGGTCAGCCCCGACAATCACCCAAGTGATTTTACCTTGCGCCATTAAGTGCGCAGCGGTGGAGTCAACGTTTAACAGGCTAGGAATTCCCTCACCCACTAACTCCCAAGCCGTTAGACGCGAGCCTTGTAACCAAGGGCGGGTTTCATTGACATGCACACAACTCACCAAGCCATCTAAGTAAGCTGCACGAATCACCCCCAAGGCTGTACCAAAGCCACCTGTAGCTAAAGCACCGGTATTGCAGTGCGTCATCACATGCTGTTGTGCGGGGCTGGCAGCGCGAATCACTTGCAAGCCCAGTTCAGCGGTATATAGATTGGCTTCACGGTCATCATTAAGGATGGCCACAGCTTGCGCTTCGAGTAATTGCAAGGGCTGCTGATGCTGTACCGCCAACACTAAACAATTGCGCATTTTCTCCAGCGCCCAAAACAAGTTGACGGCCGTGGGTCGCGATTCAGCCAAGAGCTTAAAGTCCGGCTCTAAAGCAACAGATAAATCTGTCACCTGCTGAGCTACATGCTGCTGCGCGGCTAACACCACTGCAAAAGCTGCGGCAATCCCAATCGCTGGCGCACCACGCACGCGCATCTCACGAATGGCTTGCGCAACATCGGCCGCACTATCATAACGCTGCCAGAGCTCTTGTTGTGGCAATAGGCGCTGGTCAAGTAAATACAGCGCACTATCACGCCACTCTAAGGCTTTGACTTTCTCAGCCGCCAACATCTGTTCACGAATCATCAGCATACGCCCTTGAAAAATAACTAATTATAACCGAGTCTGAAGCTAAAGCAGCAGTCACTGTGTCTTATACGCTGGTGCTAGCGTCAATCGACATTCAATACCTTTAAACTATACAAGCCCACGTTAACTTTATTGAGCAGGAAGCCACGCATGCTGCATTCGCCGTTAGATTGTTTGTTATTGCCTGAGTGGCTGGTCCCCGTTGAACCTGCCGGTGTTGTGTTGAAAAACTACGCTATTGGTATTCGCGGTGATCGTATTGCTCTAATTGCACCGCGTGAGCAAGCGTTAAAAATACCTTGTGCTGATGTACGTGAACTGCCCAATACTTTGCTTACCCCAGGCTTAATTAATGCCCACGGGCATGCGGCTATGAGCTTGTTTCGTGGCTTAGCCGATGATCTACCACTGCATACTTGGCTCAATGAGCATATTTGGCCGGCAGAAGCGCAGTGGGTTAATGAAGATTTTATTCGTAATGGCACCGACTTAGCCTTGGCTGAGCAGATCAAAAATGGCATTACCTGTTTTTCTGATATGTATTTTTATCCTGAAATTGTTTGCCAGCAAGTGCATGACAGCGGAATGCGCGCACAAATCACAGTGCCGATGCTCGATTTCCCAGTACCCGGTGCCCGTGATAGCGCTGAAGCCCTGCGCAAAGGCTTGCAACTCTTTGATGATTTACAGCAGCACCCGCGCCTGACGATTGGCTTTGGTCCTCATGCTCCTTATACCGTCAGTGATGCCGGTATAGAAAATATTGTGATGCTCGCCGCGCAGTTGGATGCACCTGTGCAAATGCATGTGCACGAAACTGCCACGGAAATACAAAACAGCATTGATCAGTATGGCGAACGTCCGCTGGCGCGATTGGCTCGTCTAGGCATACTTGGCCCGCGCTTTCAAGCGGTGCATATGACGCAAGTTAATGATGAGGATATCGCCCTCTTGGTACAAACCAATAGCAGCGTGATTCATTGCCCAGAGTCCAATCTCAAACTGGCCAGTGGTTTTTGTCCCATTGAGCGCTTATGGAATGCGGGCGTTAACGTCGCCATTGGTACAGATGGCGCCGCTAGCAACAATAACCTTGATCTGCTGGGTGAAACTCGTACCGCAGCCCTGTTGGCTAAAGCTGTAGCGCAATCGGCAAGCGCTGTCAGTGCGCATCAGGCTTTACGCATGGCAACACTTAATGGTGCTCGCGCACTGGGCATTGATGAGAACACCGGCTCACTGGAAGTGGGCAAACTCGCGGACATCACCGCATTTAATTTTAATGACCTGTCAGTGCAGCCCGTCTACGACCCTGTCTCACAGCTGATTTACGCGGCTGGGCGTAACTGTGTTGAACATGTTTGGGTCGGTGGCAAGCAGTTACTGCACAACCGTCAGTTAGTGCGTATGGATGAGCAAAAAATTATTACTCAAGCACAATACTGGGCTCATAAAATCGCAAAAAAATAATGCACAAGAACAACGCAGATTGCTAAAACCTTACACCGCGCAATATACGTTGACGAACACTAAGGCAAAGACTCAGAAAAACTGGCATTATGTGCAACTTAAATCACGGCATATATCGTATAGGACTGGGTTATGAGCAATGTAGACCATGCTGAAATTGCGAAATTTGAAGCGTTAGCTCACCGCTGGTGGGACCGTGAAAGCGAATTTAAACCGCTGCATGATATCAATCCACTGCGCGTCAATTGGATCAATGAGCGCGCACCACTGGCCGGACAAAAAGTCTTGGATGTGGGCTGTGGCGGCGGCATTCTTAGCGAAGCGATGGCGCAACGTGGCGCGCAAGTGACGGGCATTGATATGGGTGAAGCACCTTTAGCAGTGGCACGCTTGCATCAGCTCGAAAGCGGTGTAGAAGTCACTTACCGCCAAGTCACTGCTGAGGCCCTAGCCGAAGAAATGCCTGGCCAATTTGATGTGGTCACTTGCTTAGAAATGTTGGAGCACGTACCCGATCCAGCCTCTATTATTCGTGCGTGCTATGCCCTAGTTAAACCGGGCGGCCAAGTATTTTTCTCTACTATCAACCGCAATCCTAAAGCCTATTTGTTTGCCATCGTTGGTGCAGAATATATTTTACGTATGCTACCGCGCGGCACGCACGACTTTAAAAAGTTTATTCGTCCGTCTGAACTGGGTGCTTGGAGTCGCGCTGCGGGCCTGAAAGTGCACGATATTATCGGTCTAACCTACAATCCGCTCACTAAGCGTTACAAGCTGGAAGCCGATGTCGACGTGAATTATATGTTGCACACGACTAAGGACCTCTAATGCGTATTCAAGCCGTTTTGTTTGATATGGATGGCACCTTGCTGGATACAGCCAAAGATTTCTACGCCATTATTCAAGATATGCGTGCCGAACATGGCTTAGCGGCTTTTACCGATGAAGCAGGATTTCGTCAGCATATTTCTGCAGGCGCACAGGCCATGGTGGCTTATGCCTTTGCTTTGCAACCTGACGATCCAGCCTTACTTGCATTACGTGATGAATTTCTCGCGCGCTATGACCTGCAGCACGCCAAGTGGACCCAGCCATTTCCAGGCGTGTTGGAACTGCTACAACAGTTAGAACATGCAGGTATCCGTTGGGGTGTCGCAACCAATAAGCCGCTGCGCTTCGCTCAGCCCATCATGGACGCTTTAGGTTTAACTCAGCGTAGCGCTGTACTCTTGTGCCCTGATCATGTTGAGCACAGCAAGCCCGCGCCTGATATGTTGCTATTGGCCTGCGAGCAACTGCAGCTTGATCCGCGCCAAATCATTTATGTGGGCGATGATCAGCGTGATATTGATGCCGGCCGCGCTGCCAATATGCATACTGTTGCCGTGCGCTATGGTTATAACCAGCCAGATGACAATCCGTCAAACTGGGGTGCTGATGCAGTCGTGGATAGCATCAGCGAATTAAAACCCCTGCTAGAAGCACAGTGCTTTTGTTGAGAGCAGCGTTGACCTGTCACATCACCTAAGCCTTTGCGCTGACCTTATTGACTTTAAAGAGAGACGTTATGTTTGATTACACTGCGCCTGCAGGACTGCTTGCAGGCCGTACTATTCTAATCACCGGCGCCGGCCGTGGTATTGGTGCGCAAGCAGCACGTACTTATGCTGCTTATGGTGCAACTGTCTTATTACTGGGTAAAACAGAAAAACACCTAAACGCTGTGTACGACGAAATTTTGGCTGCCGGTCATGCTGAGCCTGTAGTGATTCCATTGGATCTTGAGAAAGCCAGCCCTGAAGCTTACAGCGAGTTAGCCGCTATGGTGGAGGCTGAGTTTGGTCACCTCGATGGTTTATTGCATAACGCCTCGATTTTAGGCCCGCGCACACCGCTAGAGCAGTTAGCCGGAGATAACTTTGCCAAAGTCATGCAAATTAATGTCAACGCAATGTTTATGCTCAATAGCGCGATGCTGCCATTACTGCGTCTAGCACCGGATGCCTCAGTGATCTTTACGTCCAGCAGCGTAGGCCGTAAAGGTCGTGCGTACTGGGGTGCCTATGCCGTATCTAAATTTGCCACTGAAGGCTTGATGCAGGTGATGGCAGATGAACTGGACGACACTAGCATCCGCGCTAACAGCCTCAACCCTGGCGGCACTCGCACCGATATGCGCGCACATGCTTATCCCGGTGAAAATCCAGACACCAACCCTACCCCTGCTGAAATTATGCCGCTTTATCTTTACCTGATGGGCCCCGATAGCATAGGGGTTACTGGTCAGGCGTTTAACGCACAATAATACAGGCGCAACTCAAGGCACGGTACTCACCGTGCCATCTCGCACCACCCCATCACACACAAAGTCTGTTAGGCGTCATAATGTCGACACAGCTGTATAAGCATTTGCATAGAGGGTGATGGCCATATGCAATCTTTCTTGACGGCAATCACTTGATCTTAATGCAAGCCATTGATTTTAAAGAGATTTAAAAGTTGGCATGATAATAGCTTACCTATAAGCAGGATCGCTTAAGGTGAAACATTATGATGCATACGCAACCCATATCGAACGTTATTCATATTGAGAAAAAAACAGCTCAGCGCTTAAAAGACACTGTGCCAGCACAGCCTCTCATCGCTCTATCTGCTGCTGAAGTGCGTCAGCAATTGCTGATGCAGTTACAAAGCTCATTGGATCTGCGTGCTGTTTTAACGATGTTTTTTAATACATCGCAGCGTTTGGTCGCCTATGATTCCCTGGTTTTTAATCACGCGGCTCATGATGCAGAAGTTGTGCTAGGTGCGGCTCATAGCCAGCATCGCATACAGTACACTTTAAATTATCAAAGTGAGTTTTTAGGTGATATGACCTTTACTCGTGCTCAGCGCTTTAGCGATCTAGAATTAGGCAATCTTGAATCTATTATGTCCAGCTTGGTATTACCATTGCGTAATGCCCTGTTGTACAGCACAGCATTACAAAACGCCTTAAAAGATCCACTTACCGGCATTGGCAACCGCAATTCCATGCAGGCTACCTTAGAGCGCGATATTGCTATTGCTCACCGCCACAACCATGCTCTATCTGTCTTGATGATCGATATTGACTACTTTAAGCGCGTCAATGATATCTATGGTCACAACATGGGTGACTTAGTATTAACCAAAGTCGCACAAACACTAGAAAAGCAGTTGCGCAATACTGATTCTTTGTTTCGTTATGGTGGCGAAGAGTTTTTAGTGGTGTTGCCCAATACAGCCAGCACTGAGGCGGTTCTAGTGGCAGAGCGTTTGCGAGAAAGTCTAGAGTCATTACTGATTAGCAATGAGCAAGGCGTGATTAATGTAACTGCAAGCTTAGGCTGCGCAACCTTAAACACTGACGAATCATTGAGCAGCTTATTGCAACGCTCGGATAAAGCTTTGTATGCAGCCAAACATAATGGCCGCAACCAAGTACAGTATGCGTCATAAGATTGACGCATACTGTTAAAGCATTTTACTCAGGACGCAAACGACGTACTGTTGGCTTTTTAGCGCCACCTGACTTATTTGCACCACTGGTAACACTCGGACGCGTGCGTCGAGCACCCTTATCAAACTCATCGGGCTTGTCTTTATTGGTGCTGTAAACGGTTTTCTTTTCTGGACGACGGTTGTCACGCACTTGCGCTACCGGACGAGCAATCTTACGCTGCTGGCGCTCCAGCTTATCCTTAGCTTTCTCGCTCACTTCAGCTAAAGCAACTGGCTCAAGGCCCACTTCTTTACTGAGAATATCGATCTCCGCCTGCCCCATTTCACGCCAGCGTCCGACGCTCAACTCTGAAGTTAAGAATACCGGTCCAAAACGCACACGCTTCAAGCGGCTCACTATGACATCTTGTGATTCCCACAAGCGACGTACTTCACGGTTACGGCCTTCCATTACCACGCAATGGAACCAACGGTTAAAGCCTTCGCCACCGGGTGCGGCTTGCACATCGGTAAACTTCGCTGGACCGTCTTCAAGCATCACACCGTTTTTAAGATTTTCAATCATCTCTTCGGTGACTTCACCGCGCACACGTACCGCATACTCACGGTCCATCTGGTACGAAGGGTGCATCAAACGATTAGCTAACTCACCATCAGTGGTGAACATCAGCAGTCCCGTAGTGTTGATATCCAAGCGACCGATATTGATCCAGCGACCGGTGTGCGGGCGTGGTAAACGGTCAAACACCGTTGGGCGACCTTCAGGGTCACGACGCGTACACACTTCACCTTCTGGCTTGTTATAAATCAAGACGCGACGCTGCAAGTAGGTTTCAGCTTCTTGTTTGAGTGGACGACCATCGACAGTGATGGCATCCAATGCATCAACGCGCGCGCCCAATTTAGCGACACGTGAGTTAACTAAAACGCGACCATCAGCGATCCACTGCTCAATATCACGGCGTGAGCCAAAGCCCATGCGCGCCAATACTTTCTGCAGTTTTTCACCAACAGGTGCAACGGCGCCTTTTTTAGCTTTCTCGTTTTGTGGCTTCTCTACTGCTGGTGCAGCAGTTTTTTTCGATTTATCGTGCATTCTAAGCACCTCCCGGTGGGTTTCTTTTCAATAGTATTCAATTGCAAAAATTGCAAGCTACGCATTGTACGCGCAGCCCGCTCAATAGACGATATAAATCAGTCAGTACGCTGAGTTAAGTGCCAAGCCTGGTGAATTTTCTTATTACGAGCAAAGTCCGGATCAAAGGTTTTCGCGGTAATATTCGTCACCTGATAACGCGCCTCAACACTTTCATCCATGACAAAGCGACGGAAGTTATTGGAGAAGTACAGGCTACCACCCGGTGCTAAACGGGCCATGGCACGGTCAAGCAACACAACATGATCGCGCTGAATATCAAACACCTCTTCCATACGCTTGGAGTTAGAGAAGGTTGGCGGATCAACAAAGATCAGGTCATACATCTCACGATCATCTTCCAGCCACGTCATTACATCGGCATGTATTAAGTTGTGCTTATCAGAGAAACCGTTGGCCGCTAGATTACGTTTAGCCCAATCCAAATAGGTTTTAGATAAGTCGACACTGGTTGTGGTGCGTGCTCCACCTTTGGCAGCATGCACTGTCGCTGCTGCCGTGTAACAAAACAGATTTAAGAAGCGTTTACCCGCTGCTTCTTGTTGAATACGCATACGCATCGGACGGTGATCCAAGAAGACGCCGGTATCCAAGTAGTCGGTTAAGTTCACCAGTAGCTTTACGCCACCCTCAGTGATATGCATAAACTGCCCACGTTCGGCTTGACGCTCATATTGACGCGTACCCGCTTGACGCTCACGGCGCTTAATCACAATGCGCTCAGGCGGTACATCCAAAACCGTTGGAATAGCAGCTAAAGCATCTAAGAAACGCCCCTTAGCTTTTTCCACATCAATGGTCTTAGGTGCAGCATATTCCTGTACATGCACCCAATCAGCGTAAATATCCACGGCTAAGGCATACTCAGGCATATCAGCATCGTAAAGGCGGTAGCATTCAATCTGCTCTTTACGCGCCCACTTACCCAGTTGCTTAAGGTTTTTCTGTAGACGGTTAGCAAACATCTGCCCACCTTCACTTAAACGTGCTGCTTCGACAGGCGCAACAATAGGCTCTGGCTCACCCGTTAAACGTGGCGCAGCATCAGAATCCACCGCAGAAGTCGGCTTAGCGTGCGTAGTGATACGCTCTGAGAGCACAAAGCGCTCAGGCTGTACTTGGAACAACAGCAAGCGGCACGGTAATGCACCGTTAAACAGCGAGTACTGTTTATGGCTACGCAAGCCCATACGCTTGCCTAACTCGGGTGCGCCGGTAAAGACGGCAGCTTCCCAGCCTAAACAAGTCGTACGTAAACGCTCACCTAAATATTGGTAAAGGTAAAGCAAGCTGGCTTCATCACCTAAGCGCTCACCGTATGGCGGGTTAGTCACCACTAAACCTTTTTGGCCTTGATCAGGTTTAGGTTCAAAAGTCGCTAACTCACCTTGATAGATATTGACCCAACTGGCTAATCCAGCACGCTCGATATTATTGCGCGCAGGCTGAATCAAGCGCGGATCACCTTCATAACCACGAATCCACAAGGGTGGCTTAGATAAACCGATCTCGGCACGTTGCTGCGCTTCAGCAAATAGCGGCTGCCAATCTTCTGGATTGTGACCCAGCCAGTTGGTAAAGCCCCAACGCTCACGGCGCAAGTTCGGCGCAATATCAGCGGCCATCATCGCGCCTTCAATTAAGAAAGTACCGACACCACACATCGGGTCAGCCAGAGCTGCGCCCTGCTTGGCTAATGCAGGCCAGCCCGCACGCAACAGAATCGCTGCTGCCAGATTCTCTTTAAGTGGCGCAGCACCTTGCTGGAGACGATAGCCGCGCTGATGCAAACTGGTACCTGATAAGTCTAGCGATAGCGTTGCCTCACCACGATTGAGGTGCAGGTGGATACGAACATCAGGGCTGATTTTATCAACCGAGGGACGATTGCCTTCTTTATCACGCAACGCATCGACAATCGCATCTTTAACTTTCAACGCACCAAAGTGAGTGTTATCAATGCCTGAGCCACGGCCGGTAAACTCCACTGATAATGTGCCATTAGCCTGTAGATGCTCAGCCCAATCAATGTCATTGACACCGTGATACAGGTCTTCAACCGTTTTAACGCTAAAACGTTTTAGCACCAATAGCACACGGTTAGCTAGGCGAGACCACAAGCACAAACGATATGCCGCCTGCATAGTGCCTCGTCCTGACACGCCCGAGAGTTGTTCACGAGCATCGGTTAGACCAAGCGACTGTGCTTCATCCAGCAACAGACCCTCAAGGCTTTTTGGGCATGTTAGGTACAGTTCTACTTCTTTATTGGCCGGCATAAAATTTCCAGTGGGTACTTAATTGATTTCTATTGCTATATCTAGCGTGCTAATTGAGTGCGGCATTGACCGCTCATCTGTTGTAGCACGCCAGTTCGAATTCTTTTACATTGTTTATTGTGATATTTCACAGTGGTCAAGTGCGCTAATGACTGCGCTTAAGCGCAGCACTGTGTGAAACATCTTGTTACTTATGCCCTTTTATCTAAAAAAACGACTGTTCTATACGAAAATAATCATTCCCTATCAACAGCACATTGGTTAGAACATATATGAGCTTGTTTACTTTTGCACTGCTCGAAACTCACTTAGGAGCTGATGAGTTTCTTAACTGTACAGTATAAGGCTTTACTCTAAAGCCTGCGGCAACATTTTAGTCAATAACTGAGGGCAATACCCAATGAGAAGACTCAAGCGTGATCCGTTAGAACGTGCTTTTTTACGTGGCTACCAACATGGTGTCACAGGCAAATCGCGTGAACTCTGTCCATTTAATTTAGCAACTGCGCGCCAAGCTTGGTTAAACGGCTGGCGTGAAGGTCGTGGCGACAACTGGGATGGTTACCGCGGCACAGCTGGCCTGCATCGGCTTAATGAACTCAACGCCGTAGGCTAGTACAGTTCTGAGTTAATAGTGTGAGGTGCTGACCGGTACCTCACACTCATGATCATACTTAATTCTTATTGCGTGATACTGCAGCAATTGCATCAACAGATGCACGAATCAACTCAGGGCCCTTATAAATAAAGCCTGAGTAAACTTGCACCAAACTTGCACCCGCTTCAATTTTCTGAGCTGCATGTTCACCTTCAGTAATACCACCCGCTGCAATAATAGGTATACGACCACCCAAAGCTTCAGCCAAAACACGTACCACATGGGTGCTCTGCTCTCGCACCGGAGCACCGGACAAACCGCCTGCTTCGTCTGCATGCAGCATACCTTCTACACCCGCACGCGATACCGTGGTATTGGTCGCAATAACAGCATTCATACCCGTTTCTAGTAAAATTTTCGCCACATCAGTGATTTCTTCATCACTCATATCTGGCGCAATTTTAATAGCTAGCGGTACGAGCTTGCCATGCAGCGCAGTGAGCTCTTCTTGACGTTGACGCAAAGTACTCAACAAGTTCTTTAATGAATCACCAAACTGCAGTGAGCGCAGGCCGGGTGTATTAGGTGAACTCACATTCACGGTAATATAGCTGGCACTGCCATACACTTTCTCCATGCATAGCAGATAGTCATCTGCAGCATGTTCAACTGGGGTCGTGGCATTTTTGCCAATATTGATACCTAACACGCCCGAGAACTTGGCATTGTGTACACGAGACATAAGATGATCAACGCCAAGGTTATTAAAACCCATGCGATTGATGACGGCCTCAGCCGCTGGCAAGCGAAACAGACGCGGCTTAGGGTTACCCGGCTGTGGGCGCGGCGTTACGGTACCAATTTCCACAAAACCAAAACCCAAACCTGACAAACCTAAAATAGCATCGCCATTTTTATCTAGACCAGCAGCCAGGCCTACAGGGTTAGGAAACTCAATACCCATGACGCGCACTGGTAAGGAAGCCGGCTGTTTAACCACTCGACGTGGTAATCCTAAACGGCCAGCAGCACCCAGCATATCAATGGTGAGTTCATGTGCGGTTTCTGGTGATAATTTAAAAAGTAAGCGACGTGATAAGTTGTACATAGATGCCAGTATCAAAATCAAAAAGAAGAATAATGCAATTATAACGGGTTAAGGCAGCCTACGCAGGCTTAAAAGCTGCCCCTGCGCATTAAACTCCATAATAAAGCTACCACTGATGCCGTCACGAGTTAAAAAGGGCTGTAAATGCCGAGCAGGTAAACTGATTGTGCGGCCATCACGACTGCGTACACGTACGCGATTGGCTGTGCCTTGATACACCCGCAAATAGTCTTGTGCGGCAATGCTGATATCAAAAATTAAACTTTGCATACAAAGCTCTAAGAAAATAATGTTGACTCAAAATAGGCATGTCAGTCTATCACGCACTAGCTTCCCTACTGACATTAGCCTGTGATTAATGCCAAATGCCGCTTATCGTGTCAGCGGGTAAAGCGTTGCATATAAAAAAAGACTGTATATAATGACAGTCACTGTATAAAACAACAGAGCATGATTATGTCTAAGCTAACGAAACGTCAGTCAGAGATTTTAACCTTCCTTAAAGTTTGGATTGAGGACAATGGTTACCCCCCAACTCGCGCTGAGATTGCTAAAGAGTTGGGATTTAGATCTCCTAACGCAGCCGAAGATCATTTAAAAGCCTTAGCGCGTAAGGGCGCAATTGAAATGATTCCTGGTGCCTCGCGCGGCTTAAAAATCATTGACACTCTCGATGTAAATAATGAATTGGCAATTAACGATAATGAGTTGCCTGTGATTGGTCGTGTTGCAGCTGGCGAACCCATACTGGCCCAGCAGCATATTGAAAGCACCTGCCCTGTTAACCCGGATTTATTTAAGCCTCGAGCTGATTACTTACTGCAAGTACGCGGCATGAGCATGAAAGACATCGGTATTCTTGATGGTGACCTTCTCGCTGTGCATATCACTCAAGAGGCGCACAACGGTCAGATCGTCGTAGCCCGTATCGATGATGATGTCACAGTTAAGCGCTACAAGCGTGAAGGTAACACTGTATGGCTATTACCAGAAAACAGTGACTTTGAACCTATTAAGGTCGATTTGAAAACACAGAACCTAACCATCGAAGGCTTGAGTGTCGGCGTTATTCGCCGCTAGTGAGGTTTTATGAATCGCCAGACATCATTCAATGCACTACACATGCCTCATTGTGAACCACTACTGAGCGCAGGCAGCTCCGCACTCGCACCTTTATTTACTGAAGTAAAATATAAGTCTAAGTTAGACCGCAATCAGTATGATGGTTTAATTAGCGAGATATCACTATCTGGGCAGACTCAGCAATGCCTGCAGCTCATCGCACCGGTATTACGTGAGCTCAGCGAGGGCCAGCATGATCGTTGGTTAACATTAATCTCACCGCCCAAAAACATCACTGCACAATGGCTGCGCGATGCAGGTTTAAATCGTGAGCGTATCTTAGTACTGCGTCCACGAGGCTTGCAAAGCAGCCAAGAATTGGCCTGCGAAGCATTGCGTTTAGGTTGCAGCCATACAGTTGTATGTTGGTTTAATCAGTTGCAAGGTGCTGCTCGAAACCGTCTGCTGCACGCAGCGAATGCAGGCTCAACTCAGTGCTTAAACATCAGTCACACCCTCCCGATCTGAACAACTACAGATCGTTTGCCGCGCTAACCTCAGGTTAGCGCGGACTTTTTATCTTTGCTAACCTTTAAGCCGTTAACAATTTCTCCCAAGCCTTTACTTCTTTCTTCGATGCGCCACCAAGCAACTCTAACGCTTGGCGTAAGCGAAAGCGCGTCAAATCCGGGCCTATAATATTCATGGCATCCAACACTGATACTGAGCTGGCCTGTCCGGTAATGGCTGCAAACATTAACGGCATAATATCGCGCAACTTCAACTCTAACAGTTCGCCAGAAGCATTGATGGTGGCGGTAATCCCCTCTTTATCCCACTGTCGCAAGCTTTCCAGCTTCCATAAAACAATTTGTAGCACTTGACGCACCTGGTCACTACTTAATTTTTTATGGGCAAATAGCTCAGTAGTCAACGGCACGCTACCCGAGAAGAAGAAGCCTGCCAGTGGCGCAATTTGGCTCAATACTTCAACCCGCTCTTGCACCATAGGCGCAATCTGCATGACGTAATCGGTGTTAAACGCCCACTGACGTGCTGCATCAGCAAACTGCTCAACACTCAACTCTCGCAGCCACTGACCATTGAGCCACGATAGTTTTTCCACATCGAATATAGGTCCGCCCAGTGATACACGATTGATATCAAAGTGCTCAATCATCTCTTCAAGCGAGAATTTCTCACGCTCATCGGGCATTGACCAACCCATGCGCCCCAGATAGTTAAGCATCGCTTGCGGCAAATACCCCATACGCTCATAGAAGTTGATTGAGGTCGGGTTTTTACGCTTAGATAACTTACTTTTATCAGGGTTACGCAGCAATGGCATATAGCACAGCACCGGCTGTTCCCAGCCAAAGTACTCATATAGCTTGATCAACTTAGGCGCAGACGGCAGCCATTCTTCGCCGCGCAAGACGTGGGTGATACCCATTAAATGGTCGTCCACTACGTTAGCTAAGAAGTAGGTCGGTAAACCATCAGCTTTCATTAAGACCTGCATATCCATGCGATCCCAGCCAATTTCAACATCACCGCGCAGCATATCTTTAACCACACATACGCCTTCAGTTGGAACGCGCATACGAATCACATGTGACTCACCTGCTGCTACTCGTTCTTGTGCTTCAGCAGGTGACAAATGTGAGCACAATCCATCATAGGCCGGTGTCTGCTTATCAGCCATTTGCTGCGCACGCACTTCATTCAAACGCTCTGCACTGCAGAAGCATGGGAACGCATGGCCTTTCTCCACCAGCAGCTTGGAGTGTTCCTGATAAATCTCTGCACGCTCACTTTGACGGTATGGGCCGTGCGGACCACCCACGTCCGGACCTTCGTCCCACTCAATGCCTAACCAACGCAAGGCATCATAAATCTGCTGCTCTGATTCCGAGCTGGAGCGCACTTGGTCAGTGTCTTCAATACGTAAAATAAATTGACCACCGTGCTGGCGAGCAAAACACATATTAAAGAGTGCGATATACGCGGTGCCAACGTGTGGATCGCCTGTTGGTGAAGGTGCAATACGGGTACGTACAGTGGTCATTATGTTTACTCAAAAACTTAAAAGTGGGAATTTCAGCGCATATCTTAGCAAACTCTCAGCTATGCGCTCCAGTTCGCGATAACAAAGGCCTGCGCGCTGCACAGCTAACAGCGAGCAGGCCAACTACATATCTAATAAACGCAGACGCAGGCGCTGCACTTCATCGCGCATTTGTGCTGCTGCTTCAAACTCAAGATCACGCGCCAAGGCATACATTTTCTCTTCCAGCTGCTTAATACGCTTAGTGATGTCTTTAGGTGTACGGATCTGCTGATCGTATTCGGCTGCTTGCTCGGCGGCTTTTTCTTGAGCTTTGCGCTTGTTGCTGCGTGATCCGGGCACAACCGCCCCTTCCATAATATCTTTGACACTTTTCTTCACCCCAACTGGGGTAATATTATGTTCAGTATTAAAGGCAATTTGCTTTTCACGGCGACGATTGGTTTCCTCAATTGCCCGCTCCATCGAGCCAGTCATACGATCGGCATACAGAATAGCCTTACCATTGAGGTTACGTGCAGCACGGCCAATAGTCTGAATCAGTGAGCGCTCAGAACGTAAAAAACCTTCTTTATCGGCATCCAAAATAGCCACCAGTGATACTTCTGGCATATCTAAACCTTCACGCAACAAGTTAATGCCGACCAACACATCAAAGACGCCCATACGCAGATCACGGATAATTTCCACGCGCTCCACGGTATCAATATCGGAGTGTAAATAACGTGCGCGCACATCATGCTCGGTCAGATACTCGGTCAAATCTTCAGACATGCGCTTGGTCAGCGTAGTAACCAGTACTCGCTCATCCACAGCAATACGCGCACTGATTTGCGAGAGCAAGTCATCCACTTGAGCTAAAGCAGGGCGAACTTCAATTTCCGGATCAATTAAACCTGTGGGGCGTACCACCTGCTCTACCACCTGCCCCGCATGCTCAGCCTCATATGCACCGGGCGTTGCAGAGACAAAAATGGTTTGTGGGCTGGCCGCCTCCCACTCGTCAAAACGCATCGGACGGTTATCCAGCGCCGAAGGCAAGCGGAAACCATAATTGACTAAGTTTTCTTTACGCGAGCGATCACCTTTATACATGGCTCCAGTTTGTGGCACAGAGACGTGAGACTCATCAATAATCAGCAAAGCGTTGTCGGGCAAATAATCATAGAGCGTGGGTGGTGGCGCTCCAGGCTTACCGCCCGATAAATAGCGCGAGTAGTTTTCAATCCCGTTGCAATAGCCCAACTCTAAAATCATTTCCAAGTCAAAGCGCGTGCGTTGTTCGAGTCGCTGTGCTTCAACGAGTTGATCGTTATTGCGAAAGTATTCAAGGCGTGATGCTAACTCAACTTTAATCTGCTCAACGGCTTCTAAAAGTGTTTCACGCGGCGTCACATAGTGCGATTTAGGGTAAAAGGTAAAACGTGGCAGCTTGCCAATCACTTTGCCGGTCAATGGGTCAAAAGCACTGATACTTTCCACTTCATCATCAAACAACTCAACACGAATGGCTTCAAAATCTGATTCAGCCGGATAGACATCAATCACATCACCGCGCACCCGAAAGGTCGCACGCGAGAAATCCACTTCATTGCGGGTGTACTGCAAAGCCGCGAGACGCGCTAATAAATCACGCTGATTAATACGGTCACCACGATCCAAGTGCACGACCATTTTCAAATAGCTTTCTGGGCTGCCTAAGCCGTAAATCGATGACACAGTTGCGACGATAATCACATCAGGACGTTCGAGCAGAGCCTTGGTCGCCGATAAGCGCATCTGCTCGATATGGTCGTTAATTGAGGCGTCTTTTTCGATAAAGGTATCTGAAGCAGCCACATAGGCTTCCGGCTGATAATAATCGTAGTAGGAAACAAAATACTCTACGGCGTTATTAGGAAAAAACTCTTTAAACTCACCGTACAACTGCGCCGCTAAGGTTTTATTAGGTGCGATAATAATAGCCGGTCGCTGCACTGTGGCAATGACATTAGCCATACTAAAGGTCTTACCTGAGCCTGTTACGCCATGCAATGTTTGGTGTGATAAACCAGCCTCTAACCCTGCAACCAACTGACGTATCGCATTGGGCTGATCACCCGCAGGTTTAAATTGTGTGACGAGCTCAAAGCGTGACATGCAAACCCCTAATAACAAGCGCACAAAACTGCGCTAAAAGTAATAACAAGCAATTATTACGTAATAATCTGATCCAACTCCCTATAATACCTATCGAATCGCGCTGCGTCTCAGCCCAGTGTCTGTTAAGCTAGCGACTCCATTCCATAACAATCGAGTTCGCTAAACATGAGCCTGTTCTCTGCCGTCGAAATGGCGCCACGCGACCCAATCTTGGGTTTGAACGAAGCTTTTAACACCGACCCACGGCCCCACAAGGTCAATCTCGGTGTTGGTGTTTATTACAACGAGGAGGGACGTATTCCTCTTCTGAAGGCTGTTGCCTTAGCCGAGAAAGCCCGCGCAGAAGCACATGCACCACGTGGCTACTTACCTATTGAAGGCATTAGCGCATACGACAGTGCAGTACAAAAACTGTTATTTGGCGCTGACTCTGCTATTACCCAGTCAGGACGTATCATTACCAGCCAAGCCATTGGTGGTACTGGTGCGTTAAAAATTGGTGCCGACTACCTTAAGCGTTTACGCCCTGATGCTGTAGTTGCTATCAGTGACCCCAGCTGGGAAAACCATCGCGCCTTATTTGAAGCAGCTGGTTTTCCAGTGCAAAGCTATCGCTACTATGATGCTGAGCAACAAGGCGTCAATATCGATGGCATGCTGGAAGACTTAAAGCAATTACCTGCTCAATCTATCGTTATTTTGCATGCCTGCTGTCACAACCCAACCGGGGTTGATCTCAGCTCTGAGCAATGGCTAGCAGTACTCGAAGTGCTACGTGAGCGCGAGCTGATTCCATTTCTCGATATCGCTTACCAAGGCTTTGCTGAAGGCATTTACGAAGACGCAGAAGCGGTGCGTTTGTTTGCTGACTCAGGTATGACCTTTTTTGTTTCCAGCTCCTTCTCCAAATCATTCTCACTCTATGGTGAGCGTGTGGGTGCACTATCGATTGTGACCGAGTCGAAAGACGAAGCCAGTCGTGTACTGTCGCAGCTCAAACGCGTGATTCGTACCAACTACTCCAACCCGCCCACCCATGGCGCAACAGTTGTGGGTCACGTCCTTAACACTCCAGAGCTGAATGCGTTATGGCAAGCTGAACTGGGTGAGATGCGTGAGCGTATTTTACTGATGCGTAAACTGCTGGTTGAGCAGCTCGCGGCCAAAGGTGCCCAGCGTGACTTTAGCTTTGTCGCAGCGCAGCGCGGCATGTTCTCTTATTCAGGCCTAACCACTGAGCAAGTGGATCGCCTGCGTAATGAATTTGCCATCTATGCCGTTGGTACCGGTCGTATCTGTGTCGCCGCACTCAATATGAATAATATTGATACCGTGACTGACGCTATCGTCCAAGTTCTCTAAAAACCACTTAGATGAGCGCCACAAAAAACCCAGCTGCTGGGTTTTTTGTATTTTAATTATACTAAAACAGCGCAACTGAGATATCTCAGTTGCGCTGCACTAGCATTACTCGCGTAAACGCTCAGGCTTAATTAAGAAACGTGCTAAGGCTGGCAGTAACCAAATCGCCCCAAACATATTCCACAGGAACATAAAGGTCAGCATCAAGCCCATATCCGCCTGGAACTTAATCGCTGAGAACATCCAAGTTGCCACCCCAATCGCTAAACACACGCCCGTAAACAGCACAGCTTTACCGGTTGATTTTAGCGTTTGATAATAAGCTTCTTGCAGTGGCATCCCCATGCGCAGAAAGGTTTCTAAACGACTGTAAATATAGATGCCATAGTCCACACCAATCCCCACGCCAAGCGCAATGACTGGCAAGGTTGCCACCTTGACGCCAATACCCACCCACGCCATCAAAGCATTACCCAGCACTGACGTGAGCACCAAAGGCAAGATGACACAGGCTGTGGCGGCAAAGGAGCGGAAGGTAATTAAGCACATGATAATCACAGCACTGTATACCGCAATCAGCATCATGGTTTCCGAAGAAGAAATCACATCGTTAGTTGCAGCCTCAATCCCCGCGTTACCTGCTGCTAATAAAAACTGATGTTCATCGGTATTGTTCTGCGCAGCAAAATCCTCTACCGCAGCCACCGCAGTGGTTAGAGTTTCGGCTTTATGATCCTCTAAAAAAACCAGCAGTGGCGCTAATGAACAATCTGAGTTGTACAAAGAGTCTGCACGCGCAATGGAATTATTCAGCACATGTTGATTGCGCGACAAAGTCTCCCATTTCAAACTGCCTTCGTTCATGCCCTTAATCACTTGCTTGGATACAGTCACCATCGACACCACTGACTGCACCCCAGGCGTGTTTTCCATACGCCAACTTAAATCATCCATGGCTTTCAAAGTATTATAGCTGGAGCAACCTTCACTGGGCGTTTTAACCATCACCACCAACACATCCGAACTGGTGGAATAGTTGTGAATCATAAAGTCGTTATCAAGGTTATAACGTGAGTCCGCATGTAACTCTGGTGCGCCTTGGTCTAAATCACCGATTTTAAGGTTCTGTCCGTACCACAGGCCAAAGACTAATGCGCACAAGGCAATCCCGATAGAAATGGGTGCAACTTTAGGACTAGCAAAGTTAGCAATTAAACGCCAGAACGGATTTTCGCGCGCGGCCTTATCACGGCTCACTACAACCGCTTTTTTACTGATACCAATATAAGAAATCAGCACCGGTAAAAAAATCAGGTTGGTCAAAATAATCACCGCCACACCGACGGATGCGCCCATAGCTAGCTCGCGAATCACACCAATATCAATCAGTAATAAAGTAATAAAACCGACCGCATCAGAAGACAAAGCCACCAAACCTGGAACAAACAACTGCCTAAATGCCACTCGCGCTGCAGTTAATGAATCTAAAGCCGTACCCGATGCCATGGCAATACCGTTAATTTTCTGCACACCATGGGAAATACCAATGGCAAAAACTAAAAACGGTACTAACATTGAGTACGGATCAAGACCAAAACCCATCAGATGCAATAAGCCCAACTGCCATCCCACCGCCACCAAGGTAGTGAAGAGGACAGCAACGGTGCTTTTCATGCACTTGGTAAACCACAACAACAGTACAAAGGTGATGCCAATCGCGACAGCAAAAAACAATGCAACACCAAACAGCCCATCAATTAAGTCACCGACTTTTTTCGCAAAACCGCTGATATGGATTTTGACATTGGGGTTTTGCAGCTGATATTTCTCACGGATCTTCTCTTCTAAGCTGTGTGAGAAGGCTTGGTAATCCAGCTTAATCAAGCGGCTTTGATCATTAGGATCAGGAAATTCTTCGAGCAGTGGAATTTCCACAATACTGGATTTAAAGTTATTGCCCACCAAGCGCCCAACCTGCCCGGACTTGAGGATATTGCTGCGCAACTCCTCCAAGCTAGCAGCCGAGCCATCATAGGTTTGCGGGATGACATCACCACCGGCAAAGCCTTGCTCAGTAACCTCGGTCCAGCGCACATTGGGACTCCACAGGGAGCGCACACCAGAGCGATCCACGCCTGGAATATAAAAGGCCTCATCACTGATTTGGCGCAAGGTCTCCATATAGTCTTTATCGAAAATATCACCTTGAGTATTTTCAACCGAGATGCGCACGCTATTGCCTAGGTTAGCAAGATCATTACGGTGCTCAAGCATCGTTTCAATATAAGGGTGCTTGAGCGGAATCATTTTCTCAAAACTGGTTTCTGGGCGAACTTGCGCGGCATTCCAAAATAAGAACGCACTGATAATGATGCACAGTAAAATAACCGCAGGACGGTTATTGAAAATCAAACGTTCAAGCACTGCGGCTGGATTGTTTCTTGCTTTAGATGTCATGTCGACGGTCTCCAGTCTTATTATTTATCGTTGCCTTGAGCATCGGTGTGATACACGCCATTTTGTCCGACCAGAATCAAACCATCGTGTTCATCAGCCGCAACACCAGCCAACGAGGCACGATCCGAACGGCTGGTCGCAGTAAAGCTTGCACCTGCATCGCTGCTACGCAATACCGTGCCGCCATGCCCCACAATCACAAGGTCACCGTTGCGCAACTGA
Source organism: uncultured Gammaproteobacteria bacterium (assembly GCA_945612235.1). Classification (GTDB taxonomy): domain Bacteria; phylum Pseudomonadota; class Gammaproteobacteria; order Pseudomonadales; family Pseudomonadaceae; genus Denitrificimonas. The sequence continues at coordinate 7,115 of CALZAE010000022.1, read as the reverse complement.
CTCGCACCGGCCAAACCAAACTGCAGCAGGCCATTATCAGTACTGACCTGAGTTTGCAGCCATGTTTCACCAAAATCTGTCGAACGGTAAATATGCCCGCGCAAGCCGTACACTACTAAATGCTCAGGCGGTTGCGCCGCTAAAACACCAAACAGCGAACCTTGATAAGGCCCTGCAAGCGCCTCCCATGATTCACCCCAATCTGCCGAGCGAAACATCACACCCATCTCACCAACAATAAACAGCCCAGCATCAGCCACTGCACTGATTGCGTTCAAATGGTAGCCATCTTCGTTATCGAGTAATTCATCTATGCGCTGCCAGTCTTGACCGCCGTCATGAGTGACTAACAACATGCCGTAGGCTCCAACTGCATAGCCAGTCTTACGATCTTGAAACCAAATATCCAGCAAAGGAGACTCTTGCTCGACATCATCGTATTGGCGTGCCCAGGTCTCACCACCATCGGTGGTGCTTAAGATCAGCGCATCATGCCCTACAGCCCAGCCATATTTATCATCGACAAAATAAACAGCCGTGAGCATTTGCTGAGTAGGTACTTTAGCTTGCAACCAGATTTGGCCATCATTATCAGAATAGAGAATATGTCCACGATCACCCACAGCAACTAAACGCTGCCCGGCACGGGCAACATCCAATAGCACACTGTTTTTTGCTGCCGGAGTCTGAATGGCATAAACCGCTTGCTCGGTAGCTTGAGCAGAGACTGATGCTGAATATAAACTCGACAACAATAAAACGCTACAAAGTGAAAGCGCCTGGTAAAAACGATTAAAGCGCAGTTCTGAGTGACCTGCTGCAGTCCTGATTAAAGTGCGCCCATTGCGGTGTGATAAGGGTCCACGCATACATACTCCCCATTATTTTTATAATTGCATGCCATCAATGGCAAAGTTATACGCTTCATTCCTATGAAATCGGGCTATCAGAGCCAGTGGCGTTCGATTCAATATGAAAACACACACCAACCATGCAGCCAATCCAGCTGAAAAAGCAACCAAAATCAGCAGAATCACTCACTGAATAATTAGTTTTGTTTTGACTGATAAGTCATTGCTTTATATAAGGATATTTAACTGCAAGATTGTGGTTCTAGCCTGAGGCGTACTATTGAATAAAACCCCAGTAGGACAATTCTTCTATGCGACAGTGCCGTACCACAATATACAAAAATGGGGCACCGCTTAGTGCAGCACCCCACTCAAATGACAACTCAATCTTGCAGCACACTATAGCTTAGTGATTGGTATTAAGCCGGTAAGCTTTTTTCCAACACCTCGAACAAGTCGGCAGATAAGTCGCCGCTATTTTTAATACGCTTAAGTTGCGCCAGCATCATTTCTTGCTGGTGTAAATCAAAGCGCTGCCAGCGCGTCAGTGGTGAAATAATCCGCGCAGCAATTTGCGGGTTTAACGCATCCAACTCAATCACTTTATCCGCCAAGAAGGCATAACCCGAACCATCCTGCGCATGAAAATTAGGCGTATTTTGTGTACTAAAGGCACCAATCACCGCCCGCACTTTATTAGGATTTTTAATACTGAAGGCTGGATGATGCAGTAAGTGCTGCACCCGCTCTAAACCACCGGGTAACACCGCAGCGGCCTGCACACTAAACCATTGGTCCATCACAATCGGGTCGTCAGCGAAACGCTCAGCAAAGCTGCTTAGCGCATCGGCGGCTTCCTCAGTGAAGGGTGAGTTGACCAAGCAGGCTAAGGCTGACAAACGCTCGGTCATATTGTCGGATACGCCAAACTGATCAACACACTCATCTAAGATATCTAAGTCTTCAGTGCGCATTAAATAGGCGAGCAGCATATTCTGTAAACGACGGCGAGCAATGTCCGTGTCTTGTGCAACATAAGGGGTTGCCAGTGACACTTTACGCAAGGCCTGATAACGCGCCAGCATCGGCTCTTTTAACCCATGCGCCAATTGATTGCTGACATACTCGCGCGCTTGGTGAATGGCTAAAGGATCCGCCTGCTCATATTGCTCAATGATATAACCCACGCCCGGCAAGGCGATAAACTCAGCCAACATTGCTGGATCTAGATCTTCTTGCGCCAGCAGTGCGCTAAAGACCTCGACTAAACGCGGGTCCATCATGGGCTCATCGGTTTCGTAGATCTGCCCGACCACTTCTTCAATCACTTGCAGCGCCAACTGTTGCCCGGCTTCCCAGCGATTAAAGCCATCAGTGTCATGCTGCAGTAAAAACAGTAAGTCATCGCGACTGTAGTCGTAACGCAAGACCACCGGTGCTGAGAAGCCACGCAACAAGGATGGCAAAGGTTGCTCGGCCACATTAATAAAGCTAAAGGTCTGCTCAGCCTCAGTCACTGACAATACGCGCTCATCTAACACTGCAGCCGCTTCACCTTGCAGTTGCAATGGCAGCGCCTGACCCTGCTGATTCAATAGCGCCATACTCAGCGGAATCACAAAGGGCTGCTTGTTCGTTTGACCCGGTGTATCGGGGCAGCTTTGTTTGACAGTCAACTGATAGGTCTGAGTCGCGGCATCATAGCTATCAGTGACTTCAAGCTCTGGCGTACCGGCTTGACTGTACCAGCGCTTAAACTGGGTTAAGTCCATACCACTGACAGTTTCCATTGCTGCGATAAAATCATCACAAGTCACTGCTTGGCCATCATGGCGCTCAAAGTATAAATCAGAGCCCTTACGGAAGGTTTCTGCACCCAACAAGGTGTGCAGCATACGCACCACTTCTGCGCCCTTCTCATAGATGGTCAGCGTATAGAAGTTAGAGATTTCCATATACTGCGCCGGACGTACCGGATGCGCCATGGGGCCGGCATCTTCGGCAAACTGATGAGTGCGCAAGTAAGACACATCTTCAATACGCTTGACGACGCGCGAGTTCATATCCGCGGAGAACTCACTGTCACGGAACACGGTAAAGCCTTCTTTGAGTGAGAGCTGGAACCAATCACGGCAGGTGACGCGGTTACCTGACCAGTTATGGAAGTACTCATGCGCAACAATGCTTTCAATACGCTGGTGCGCAGCATCGGTTGCTGTTTCGGCTTTAGCCAGAACACAACTGGAGTTAAAGATATTCAGACCTTTATTCTCCATAGCACCCATATTGAAATCATTCACCGCCACAATCATAAAGATATCCAGGTCGTACTCACGGCCATATTGCTCTTCATCCCAGCGCATGGATTTTTTCAGACTGTCCATGGCATGTTGGCACTTATCGATGTTCTCTGGCTCTACGTAAATACGCAATGCCACTTCACGTTGACTCATAGTGGTAAAGGTATCTTCCACACACCAGAGATCACCGGCAACTACGGCAAACAAGTACGCAGGCTTTTTAAAGGGGTCTTCCCAAGTGGCCCAGTGCCGACCACCCTCTTCGTCGCCTTGCGCTACCGGATTACCGTTGGACAGTAAAATCGGATAGTTCTTTTTGTCGGCATGAATGGTTGTAGTAAAACGGCTCATTACATCCGGACGGTCTAAATAGTAAGTAATCTTGCGAAAGCCTTCGGCCTCACACTGAGTACAAAACATCCCAGAGGATTTATATAAGCCTTCCAGCGCGGTATTGTTTTGCGGCTCAATACGCACGGTGCTAGTCAACTCAAAACGGCTGTGCGTTGGTTGCAGCTCTAAGTGCTTATCCGTCACTGTGTATTCAACTGCAGTCAGAGGTCGACCATCCAGCGCCAAGCTCACTAACTCCAGATGCTGACCATCTAAGACCAGCGCCGGCAGGTTGGTATCTAAACTCGGATTGCGCTGCATCAGCAGGCGCGTATGCACTAGGGCATAGCTTTCAAACAGCTCAAAAGTCAGATAGGTTTCATCAATCAAGTAATCTGGCAGACGGTAATCGGTTAACGCAATCATTTTCGGTTGTTCGGTACGCATCATAAAAACCTCGATTAAAAAAACACTCTAACTTTGCAAAAGAACAGCTTAAACAGCAGCGTTAATGGTACTCACTGCTAGCTGGTAGGACGTATATTTACGAATATTAATCACCCCCGTATCAAACAACAGATACTGGCCCTTAATACCGATCAAGGTACCTTCAGCAATGGGGTTCTTATCTAAATTAAAACTGGTGATTTTCGCTGGATAGGCTTCGACTGGATAAGCTATATCTAACACATCCACATCACTAATCGGCTGAATAGCTTGCAAACCAAAACGCTGCTGCAAGTCCAGTAAGGGCTGCTCACAACTGTCCATCAATTGCTCACGAATGGCGAGTAAATCAATTGGCTCTACATCACCTTTGAGCAAGGTGCGCCAGTTGGTACGATCAGCGACTTGACTGCGTAGCACATCCTCAACAAAACCGGACTGCTGACGGGTGGCAACACGGAAAATCGGTACTGCCTGAATCGCCCCTTGATCGAGCCAACGCGTCGGTAACTGGGTACCGCGAGTAATTCCCACTTTGACGCCAGTGGAGTTCGCTAGATAAACAAAATGGTCAGTCATGCAAAAGTCTTGCGCCCATTGCGGATCCCGGCAGGTACCGGCATCGTAATGGCACTTCTCCGGACTCATCATGCAGGTATCGCATTGCGGCAACTTAGAGAAGCACGGCCAGCAGTAGCCTTGGGCAAAACTTTTCTTGGTTGGGCGCTGGCAATGCGTGCAATGGATAGCGCCTAGGAATTCTAGGCGCAGAGTTTGACCAATCAGGTGATTGAGCGCATGTTGCTCATCGCCGAGGCGCAAGCTGTATTGTGCTGGGGCATCCAGTGCAATGCGCATCTTACTGATGGCACCACGACCTAATTCCGTCATCAGTGCAGTGTCCCTGCTGCTGGAGCAAATAATGCTGCCTGCTCTTCAGATAGACGCTTTTGCGTTTGCTTTTTACATTCCTGACCACCCATATAGCCGGTACGCTCTTCTTCTGGCAAGTTGGTCATTTCCCACATAATCATCGCTTGCATGGTCAATTCTTTCTGCTCTTGAGTCAGCTTAGTGCCATCGCCCCACTTACCAATTTCGATGGCAATTTTTAAGGTTGCGTAGGTTTCTGGCGTAATGCTTTCAATCAGATCAGCAAAGTTTTTCATCGTTGATTCCTATAAAGATTCAGTCATATATAAAATTAAGCTGTTATGCCGCACGCTGACGCGCCAGCAACGCAAACACAGCACCACTCACACAACCCAACACTAAGCCACTGACATGCGCAGCATTAGCAATTTGCCCAAAGCCTAGCGCAGTTACGACACCTGACAAGCATAACAGCAGCCAAATCAGCATCATAGCAACCACACCCTTGGGTAAGGCGTAATTGAATTGCGGATGAATACGTTGATAAATCCAACAGTGGCCCAGTACCGCGTATAACACACCCGATAGACCGCCGAATAAAGACGCATCAGAAAACATAAACTGACTGAGATTAGAAGCCAAAGCCGAAACCAAAGTCAGCAGTATCAAAAACACCCGGCCTTGCTGATGTTCTATTCTGCGACCAATCTCCCAATACCACAGCATATTCATCGCTAGATGCAAAAAACCAAAGTGCAGTAACATCGGCGAGAATAAGCGCCACCATTGTCCCTGTTCTAAACCGTACTCCAAGGGCACAAAATACACATAATCGCCCTGGATTTTAAAATCATTAAAGGTGAACCAGCGTACCATCTCTAAATCGCCACCCAATTGAGTGATCAAGCCGACTAGCAAACAGGCAATTAATACTGCAGCAGTGATTGGGCTGCGCTTTAATTGCTCCACAAAACCCTGTTGCGATCTGTGCGCAGGTTGTTCCGCATTCAGCTCACCTTGATACTGCGCTAGCCTGCCCTGTGTAAACAACTCATACAGCTCACCCACATACTCGGCTTGTGCAGCACCGGCGACCCATAAGACTTGCTCACCCTTGTCTTCAGTCACACGATGCTCCAAGCCTTGTTGCGCCAGCATACGTATAAAGGGAGCAAGGTTGGTATGTAACGGTAAACGTAAAGCACTGGTCCAAGTCATATCGTGTCCTTAGTCGTGGGCGTCAACCCAAACAAAATTATGCGCTAATAAACGGGTCTCTTGCCCTAAACGATACGCCACCAACTTGCCGCCATTCACCGCACTGTAATCCAAGCACGCTAAATTAGGTCGAATCAAGCTGGGCTGACCTTGGCGCCAGTAGTGACCCACAAATAACAAAGGCTGCTGCTCATCGTAGCCACTGATTTGCCGTAAGTATTGTGCTGGCAAAGGCTTTTGCGCGATATGTTCAGGCAAGGCATCGGGCTGAAACACCACATCACCGTAAGTCAGCGAGGTGTGCTCTTGTTGCCAAAACTTGGTACGAAACGAGGAACGGCGATAACCATCTTGGCTGATTTGCGACATCCCATAGGGCAAAGGCAAGTTCACCCCACGCAGTAAACGGTTAAACGTCTGATCCGCCAAACTACCACTGACAACCGACTGCTGAATAAAACCCGTATCAATGCGCCCATCAGGAAAGCGAGCTCGCAAGGTATTGATTAAACGGTCATCCCAACACGCATGTACGGCACGAAAGCGCTCAGCATCAATAAACAACGGTAAGTTTAAAAACCATTGATTAAAGTCCTGCCAGTCGTAGGGGTGCTCAGCAAATTGCTCGTGGGTTTCGCGCTGCAAGCGGGCATGGCGTGGACTGTGTTCACGCACATAGTTTTGCGTGCTGACATCGTCTACAGGGGTATTCCAGGCCAGCGCATAGTATTCATGATTACCCATAATGCAATGCGCATAACCCGCATCCACCATTGCGTGCACAATCAACAAGGTTTCACGAATCTGTGGACCGCGGTCAATCAAGTCACCTAAAAACACCGCCTGGCGCTGAGGATGCTGCCAAACACCGGCACGCTTGTGATAACCAAGCAGCGCAAGTAATCGCTCGAGCGCTTGCGCACAACCGTGCACATCGCCGATCAGGTCATAGTTACGCGCAGGATCAAGCCACATTACTTGTTATCCTGTCCCAGTCGGCTCCCCCAGCCCAACTTGTCGCGGCACACCGCATAAAAATTATGATCCAGCGGATGCAATAAGCGCAGCTTTTGTGGTTTGCGCTGAATATGCA
>CALZAE010000021.1 GCA_945612235.1 uncultured Gammaproteobacteria bacterium | reverse complement strand
TACCAGTGCAGGCGCGCACTGTTTATCTGGCCGGTGGCTGTTTCTGGGGTGTGGAGGCGTATTTTGAGCGCATTGATGGTGTGTTGGATGCGGTGTCTGGCTACGCCAATGGCCGGACCGAAAATCCAAGTTATGAAGATGTGATTTATCGCAATACCGGTCATGCTGAAACCGTCAAAGTGACCTACAACCCAGACAAGCTCAGTTTGGATGATATGTTGCAGTATTATTTTCGCATTATTGACCCTACCAGCTTAAATAAGCAGGGCAATGACCGCGGCACGCAGTATCGCGCGGGTGTTTATACTGATAATCCAGCAGAGCAGCCGGTGGTTGCTGCAGCCTTAGCTGAGTTGCAGCAGCGCTATAAACGTCCGGTGGTGGTTGAGAATCAGCCGCTGCAGAATTTCTATGAAGCTGAGCAATATCACCAAGATTACTTGATGAAAAACCCCAATGGTTACTGCCATGTGGATTTAAACTTGGCCGATGAGCCGCTGCCGAGTCCAGCATCAGCGGCTCCAGCAGAACAAGCGCAGCAGGAGTTTGATGCCAGTCGTTTTCAAAAACCTGATAGCAAAACCTTACAGCAGCGCTTGAGCCGTGAGGCATATCAAGTGACGCAAAATAGCGGCACTGAGCGTGCTTTCAGTCACCGCTATGATGAGTTATTTGAGCCAGGCTTATATGTGGACATTGTCAGTGGTGAGCCGCTGTTCAGCTCCAGTGCTAAATACGAGTCCGGCTGTGGCTGGCCCAGCTTCGTTGAGCCGATCAATGCCAGCGTCATAGTGGAGAAAATCGACACCAGCTACAATATGCGCCGCGTTGAAGTGCGCAGTCAGGTGGCTGACTCGCATCTAGGGCATGTGTTTGAGGATGGCCCGCGCGATCGTGGTGGCCTGCGTTATTGCATTAACGGTGCTAGCTTAAAGTTTATTCCTAAAGCACAGATGCAAGAGCAAGGCTACGCAAAGTGGCTGCCGCTGGTGGAGTAAGACTTTACTCTGCTGCACAAAAACGCCTTCGATGATGAAGGCGTTTTTGATTGGCTTAAAGTGAGTTGCGAATAGCGACTGATGGTCTGTTAACACGCGATGCTGATGGTTAGCCTAGGTCGTGCTTATTCAAAATCTTCAGCATGATTAGCCCTGTTTGGAGTTGGGCTCGCTTGGGTCCTTTGCGGCTGGATACGTATTAAAGCGCCAAAAGGGTAGTGGTCAATAAAAGTGACCTGATCATTGGCCACCGTTGCTCTGTGCTTAAAGCGCTCACTGCTGAGCAGGGTGTGATCGGGGTTGAACTGATTGAACCATAGATCCAATTGCACCTTGTTATTGCGTGCCAAACTAAAGGTTAGAGAGCCTTCAACAGGGTAGTGTTCAAAGCGTGCTGGACCTGCCATCACTGCTACCTTAGCTGTTGCATCTTGACTGTGCTGCAGCCAAGTTTGATGCAGTAAAACTTCATAGCCGCTGTCGGGCGTCAGTTTCTTCGCTAAATAATCCAGCTGCGTGCTGCGTTGCAGTTGATTGGTGATCAGGGTGGCCCCTTGAGCCCACTGATCAGGTGCAAGCTGGCTCACGGGTAAGCTGGCGTTATCTTGACGAAATACAATCAGCTCAACCTGTTGCGTGCCATTAGCAAAGGCTTGTGTACTGCACAGCGAAAATAACAGAGCAAAATGGATAATATAACGCATATGCAGTTCCTTAATAGTTGAGCTCGTCTGGAGCTTTATGCCGATAATTGCGCTAATAAAGCTTCAATAGTGGTAAAGCGTTGCGCGGGATCGTCCATCGGCACATTAAATTTAAATACTGTCGCGCCTTCAAAACGGTAATGTTTGGGCTGGCTTTGAATCAGTTTAATCAAGCGCATCGGATCAACACAGGTGTCGCTGGCGAATTCTAAACGACCGGCATGCGGGCCTGCATCAATTTTTAGAATACCCAGCGCTTGCGCCTTAAGTTTGAGCTCAGTGACACGGATTAAGTTTTTCACTTGATCAGGCAACAAGCCAAAGCGGTCAATCATTTCCACTTGCAGTTCCTTAAGTGCTGCCGTGTCTTTGGCTGAGGAAATACGTTTGTAGAGAATCAGGCGAGTATGCACATCAGGCAGATACTCATCCGGAATCAATGCAGGAATGCGCAGGTTGATCTCGGCACCGCTGTTAAGAGGTTGCTCAAGGTCGGGCTGCTCACCTTTGCGAATCGATTCAACTGCGCGCTCGAGCATTTCCATATACAGAGTAAAACCAATGGCGTGAATCTCGCCACTTTGCCCGTCACCGAGCAGTTCACCGGCGCCACGAATTTCCAAATCATGGGTGGCGAGCATAAAACCCGCACCCAGATCTTGCGCGTTACTGATAGCTTCCAGGCGTTTTTTTGCATCGCTGGTCATGCTTTTTTCAGGCGGCGTCAGCAGGTAAGCATAGGCTTGGTGGTGACTGCGGCCGACACGGCCACGCAGTTGGTGCAATTGCGCTAAGCCAAATTTATCGGCGCGATCAATCAAAATGGTATTGGCGTTAGGCACGTCAATACCAGTTTCAATGATGGTGGAAGCGACCAGCACGTTGTAGCGCTTATGGTAGAAATCGGTCATCACCCGCTCAAGCTCGCGTTCATGCATTTGCCCGTGGCCAATGGCGATACGCGCTTCTGGCACTAGCGCGGCCAAATCAGCAGCGCATTTTTCAATAGTCTTGACGTCGTTGTGCAAGAAATACACTTGCCCACCGCGCAGTAACTCACGCAGCAAGGCTTCTTTGACTACTGCATCTTGGCGCTGCATCACAAAGGTGCGCACCGATAAACGCCGTGCGGGTGGCGTGGCGATAATTGACATATCACGCATACCGGCAAAGGCCATATTCAAGGTGCGTGGAATCGGCGTGGCAGTCAGAGTAAGGATGTCCACTTCACTGCGCAGGGCTTTGAGTTGTTCTTTTTGGCGCACACCAAAGCGGTGTTCTTCATCAATAATCACCAGACCCAAATTGTTAAACTGCACATCGCTTTGTAGCAGTTTATGGGTGCCGATCAAGATGTCGACTTTGCCTTCGGCTAAATCACTGATGGCTTGTTTGGTTTCTTTGGCAGTCTTAAAGCGACTGATCACTTCAACGCGCACCGGCCAATCGGCAAAGCGGTCACGGAAACTGTCGTAGTGCTGCTGTGCTAACAAGGTGGTGGGCACCAGTACCGCAACTTGTTTGCCGCTGTGTACGGCAATAAAGGCCGCACGCATCGCCACTTCAGTTTTACCAAAACCCACATCGCCACAGACCAAGCGGTCCATAGGTTTGCCGGAGAGCATATCGTTGCGCACATTATCGATCGCCACTTGCTGGTCGGGCGTTTCTTCAAAGGGAAAGGCGGCGCTAAAAGTGGCGTAATCAAGCCCCGGGTTACTAAAGGCAAAACCTTCACGCGCGGCACGGATGGCATAAATATTGAGCAGTTCCGCGGCCACATCGCGCACTTGCTCGGCAGCCTTGCGCTTGGCTTTTTGCCATTGCTCAGTGCCCAGACGGTGCAGTGGTGCGCTGCTATCGTCACTGCCAGTGTAACGGGCAATTAAATGCAAATTAGCCACCGGCACATAGAGCTTGGCTTGGTCGGCGTATTCAAGCATTAAAAATTCAGTGGCTTGCTCGTCAATTTCGAGAGTCACTAAGCCTTGGTAGCGACCGACACCGTGATCAATATGTACTACGGGTGCGCCTTCACGCAGTTCGGTGAGGTTACGAATCACATGCTCATGATTGCCACTCTGACTTTTATCACGGCGGCGACGCTGGATGACGCGCTGACCGAGTAGTGCGCTTTCTGGGATCAGCGCAATATCATCCAGTAGCAGACCTGCTTCAATGGGTGCCACGCAAATAGCGATGGGGGTCGTGCTGGTTAAAAACTCATCCCAATCAGCAACTTCGTTAGGCACTACGCCAATGCGCTGCAGTAGCTCTAAGAAAACTTCGCGCCGGCCGGCAGTTTCGACAGTAAATAGTGTGCGACCCTTAAAGCTTTCAAGAAAATCCTTAACTTTACTTAAGGGTTCAGCCGCACGTGGATCTAGCGATAAATCGGGAAAAGCCAGCACTGGCAAGCGCTCGCGCCCGACGCTTGGGCTGAGGTCTTCACTGTCGATGACAATGCGTGAATGATCTTTAAGTGCGCCGTAGTATTCATCAATGGCGACAAATAAGTCCGCTGGGGGGAGCAGTGGGCGCTCCAGATCTCCGCGGCGCTCTTCATAGCGGCTGCGCGTGTCCTGCCAGAATACTTCAGCAGCCGTATCCACACCGGCTAAGGAGAAAACCTGCGCATCATCAGGCAAATAGGCAAATAAAGTACTGGTGTCTTCAAAAAATAATGGCAGGTAGGCTTCAATGCCTGCTGGGATAATGCCGCTGGCTAAGTCTTGATAGAGCGGGCAGCGACGAAAATCCACATCAAAACGTTCACGAAAACGTGCACGAAAATCAGCGCGGGCTTTTTTATCCAGCGGAAACTCACGTGCGGGCAGTAAGCGAATACTTTCAACTTTATCATTGGAGCGCTGCGTTTCTGGATCAAAGGTGCGTAGAGTTTCGATTTCGTCATCAAATAAGTCGATGCGATACGGCACATCGCTACCCATGGGGAATAAATCAAAAAGCGCGCCACGCACGGCAAAGTGGCCGTGCTCATACACAGTATCGACACACTGATAACCTGAAGCCTGTAAGCGGCTGCGCATGCTCTCCACATCCAGCTTTTGCCCGACATCCAGTACTAGGCTGGCATCGAGCATAAACGACTTGGGTGCTAAGCGGTGTAGGGCAGTGTTGATTGGGACAATTAAGATTCCTTGCTGCAATTGTGGTAGTTGATATAAAGCAGCAACCCGCTGAGAAATAATATCTTGATGCGGGGAAAATACATCGTAGGGGAGCGTTTCCCAGTCGGGGAAGTGTAAAACGGGCACTTCAGGGGCAAAAAAAGCCAGTTCATCTTTGAGGCGTTCAGCGCTTTGACTGTTATCTGTTAATAGCAGAGTAAAGCGCTGCGTACTGCGCGCTGCAGCAGCAATAGCAAGACCTTGGGCAGCACCGGGTAAATTACCCCAGAGTTGTTTGTTGGCTTTTTTGGGCAGTGTAGGCAGGCGCAATACAGACACGTTCGACTCTTTTATAAACGATAAAAAAACGATTGTAACGGGCTCTGCCAACACTCGCTATATAAGCTTTTGGTCCTATTCAGTGCTTAGAGCTTGCCGCTTTCGTTTATGCAGTCGATAATGTAACTCTTTTTTAGCCCCTAAATAGGTATCCCACGTGACTCAGAAGACTGACCAGTGTCTTGGTGAATGGATTGATCGCGAAGCCCTTGCCGAGGCAATGATTCCGCTTGTTGGCCAACTGTACCGCAATAATAATGTGGTAACGTCCATTTACGGACGCGGTTTGATCAACCGTTCTGTTATTGCAATTCTTAAAGCCCACCGCTTTGCCCGCCACCGTATTGGTGATGAGTCTGAGCTGTCCGTGCGTGATACATACCCTATTTTAAAGATCATGAGCGAAATGGATCTGGGTAGTGCATCTGTTGATATTGGTAAAATGGCTGTTAAGTTCAACACCCAAGCCAATGGTCGCACCCTTGAGCAGTTTGTACGTGATGAATTAGCCAGCGTTGCAGGCCAGAGCGCAAACAATCTGCACCAAGGTACTGATGTCGTACTGTACGGTTTTGGTCGTATTGGTCGTTTGCTGGCGCGTATCTTGGTTGCTAAAACCGGTGCCGGTGATGGTCTGCGTTTACGTGCGATTGTTGTGCGCAAGGGCTCTGAAAACGATTTAGCCAAGCGTGCCAGCTTACTGCGTCGTGATTCAGTACACGGTCCATTTGATGGCACTATCGTGATCGACGAAGCTAACAGCACCATGACTGTCAATGGCAGCCTGATCCAAGTGATCTATTCTAACGATCCTAAAACTGTTGATTACACAGAGTACGGCATTAAAGACGCACTGCTAGTGGATAACACCGGTCGCTGGCGTGATGCCGAGGGCCTGAGTCAGCACTTAGGCTGTGCTGGTATTGATCGTGTTGTGTTGACCGCTCCAGGTAAAGGCGATATCAAAAATATTGTCCATGGTATTAACCATGCTGAAATCACTGCAGAAGATAAAATTATTTCTGCAGCATCGTGCACCACCAACGCTATCGTGCCTGTGCTTAAGGCGATCGACGATAAGTTTGGCATCATCAATGGTCACGTGGAAACAGTTCACTCGTACACCAACGACCAAAACTTGATTGATAACTTCCATACGGGCAGCCGTCGTGGTCGTTCAGCACCGCTGAATATGGTAATTACTGAAACAGGTGCGGCCACTGCTGCAGCTAAAGCTCTGCCTGTGCTTAAAGGCAAGCTGACCGGTAATGCGATTCGTGTACCTACGCCAAACGTTTCTATGGCGATTCTTAACCTCAACCTGAAGAACGGCACGACACGCGATGAAGTAAACGAATACTTGCGTCAAATGGCGATGCACTCTGAGCTGCAAAAGCAAATTGACTATGTATGTTCGCAAGAAGTGGTGTCGACAGACTTTGTTGGCTCACGTCATGCGGGTGTAGTTGATGCTGAGGCAACGATTTGCACTGAAAACGGTGTGATTTTGTACGTCTGGTATGACAACGAATACGGTTACAGCTGCCAAGTGGTACGTGTGATGGAAGAGATTGCAGGTGTTAATCCACCAGCTTTCCCACAATAACGAGGCTGTGCTAAGTGATTGATGCATAACAAAGGGAGCCTTAGGGCTCCCTTTGTCTTTTTACTGGGTTTGATTCTGGGTGATGAAAGCCATTAAACAGACTATTTAGTAGAAAATTGTGCATTAGGCTGGCAAGTCACCGCCATGCCTCTTTATAATCATGCGGATTATTTTTTAACGTCGGAAAAGTTCCATAGTTGCCCTACTTGTAGAGAATCTATGCAACCGTTTCGATATAACTATAAATTTCACTATCGTGGTTAGGCAAACCTATGATCAAAATAAAACGTGGGCTTGACTTGCCCATGACTGGCACGCCAACACAGCGTATTGAGGCTGCAAAGCCCGTACATAGTGTTGCAGTCATAGGCTTCGACTATAACGGGATGAAGCCTACAATGCAGGTGCAAGAGGGAGACCGGGTCAAGTTAGGTCAGGTTCTTTTCTCAGATAAAAAAACACCCGGTGTGCTGTTTACAGCGCCTGGAGCGGGTGTGGTTAAAGCCATTAATCGTGGCGAGCGCCGTGTGCTGCAATCTGTAGTGATTGACCTGGAAGGGGATGAGCAAATCACCTTTGCCAGCTACGCTGCAGATAAGTTGGCTGGTTTGGCAACAGAGCAGGTGCGCGAGAACTTACAGCAGTCAGGTTTATGGGCCGCGTTGCGTACGCGTCCATATAGTAAAGTTCCTGCGGTTGACTCAACCCCACGTTCAATCTTTGTCACAGCGATGGATACCCATCCGCTCGCGGCTGATCCGGCTGTGGTGATTGCTGAATACGCTGAAGACTTCAGTCGTGGTTTAACCGTATTGAGCCGCTTAGCCAAAGTGTTCTTATGTAAAGCCGACGGTGTGACTTTGCCAGGCGAGAGCCAAGATAATGTGCACACTGAAGCCTTTGCTGGTCCACACCCTGCAGGCTTGCCTGGTACACATATCCATTACCTTGATCCGGTCAGTGCAACACGCACTGTGTGGCAGATTGGTTATCAGGATGTGATTGCCATTGGCAAGCTGTTCACTACGGGTCAATTGTGGGTTGAGCGTGTGATTTCCTTAGCTGGACCTGTAGCTAAGAAGCCGCGTTTATTGCGTACGCGTTTAGGCGCGAATGTCGCTGACTTGATTCGTGATGAATTACAAGCGGGCAACAATCGTGTGATCTCGGGCTCAGTGCTCGGTGGTCGTACCGCGCGTGGCACCTGTAATTTCTTGGGCCGCTACCACACACAGCTCAGCTGCTTGGCTGAGGGTGATGAGCGTCAAATGTTCCATTACCTGCGCGCGGGTGTGAACAAGTTCTCGATACTCAATATCTTTATTTCCAAATTGTCTGCCAATAAAAAGTTTGCCTTCACTACCACCACAAACGGTAGTGATCGCGCCATGGTGCCGGTGGGTAGCTACGAGAAAGTGATGCCGTTGGATATTTTACCAACGCAATTACTGCGTGCGCTATTAGTCGGTGATACCGAGGTGGCACAACAGCTTGGCTGCTTAGAGTTAGATGAGGAAGACTTGGCGTTGTGCACTTTTGCATGCCCAGGTAAGTACGAGTACGGCCCGGTTTTGCGGGACAATCTAACGCGTATTGAGCAGGAGGGATAAGCAATGGGTCTTCGTGCATTCCTTGATAAAATCGAGCACAACTTTGAAAAAGGTGGCAAATACGAGAAGTGGTATGCCTTGTATGAAGCCGTAGATACAGTGTTGTATCGCCCTAGCAGTGTCACTAAAACCACCGCGCACGTGCGTGATGGTGTTGACCTGAAGCGTATTATGATCACAGTGTGGTTATGTACCTTCCCAGCGATGTTCTTTGGTATGTGGAACATCGGCTATCAGGCCAACGTTATTTTTGATGCTAACCCTGAGATGTTGGCTGCACAAGACGGCTGGCGCATGGCTCTGACTGCAATTTTTGCAGGCTTTGATCCAAGCAGTGTCTGGGACAATATGATTCAGGGTGCAACCTGGTTCTTACCCATTTATCTAGTCACCTTTGTGGTGGGTGGGTTCTGGGAAGTGTTGTTTGCCTCGATTCGTGGCCATGAGATCAACGAAGGTTTCTTCGTGACTTCAATTCTGTTTGCCTTGATCCTGCCGCCGAGCATTCCTTTATGGCAAGTGGCCATGGGTATCAGCTTTGGTATCGTGATTGGTAAAGAAGTCTTTGGTGGTACCGGTAAAAACTTCCTTAACCCAGCCCTTGCTGGCCGTGCGTTTCTATTCTTCGCTTATCCTGCACAATTGTCGGGTGACGCGGTATGGACTGCAGTGGACGGTTTCGCTGGCGCAACTGCGTTAAGCCTTGGTGCTGAAGGTGGTATGCAGCAAGTGATGAGTGCAGGTATCAGCTGGATGGATGCCTTTATTGGTCAGGTTCACGGCTCTGTGGGTGAGACCAGTACGCTAGCAATCTTTATCGGTGGTGCAGTGCTGCTGATTATGCGTATTGCTGCATGGCGCATTGTTGCTGGTGTGATGATAGGTATGGTGGCGTTGAGTTCGCTGTTTAATATGCTGGGCTCTGACACCAACCCATTGTTTGCTATGCCGTGGTACTGGCATATGGTCGTCGGTGGTTTTGCGTTCGGTATGATCTTTATGGCGACTGACCCTGTGTCGGCGTCCATGACTAATACCGGTAAGTGGGTCTTTGGTGCTCTGATTGGTGTGATGGTGGTGTTGATCCGTGTGGTGAACCCAGCATTCCCAGAAGGCATGATGTTGGCGATTTTGTTTGCCAACCTATGCGCACCATTAATTGACCACTTTGTTGTTCAGGCCAACATTAAGCGGAGGCTGGCACGTAATGTCTAGTCAAAGAGAATCAACCGCCCGCACCCTAACTGTTGCTTTGTTAGTGTGCTTGGTGTGTTCAATTTTTGTTGCAGGGGCTGCGGTTGCTCTGCGTCCTACACAAACTGAAAACCGTTTGCTGGATAAGCAGCGCAGTATTTTAGCGATTGCTCAACTTGGCGATGCCAGCATGACCGGTGCGCAAGTTAAACAAATGTTTGATACGCGTATTCAGGCTCGTGTTGTGGATTTAGAAACGGGTAAGTTTTCTGATGCGCAAGACCCGCTGACCTTTGATCCTTTGCAGTCATCTAAAGACCCTGCGCTATCTAAAGCGCTCAGCGGTAAAGAAGATACTGCTTCCATCAAGCGTCGTGAGCGTTACAGCACTGTGTATGTGGTTGAGAGTGACGGTCAGTTGGATACCTTGATTGTGCCAGTGCGTGGCTACGGTTTGTGGTCAACCTTGCATGGCTTTATTGCTGTTAAAGGTGACTTAAATACTGTTGCTGGCTTTGGCTTTTATGAGCACGGTGAAACACCAGGTCTGGGTGGTGAAATTGATAACCCTAACTGGCGCAAGCTGTGGCTGGATAAAAAGCTCTTTGACAGCAATGACAAAGTCGCAATCCGTGTCATCAAAGGTAACGTTGATCAGAGCAGTGCAACGGCTGATAACCAAATTGATGGTTTAGCGGGTGCAACCTTGACCAGTAATGGTGTGACGCACTTAGTGCAGTTCTGGCTGGGTGAAAACGGCTTTGGTCGCTTTATTGAGCATTTACGTGCAGGGGAGGCGTAAGGATGTCACAGCCAACAATTAAACAGGTTCTGCTAGATCCTATTTTTAATAACAACCCCATTGGCCTACAGATCTTAGGTATCTGTTCCGCCCTTGCGGTGACCTCCAACCTGAAAACAGCCCTCGTGATGTCGATTGCCTTAACTTTGGTAACTGCATTCTCGAATATGTTTATCTCGATGATCCGCAAACAGATTCCCAGCTCCATTCGTATGATTGTGCAGATGGTGATTATTGCGTCATTGGTGATCGTGGTTGACCAAGTACTCAAAGCTTATGCCTACACTTTGTCTAAGCAGCTTTCGGTGTTCGTCGGTTTGATTATTACCAACTGTATTGTGATGGGGCGTGCGGAAGCATTTGCCATGTCCAATCCGCCGGTGATTTCATTCTTTGATGGTATCGGTAACGGCTTGGGCTACAGCGCCATGCTGATTGTTTTAGGTATAGTGCGCGAGTTGTTTGGTGCCGGTAAGTTAATGGGTTACACCATTTTCCCTGTGGTCAACGATGGCGGCTGGTACTTGCCCAACGGTATGTTGCTGCTACCACCGTCGGCATTCTTCTTAATTGGTTTGATTATCTGGGGACTGCGTATGTGGAAAAAAGGTCAAGTTGAAGAAGCTGACTTCCGCATCGCTGCGCATTCTCAAGAGAAGGAGGCGTACTGATGGAACATTACATCAGTTTATTTGTTAAGGCCGTTTTCGTTGAAAACATGGCGTTAGCGTTCTTCTTAGGTATGTGTACTTTTATTGCGATTTCCAAAAAAGTGGAAACTGCAATTGGTCTAGGTATTGCGGTTGTGGTGGTGCAGGTGATTACTGTGCCAGCCAACAACTTGATCTACACCTACTTACTTAAAGATGGCGCATTAGCTTGGGCGGGTATGCCTGAAGTTGACTTAAGCTTTTTGGGTTTACTCAGCTATATCGGTGTCATTGCCGCTATTGTACAAATCTTAGAAATGCTTCTGGATAAGTATGTGCCTGCGCTGTACAACGCGTTGGGCGTGTTCTTGCCGTTGATCACCGTAAACTGCGCCATCATGGGTGGTACGTTATTTATGGTGGAGCGTGATTATAACTTTGCAGAAAGTACCGTATATGGCTTGGGTTCAGGTTTTTCTTGGGCATTGGCCATTGCGTTACTAGCGGGTATTCGCGAGAAGTTAAAATACAGTGATGTGCCAGTCGGTTTGCAAGGCTTAGGCATTACCTTTATCACGATTGGCTTAATGTCTTTAGGCTTTATGTCATTCTCTGGCGTACAACTGTAAGGAGTAGCGAGTTATGAATTTCGAGATTTTTCTCGCTATTGGCATGTTTACCGCGATCGTACTCGCGCTGGTAGTGATGATTCTTGTTGCTCGTGCGCGTTTAGTATCAGACGGTGATGTGACCATTAATATCAACGGTGAGCGCAGTATTACTGTGCCTGCCGGTGGTAAGTTGCTACAAACACTGGCCAGCAATAATATCTTCCTATCGTCCGCATGCGGTGGTGGTGGTACTTGTGCGCAGTGTAGCTGTGTGATTAGCAGTGGTGGTGGTGAAATGCTGCCGACTGAAGAATCACACTTTACTAAGCGTGAAGGTAAAGAAGGCTGGCGTTTGTCGTGTCAGGTTGCGGTTAAACAGGACATGGACATTCAAATCCCAGAAGAAATCTTTGGGGTGAAAAAGTGGGAATGTACGGTTGAATCCAACCCGAACGTGGCCACTTTTATTAAAGAACTGACGTTACGTATTCCTGATGGCGAAGATGTGAATTTCCGTGCCGGTGGTTATGTACAGTTAGAATGCCCGCCACACGTGGTGCAGTATAAGGATTTTGATATCCAGCCTGAGTTCCATGCGGACTGGGATAAGTTTGATATTTGGCGTTACAGCTCCACCGTAACCGAGCCCACCATTCGTGCTTACTCCATGGCTAACTACCCTGATGAAAAGGGTATTGTGAAGTTCAATATTCGTATTGCTACGCCACCGCCAGGCCGTGATGATTTGCCTGCCGGTATTATGTCGTCATGGGTGTTCAGCCTCAAAGAAGGTGACAAAGTCACTGTATACGGTCCATTTGGTGATTTCTTCGCTAAAGATACCGACGCAGAGATGGTGTTCGTCGGTGGTGGTGCCGGTATGGCACCGATGCGCTCGCACATCTTTGACCAGCTTAAGCGCTTGCACAGTACGCGTAAAATCAGCTTCTGGTATGGCGCACGTTCTTTGCGTGAAGCTTTCTATGTGGATGAGTACGATAAACTGCAAGCTGAGAACCCCAACTTCACCTGGCACTTAGCACTCTCTGATCCATTGCCAGAAGATAACTGGACGGGTCCCACGGGCTTTATTCATAATGTTCTTTATGAGAACTACTTGAAAGATCACCCGGCACCTGAAGATTGCGAGTTCTACATGTGTGGCCCACCGATGATGAACACTGCAGTAGTGAATTTGTTGGAAAATATGGGTGTTGAGCCAGAAAACATTCTGCTTGATGACTTTGGAGGCTAATATGCTACGCAACCTGTTGCAGGGAGCGTGTTTAGTTTCTATGTTAGCTGTCACGCTCAGTGCTTGTGATAACAAGGCTGAGCGTATTGAAGTGCTGTCTGGTCCGACTATGGGCAGCACTTACACTATCAAGTATGTGCATACTACTTCTACGCCTGCAGTTGATGCTGTAGGCGTTGAGGTACAAAACATTTTAGATGAGGTTGACCGTCAGATGTCGACCTATCGTTTAGACTCTGATATTGCTCGCTTTAATCAATCTCCCGCTAACACCTGCATGCAGATGCCCCAGTCTGTGCTGGATCTGGTGCAATACGGCCATGATTTGTCACACTTAAGTAATGGTGCATTTGACCTGACTCTAGGGCCGTTATTAGATCTTTGGGGTTTTGGCCCACAAGCACGCGGTAAACAAGTACCTAGCGCTGAGCAGATAGCCCAAACCAAAGGGCGGGTGGGTTATCAGCATGTGCGTATAGTTGATAATCAACTGTGCAAAGATGCTGATGTGAAAGTGGAGTTCAATAGCATTGCTGCCGGCTATACTGTTGATCGTATGAGTCAGCGTTTTGCTGAGTTGGATATTGATAGCTATATGATTGAGATCACCGGTGAGTTAAAGGCCCAAGGGCGCAAGCCTGATGGTTCGCCTTGGCGGATTGCTTTGGAGCAACCTTTAGCAGATGGCCAGCAAGTGATCCAACGTATTTTAGAGATTGATGGCTACGGTATTAATACTTCAGGTGATTACCGTAATTACTTTGAAGAAGAAGGTGTGCGATTTTCGCATACACTTGATCCACAAGTTGGCGCGCCAATCAGTCATCGCTTAGCTTCGGTGACTGTGATTGATCGCTCTACCTTACGTGCCGATGGTTTAGGCACACTGTTGTTAGTCCTTGGGCCTGAGCGTGGTTTGGCTTTTGCAGAAGAGCAGCGCATCGCCGCTTTTTTTGTTACGCGTCAGGGCGATGGTTTTGCTACACAAGTCAGCTCAGAGTTCTCCAAACTCTTTCCTGAAGGAGGTCACTGATGGGCGGTTTTACACTGTTTTTAATAGTATTTGCGGTGATGGCGTTGGTGGTACTTGGCATGTCGGCAGGTGTGTTAGCCGGACGTGCTCCGATTGCCGGTTCATGTGGCGGTATTGCTAACTTGGGTATTGAAAAACAATGCTCAATTTGTGGCGGAGTGCGTGAAAAGTGTGATGAGGTCAATGCGGGGCAAGGTGCAATAGCTGATAATGCTGTGCAAGCCTATGACGCGACCAAGCGCTAGTTGCGTAATGCGAGTTATACAGGCTCAATAAGCCAATTTTTTTGTAAATATGCTGCAGCGGTGAGTTGGTTGCCTGCTGGGCATATTGTTAGGAGTCCAAATGGCAGTTTACAACTATGATGTAGTAGTTCTGGGGTCAGGTCCTGCAGGTGAAGGTGCGGCAATGAATGCTGCCAAAGCAGGACGCAAGGTTGCAGTTGTAGAAAGCCGCGGCGTACTCGGTGGTAACAGTACGCACCTCGGTACCATCCCCTCAAAAGCTTTGCGTCATTCTGTTCGCCAAATTTTACGTTTTAACACCAGCGCTATGTTCCGCCAAATTGGTGAGCCACGCTGGTTCTCATTTCCTGATGTATTAAAGAACGCAGAAAGCGTGATTGAGCGTCAGGTTGCGTCACGTACCAGTTACTATGCGCGTAACCGCATTGATGTATATTTTGGTACTGCCAGTTTTGCTGACGAGCACAGCGTTGATGTAGTCGGTCCCAGTCGTGTTGAAAAACTGGTGGCCAATGAAATCATCATTGCTACAGGTTCACGTCCATACCGTCCTGCAGACGTTGACTTTAATCACCCGCGTATTTATGACAGTGACACGATTTTAAGCTTGAGTCACACGCCACGCCGTTTGATTATTTATGGCGCAGGGGTGATTGGTTGCGAATATGCTTCGATCTTTAGTGGTCTAGGTGTATTGGTTGACTTGATTGATAACCGCGATCAGTTACTCAGCTTCTTGGATGATGAAATCTCGGATGCGTTGAGTTATCACTTACGCAATAACAACGTGCTAATTCGTCATAACGAAGAATATGAGCGCATTGAAGGCGTTGATAAAGGTGTAATTTTACACCTGAAATCGGGTAAGAAAATTAAAGCAGATGGTTTCCTCTGGTGTAACGGTCGTACCGGTAACACCGACCAATTGAGTTTGGAAAATGTCGGCTTAACAGCTAATGGCCGTGGTCAGATTGCTGTCGATGAGTATTACCGTACTGCAGTACCTAATATTTATGCTGCTGGTGATGTGATTGGTTGGCCAAGTCTGGCCAGTGCAGCCTATGACCAAGGTCGTTCGGCGGCAGGCAATATCATCGATGAGGATAACTGGCACTTTGTGGATGACGTACCAACAGGTATTTACACCATTCCAGAGATTAGCTCGATTGGTAAAACAGAGCGTGAACTGACTGAAGCTAAAGTACCGTACGAAGTGGGTAAAGCCTTCTTTAAAAGTATGGCACGTGCGCAGATTTCCAATGAGCCGGTCGGCATGTTGAAGATTCTGTTCCATCGTGAAACTTTGGCTATCTTAGGTGTGCATTGCTTTGGCTACCAAGCTTCAGAAATTGTCCATATTGGTCAGGCAATTATGAATCAGCCAGGTGAAGCCAATACGTTGAAGTATTTTATTAATACAACATTCAACTATCCAACCATGGCTGAAGCTTACCGTGTGGCAGCTTATGATGGTCTGAACCGACTTTTTTAAGCGGCTCCGGTCAGTGGCCTGATTCGGTCGGAGCCTATTTGGAACAGCGTTTTAGTGATTCCCAAGGCTGGCAATGGCCAAACCGGGAAAGTCAGTAATCAGACTGTCTGCACCATTGGCAGCGAGTCGGCGCATCAGCGCTGGCTCGTTGACTGTCCAAGCGGAGACATGCAATCCCGCCTGTTGTGCTTGAGTGATGCGCTTTTGCGTAGCTAAGCTGTACTTGAGAACCAACATGCTGCAGCCATAGCGATGTGCTGTTTTAATGGGATTCAGCCAAGCATATTCTGCAACCAATCCCCGCGCTAAATGTGGTGCTAAGTGATGCGCCGCTCGTAATACCGTGCGCGAACTGCTGGTGATCACGATTTTATCTTGTAGTTGATAGCGTGCGCTGAGTTGCTCAATGGCGTACACAGTCTCTGCTGCGCGTCTTTTACAGACTTCTTTAACTTCCAATTGCCAGTGGCTAAATGGACACTGCGCAAACAACTGCTCTAGCGTTGGAATCGGGCAAGGCGTTGGCCAAGCTACAGTGTCATGTCGAGCATCCATTTGCTGCAACTGCGCCGCAGTATAATGACGAACCTTGCCGCGCCGGCCTGTCGTGCGCTTGAGTGTAGCGTCATGAATCACCATGAGTTGCCCATCTTTGGATAGGTGCAAATCCAACTCGCAACGATCCACGCCAGCAGTTAAGCAGGCTTGGAAACTGGCTAAGGTGTTTTCGGGTGCTTGTCCACGAGCGCCTCGGTGGCCGTAAATTAGTATCATGGCGTAGATGGGTCGTCAGGTTGCAGTGCTAAGCGTCTTTGCAGCGCTTGTTTGTGCAGGATATGTCTGGCTAATATTTGTCGGGTGGCATCGGGTAAATTTTCAAACACTGTGACCGTTTGTGTGCCCATTGATGTGGCACGGTGTTCCACCACGCGAGCATCGACCCGCAAGCCAAAACCCTGTGGTAATAAAGCAATTTTTAAACTGAGCAGGGTGCCGAGTGCATAAGTGTGCTCATCAACAAAGGCAATGCTCGCTTCGGAGAGGCTGACTGCGCGTGCCGGACCAATCTCTTTGAGTAGATCGCGAGCTAACACTTGGGCGATTAAATCAATACGCTTGTTGATCACTTTTAAATAGCTTGCAACTGAGCGGTCAGCTTCGCCCACCGAGCGCAGTAAAGGTTGTGCGTCATATTCGAGTAAATGCAGATCGCCTAGTAAATTAAACAGCAGCGAGTCTTCTTCATTGTCAGAATCTGCTAAACGAATTTGCAGTGCGATTTGATCGTCAATGCGATAGTATTCGCGGCGATCTTCGGTATCTTGTGTGGACATGACGAACCCATGGCTGCAATGGAGGTCAGAGTGTAAATCGGCACGCTATAAACTGCCAATCTATCGAATCTTTTCTGTGAATGTACCTATTATGTTTCGACCTTTAGCTTTATTTATTGGTATGCGTTACACGCGTGCCAAGCGCCGCAATCACTTTATTTCTTTTATCTCATTAACCTCCATGGTCGGTTTGGCTTTGGGTGTGTTGGTGATGATTCTAGTTCTGTCAGTGATGAACGGCTTTGACCGTGAATTGCGTACGCGCATTCTTGGCATGGTGCCGCATGCAACTGTCAGTTCCTATACGCCATTAGATGATTGGCAGCAGGTGGGTGAGCAAGTTAAGCAGCACCCTGATGTGTTAGCTGTCGCTCCTTTCACTCAACTGCAAGGCATGCTCACGCACAGTGGCAGCGTGCAGCCGGTATTGGTCAATGGTATTTTACCCAGCGCAGAAAAGAACGTCTCAATTATTACCGATCATATGGTGGAGGGTAGTTTAGAGGCGTTACAAAGTGGCGAGTTTGGCATTGTGATTGGCCAGCAAACAGCGGCGATGTTTAATGCGTCAGTAGGCGAAAAACTAACCTTTGTCTTGCCTGAAGCCTCGATTACCCCTGCTGGAGTTTTTCCACGTCTGAAGCGTTTTACGGTGGTGGGTATTTTTAAAGTCGGTGCTGAGCTCGATAGTTCGCTGGCTTTAATCAATATCGAAGATGCTGCGCGCTTATCCCGCTGGCAGCCCAATCAAGTGGAAGGTATTCGTTTAAAGCTGACCAACTTGTTTGATGCGCCGCGTGTGGCTTGGGAAATTGCCCGCAGTATGCCCAATGAAGACTTACATCCGCGCGACTGGACGCGCAGCCATGGCAATCTATTCCAAGCCATTCAAATGGAAAAAACTATGATTGCGCTGTTGTTACTGCTGATTGTGGCGGTAGCGGCGTTTAATATTATTTCCACTTTGGTGATGGTGGTGACTGACAAAAAAGCCGATATCGCAATCTTGCGTACCTTAGGAGCATCGCCTGGGCAAATCATGGCGATCTTTATGGTGCAGGGTTCGTTGATTGGTGTGGTCGGTACTTTGATTGGTGGCGTATTGGGCGTGATCAGTGCACTCAATGTCACAACTTGGGTGGCTGCGATAGAAAAGTTCTTTGGTCATCAGTTTTTAAGTTCTGATGTGTACTTTATCAGTTACCTACCGTCTGAATTGCGTGTGGATGATGTGGTGATGATTTGTGGCTCAGCTTTGTTAATGAGCTTTTTAGCAACTTTATACCCAGCGTGGCGCGCTTCACGCACTGAACCTGCGGAGGCTTTGCGTTATGAGTAATTCAGCTGTTTTAGAGTGCCGCAATTTAGGCAAAAGCTATAGCGAAGGCCCAGCTGAAGTGCATGTGCTGCAAGGTGTTGAGTTGCTACTCAAGCCCGGTGAGCGTGTGGCGATTATCGGCAGTTCTGGCTCAGGTAAAACCACTTTGCTGAATATGCTTGGTGGTTTAGATACACCCAGCACGGGCAGTGTGTGGTTGGCCGGTGAAGAGTTGTCGGCATTATCAGAGAAAAATCGCGGTTTACTGCGTAATCGTGCTTTAGGCTTTGTCTATCAATTCCATCACTTGTTGGCTGAGTTTAGTGCACTAGAAAACGTTTGCATGCCATTGTTGATGGGCAAGTTGCCGATTGCTGAAGCACGTCAGCGCGCCGAAGCCTTATTGACCCGCGTCGGTCTTGGCCCACGTATCCACCACAAGCCATCAGAGTTGTCCGGTGGTGAACGGCAGCGGGTGGCAATTGCCCGCGCCCTGGTCAATCAGCCTGCTTTAGTGCTGCTGGATGAGCCAACCGGCAACCTCGACCGTACTACCGCGCAGACCATTCAAGAGTTGATTCTGGAATTATCGATTTCATTGGGTACGACATTCTTAGTGGTGACCCATGACCCAGCTTTAGCACAGCAGATGGATCGTATTTTGACTTTGGAAGATGGGCGCTTAGTGCCGGTGGCTAAAGAAGTCTCTGCGCCTTGATAAGATCTGTTTGTGTTTGTGCAATGATTGTTTGAGGATGTTAGGAGCTTAATAGGTGCGTGGCGTACTTCGGGGTTGATGTTAATCCGTCGATGAACCCGTCCGGGGTTCAACTCCGGCGCTACGCCATCCATGGCTACGCTCACCACATCAACCCCGAAGTACTCATTGACCCTATGTAGCGTTGGCGCTCTTGTAGCATTAATCATTTAAAGCTCAATACTATGTTGGCTTTGGCTTTGGCTTTGGCTTTTAGTCGCTTTAATTCTACCTAAAACCCGAACACAACATCACGGATCAACAAGCATCGCACTGATGTCACGACAAGCGCAGCCATGGATGGCGTAGCGCCCGAATCGCAACAGGATGTTGCGTTGAGGGAAAAGTGACATCAGTGCGATGCGACATGCACAGAACTGCTTTTAGCAATACCCCACACAATGCTGTACCAACAGACACCGCATAGGTATTTATTGCTGCTCAGCAAAGTGAGCTAAGCCAAACAAACCTCAATCACTTCAATCTGCTCCAGCGTTAAATATCGCCAGCGCACCTGCACATCCCAAAACTGCACGCCATAAATGCGCTCAGGCGTAGGCTGTTGATAAGCCGGGCGCGGATCTTGCGCCAAACACTGCTCAACCAACTCCACCACAGGTTGTTGCAAACGCAGCGCATGCGCTTGCGCTTGCTCTAAGGCCGACGCTTGCCAGCTCACAGCAATCAGCTGGGGTGCATATTCAGCGATGGCATTGTGCGCCATCGGTAAACTATCGGCATAGGGCACATAAGGTTTGATATCCAACACCGGCGTGCCATCGAGTAAATCAATCCCCGACACCCACAAACGCCCAGCTTCCACACGCTCTAAACGCACAGCCGATTGCCCAATACCATTGGGTCGATGGGTCGCACGACTGGCAAACACCCCAATACTTTTATTGCCACCCAAACGCGGTGGGCGTACTTTCAAGCGCGGGGTACTTTCTAGAGTTTTGTGAAAGAGGAAAATCACCCAAATATGGCTGATATCCTCAAGACCGGCCACAGCATCAGCTTGATCATAAGGTGGCAGCAGTTCAATGCAGCCTTGCGCGGCAGGCGCTAATAGCGGCTGGCGGGGAATAGCGAACTTTTCTTTAAAACACGAGCGCACATAACCAATCGGATTCAGCCTGTAAGTCATAGTCTTGCCTCAATCACTGAAGCTGGCGTTGCGCTGCATAACAGCACAACACCAGTTCACAAAGTTAACCGGCGACTAAAACGCGTATGGCTTCCAGACGTAAGCCCGCCTTACCGAGCATGGCTAAACCTTGCTCCTTATAAGCTTGCAATGTTTCAATTTCTTCATCGCGTACGCTGGGGTTAATCGCTTGCAAGGCAGTTAGGCGAGAGATTTCCTCATCCATACTGGCAGTAAAAGCGCTGCGTGCTTGCTCAACACGCTCGTTATGACGCGGCAACATGGTTTTTTGCGCACTGTCCACTAAGCGTAATAAGGTATCGCGTTGCGCACGCGCAAACTTACTCGCACTGGAGCGCGGTACACTTTCCAGCTGATCATTCAACGTTTCGAAACTGACGCGGCTGGCCAAGTCGGTACCTTTGTCATCCAACAAACAACGCAGCGCAATCGGTGGTAAGAAACGACCCAGTTGCAAGTGCTTGGGCGCAATCGCTTCACTGACATAGAGCAATTCCACCAGCAGAGTACCGGCTTTAATGGCTTTGTTCTTCAGTAGCGCAACAGCTGTATTACCCATTGAGCCGGACAGTACTAAATCCATGCCACCTTGCACCATCGGGTGTTCCCAGGTGATAAATTGCATATCCTCAAGGCTCAGTGCTAAATCACGGTCATAGGTGATAGTCACTGCTTCATCGCTGCCCAGCGGGAAGCTGGCATCCAGCATTTTTTCGCTCGGGCGCAAGATCAAAGCATTTTCTGAGTGATCTTCGCTTTCAATACCAAAGGCATTGAACAACTGCTCCATGTACATCGGCAGAGTGAAGGTGTTGTCTTGTTGAGCAATGGCTTCAACCAAGGCTTGCCCGCGACCTGCGCCACTGGAATTGATTTCCAGTAAACGGTCACGACCTTTTTCCATTTCACTTTCAAGTTGTGCACGTACGCCAGCAGCTTCGTCTAGCAGAGTTTGCCAAACGGCATCATCTTCGTCGTCTAGTACCAGTGTGTTGAGCTGCTCGCTAAACTGCAATTGCACCGCATTACCGGTCGGACAAGTGGACAAGAACGCATTGAGTGCTTGCTGATACCACTCAAACATCCGCTGCTGCGCGGTACCGAGTAAGTAGGGCACATGAATCTCAATGGTGTGCTGTTGACCAATACGGTCCAAACGACCAATACGTTGTTCAAGTAAGTCAGGATGCTGCGGTAAATCGAATAACACCAGGTGATGACTAAACTGAAAGTTACGACCTTCACTACCAATTTCTGAACAGAACATCACTTGTGCGCCAAACTCATCATCGGCAAACCAAGCTGCGGCACGGTCACGCTCAATAATACTCATGCCTTCATGGAAGGTGGTGGCTGGAATACCTGAACGAATACGCATGGCATCGCCTAAATCCAGTGCGGTTTGCGCATGGGCACAAATCACTAAGACTTTTTCTTGCTTAAGGCTTTTGAGGGTTTCCAGCAGCCAATCGACACGCGGATCAAAACGCCACCAGAACTGTAGGCTTTCATCTTCTTCAGATTCGTCCAGCGGACCGTCCACATAAATCTCTGGGTAGAGTTGTGCGTGCAGATCATCTGGGTTATTCAGATACTGTGCAGGGTAGGCCAGTGCCGTAGCGTGTAATTTACGCTCAGGGAAACCAGAAATAGCTGCGCGGGTGTTACGGAACAATAAACGCCCTGTGCCATGGCGGTCGAGCAATTCACGAATTAAGCGTTGCGCAGCATGCTTGTCGCCACTATTAAAGGCGCTGATTAAGGTTTGGCTGTCTGCGCCCAGAAACTCTGCAATGGTCTGTTCTGCCGCAGCACTCAACTGCTCTTGGTCGAGTAACTCGCGTACAGCTTCAGCAATGGCCTGGTAGTGCTGACTTTCTTCACGGAAGGCGGCCAAATCATGAAAGCGATGCGGGTCGAGCAAGCGTAAGCGGGCAAAGTGGCTGTCTTGGCCTAATTGCTCAGGTGTTGCCGTCAGTAACAGAATGCCTGGAATATGCGCCGCTAAGGTTTCGACCAGCTGATACGCAGGGCTGGAGTGTTCTGGATGCCAAACCAAGTGGTGTGCTTCGTCGACCACCATAATATCCCAGTCGCAAGCGCACAGTGCTTGTTGCGCACGCTCATCTTCCACTAGCCAATTCATTGCTACTAAAGCAATTTGGCAATCTTCAAAGGGGTTGTCGGCGTCGCTGGCTTGAAAACGTTCAGCATCAAAGAGTGCCACATCTAAGTTAAAACGACGGCGCATCTCCACCAGCCATTGATGTTGCAAGGTTTCTGGCACCATCAAGAGGATACGACTGGCACGACCACTGAGAATCTGCCGGTGAATAATCAAGCCGGCTTCGATGGTTTTACCCAGACCCACTTCATCCGCTAACAACACGCGCGGCGCAATACGGTCAGCTACTTCTTGGGCTATATGCAATTGATGCGCAATCGGCTCGGCGCGCACGCCGGCTAAACCCCAGAGGTTGGATTGCTGCAAATCGCTATTATGCTGCAGAGAGTTGTAGCGCAAAGTAAACCAAGCCAGGGGATCAACTTGACCTGCCACCAAACGATCACTGGCCATACGAAACTGAATAAAGTTGGAGAGCTGTGTTTCTGGCAGCGTGCAGTCTTGGTTATCGCTAGTAAAGCCTTGATAGATTAACAAGCCATCGACTTCATCCACTTCACGTACGGTCATGGTCCAGCCTTCAAAGTGGCTGATCTCATCACCGGGTACAAAGCGCACACGGGTTAGTGGAGCATTACGCTGCGAGTATTGTCGAGTTTCTCCGGTGGCTGGGTAAATGATGGTGAGGATGCGTCCATCTGATGTTAAAACGGTGCCTAAACCTTGTTCGGTCTCACCGTCACTGATCCAGCGTTGTCCGGGTTGATACTGCTGCGTCATGCTTGTCTCCGTGTAGTATAAAAAGCGCGTTATGATAACGGATAGTGACGCAGAGAACACGAGGCAATCATAATCAGACTAGATAAAATGAATTCTAGGATAATATATTGCGCTCTAGTTATAGTGTGTTGTGTGCATTTATATCAAGGAGTGGCCTGATGTTACCTCCTATTCCGCAAGGATTAGTGCCAGTGACGGCGCAAAATGATCCAGTTAAACCGACTCCAGTTATTACGGCTGTGTCACCTACCAAAGAAAATGCCGAGGGTGGTCGCTTAGGTTTTGAAAATGATGAAAGCTCAACGGCGCAAGAACGGGCGCGTGAGGAACAGCGTCGTCAGCACCAACGTCAGCGTGAAGCGCTGCTAATACAAGGTGAAGCAGAGACTGAGGCAGAGAGCGCTACAGATGAGCAGTTAGAAAAAAACGAACTGTCGCGCAAGGGGCTATGGGTTGATATTAAGGTGTAATAATCCGTCTTAATATTTTAAGCATTATTTAATCTAGCGCATGCAGTGTTAAAAATGATGGAGGTTGTATGAGCGAGAGAATAGAAGAAAATATTATTGATTTGAGTGGTGAGCGTAAACGACGCGTGCATGATCTTAATGAACAACGTCTGCAAAAGGTGCGCGCAGCTTTTGTCAGCGCATTGCCTTTAAACAAGCCCGTTATAAAAGCTAAGAAGAAGGCCAAGAAAAAACGCTAAATCGAATTACAGCGATAGAGTCTTTATAAGGGCGCTTTAAGCACTCTATTGACCTCTATCAATACCCTGCTTGCAGTTGTGCCTTATCTTTATCACAGGTTAATTTTAAAGCGCGGGGTGGTTGCAATGTTTATGGATATAGTTGTTTTTGCCGGCATTGGTACAGTTGCCCTTATGGTTGCTTTCTTTGTTGGTTTATTTTATTTCGTTAGAAAGGTTGAGCAGGATCGCAAGTCAAACTGATCCTTTCTAGCAGCATGAGCACGCAAGGCAATTTGGGCAACTTTGGTTGCCCTTTTTTTTGCCTGCTGTTTGTCGCAGTCAGTAACAGCGTTGCGTATCTTAGGTTTAAAGCTATACACCGCGCGCTGTGCTACTAAGAGGGCGTGTGGCGATTAATCAATGCTCGTAATGCAGCAGGCTTAACCGGTTTAGCTAGAAAACTTAAGCCGGCAGCATGTACTTGGCTGACCAGTTCTGGGCGGCCATCAGCACTGATGACAATACCTGGCACAGGTGCATTCATTTGCTGGCGCAGCCACGCCATTAATGCGATACCCGTATCGCCACCATCTAAGTGGTAATCCACTAATGCTAAGTCTGGCGTAGCACCACTTTCCAGTAAAACAGCACACTCTTGGCGGTTGCTTGCCGTGAGTACATGGCAACCCCAGCGTGAGAGTAAGCTGAGCATGCCTGCTAAAATGCTGCTTTCATTGTCCACACAAAGCACAGTTAAACCAGCCAGTGGTTGTATTGCGGTATTGTTGCTTGCGTTAGATGCTGGCGCGATATTGAGTTTGCCTTTATACAGCGGCACGGTGATGCTAAATACGCTGCCTTTATCCACCCAAGAACGAACTTCGATTTGGTGGTTGAGCACTTTGCTTAAGCCATCTGCAATCGCTAGGCCTAGACCTAGGCCTTTCTCTTCACGAGTTTGGTGGCTATCAAGACGCTTAAATTCCTCAAAAATAAAGTTGAGTTTATCTGCAGGTATACCCTGACCACGGTCCCAGACATCAATACGTACCTTATTGGCTTGGCGGCGCACGCCTAGCAGTACGTTACCATTGGCATAGCGAAAGGCGTTGGTCAAAAAGTTTTGAATGATCCGACGTAGCAGTTTTGGATCACTGATAATATTTAACGATGTGCTACGTAAACGAAAATCTATACCTTGCTGTTCAGCTAATACAGTGAATTCTGCACCCAGTGCTTCTAGCCAAGGGCCAAGCGCAAAGGGCTGGCAGTGTGGAGTAATGCGGCCACTTTCAAGACGTGAGATATCTAATAGATCACTGATTAAGTCTTCTGCAGAACGTAACGAGCTGTCGAGATTTTTAACTAACTCTTGTGCATCGCTGGGAAGTGCATCTTGATGTGAGAGTGCTGCTGAAAAAAGGCGTGCAGCATTCAGCGGTTGCATCAAGTCATGGCTCACCGCAGCTAAAAAACGAGTTTTAGATTGGTTAGCACTTTCTGCAACATGTTTGGCGTCACTGAGCGCAATATTAAGCTGTGACAGTTCGTGGGTGCGCTCACTGACACGATGCTCAAGGCTTTCATTGGCTTCTTTTAATGCGTGCTCAGCTTCACGGAAGGCAGTAATGTCCGTAAAGCTCATAACAAAGCCGCCGCCGGGCATCGGGTTGCCGATTAATTCAATGACTCGGCCATTAGGGAATAAGCGCTCTGAGGTGTGAGCTGTGCCTTGACGCATCCAATACAAGCGTTTGTTGACATGCGCATCAACATCGCCCGGACCACAAAGGCCTAGCATGGCGTTATGACGAATGATATCTGCAACAGGCCGACCGACTTTAATCAAGTCTTCGGGGTAGTTAAACAACTTTAAATAGCGGCTGTTCCAAGCGACTAGGCGAAGGGAGCGATCAACAACACTAATGCCTTGGGTGATGTTTTCAATCGCGCCCTGCAATAGAGTGCGGTTGAATTGCAAAACTTCAGATGCTTCGCCAACAATACGAACGACATCCTCTACATACATTTCGCGGCCTTCGATAGCGGCTTTAACCACGACACGTGTTGAGGATGCGCCTAAAACACCAGTGAGTAGGCGTTCTGTGTGCGCAACCCATTCGCTACTTGCTGTTTCTGTGGGGTTAAAGCCCAGCCCTTGTTTGTAGGCAAAGCGGATAAAGCTTTGTTTGGCTCGATCTTCACCCACAAAGCGGCCGGCTAAAACCAGCAGGTCACTGATCTGTACGGTAAAGGTTTGGCGACCACCTATATGTTGACCAATAAAACGACTGGCTTGCCAGTGTTCAGAAACACGCGTCTTAGAAAATAGTGACACTAAAATAAATAACAGAAAATTACCGCTTAACGAAAGCAGTACACCCAGTGTTAAAGGGTCAATCGGTAGTCCAAAAGGTTGGTTTGAAAGCCATGTCAGACCTGGGAATGATGTTAAAGACCAATTCATACTGCTCGCGATAAGCGGCAGTACCAAGGTGTAAGCCCATAAGATTGAGCCTGCAATCAAACCTGCATAAACGCCTTGCCGGTTTGCATGCTTCCAACTTAAAGCGCCGAGCATAGCTGGCGCTAACTGAGTTAAGGCCGCAAAGGCAATCTGACCGATAGTGGCTAGGCTGGTATTGGCACCAAGTAAGCGATAACTGGTATAGGCCAGCAAGAGAATAATGATGATGCTGAGACGACGAGCAGTGAGCATCCAGTATCGAAACGCTTCAAAGGGGCGTTCAGTAGTACGAGCTGCCAGCATGGATGGCAGTAGAATATGGTTGGAGATCATAATCGCTAAGGTGACCGCCGCTACAATCACCATGCCGGTCGCTGCAGATGCTCCACCAATAAAAGCCAAAATCGCTAAGGTTGGGTTACCTTCAGCTAAAGGAAGGCTGATGACAAATGAGTCGGGTACTACAGAAGAGGGCAGGCGTAATTGACCAGCTAGAGCAATAGGAATAACAAAGAGAGCAACCAGTAGCAAATATAAAGGAAATACCCAGCGTGCTACACGCAGATCAGCCTCATCATTATTTTCTACCACTGTGACGTGAAACTGGCGCGGTAAAGTGTAAATAGCCATCATTGCAACGCAGGTCTGCACAATCATCGCTGGCCAGTTAGTTGCTTCATTCCAGTAGGGCTCAAGCTTAGGCGCGTCTTTGGCTTGTTGCCATAAATCGCCAATGCCATTGTAAAGACCGAAAATTACAAAAAGCCCAATAGCAATAAATGCCATGAGTTTTACCAGTGATTCAAAGGCAATGGCAAACATTAAGCCACGGTGATGCTCAGTTACATCAAGGTTGCGGGTACCAAATAAAATAGTAAACAAAGCCAGGGCTACAGTCACAATCAGTGCTGTATCTTGTGCGTACATACCTGTTGAGTTGGCCGATGTACCTGTGAGTAGGTTAACGCCTAGAACAATCCCTTTGAGTTGTAGGGCGATATAGGGCAGTACACCAACAACTGCAATCAGGGTAACTACTACGGCAAGGCGTTGTGACTTGCCATAACGTGCCGCAATAAAGTCAGCGATTGAGGTGATGTTCTCTTGCTTGCTGATAATCACCATCTTCTTTAATACCCAGGGCGCAAAGGTCAGTAATAAAATCGGACCAATATAAATGGGTAGGAATGACCATATCTGCTCAGCGGCTTGGCCCACAGAGCCGAAAAATGTCCAACTGCTGCAATAGACTGCTAAAGATAGGCTGTAGACAGTTGAGCGCATGCGTGGACTGACTGTTGCGCTGCGACGATCACCATAAAAAGCGATGGCAAATAAAATTGCCATATAGGCAAGAGCAACCAGCGCAATAAGCCCTGTGGAGATAGACATAATAAGATCCGCAACCTAAATTAGATCGCAATATCTTAAGGAAAAGTGCGGTTATAAGATAGCAGCAGCTAAGGCTGTGACTGCAAAGCAAGGTGACCTTTGGCTCGCTTTGCCTTTGTCGCGGTTTGACCATGATGAGTTAAGTCAGTTGTGATTTTTCTGCTAGGGGGTGGTTGCTCATGGCTATTAACAACTTGTGCTGCTGGTAGCGTTGCAGGCGCTGGCTTAATGTTTGTGGTAAATCTTGTGTTTCTCTAAAGCCGAGCTTGCGATAAAAACTGCCTAAGTCTGGGTGGCAAAACAGCCAAATGGGAGTGTCTTGATAGATCAGTTGAAGGTGCTCCAATAAAAAACGTGCTGCGCCGCTGAAGCGGTATTGTGGTGCGGTGAATAAGCTTGTCAGCCAATACCCTTGATCAATGGGTGAGAGGCATAGACCAGTAATGATGTTTGGCGCGCGCACAACCCAAGTCTGTGCTTGCGGTGTAATGCGCATTGGGCTGTTATGACTACGGTAAAATTTTCGCAAAAGTGTTTGTTGTTCTTTAGCTAGATGCTGAACTGTGAGAGTGAGTGGGGTGTCGTGAGTCATAATAGTCTGGCTTCTATTGTAGGTGCTTAGAGTTGGCTTGCTCAGTAGTGTGTGACACGGCCTAATCTTAAGGTTGTGATTGGAGTGATTGATTACCATGTTATTGCAATACGTTGCTAATGTTTGGTGCTTCTTAGTTGCTTGTGTGTGGTGTTAAGGTTTGGGGTGCTTTGCTCAGTACGTAGTGTAGGTGGCCTGCTATATAGTGGCGCTGCTCTTTATAGGGGCCTTAAAGATAGTTTTTCAAGTATTTTGCATTTATTGCAGATTATCTGTTGACAGGCCGCGTCGCTGCTGTAG
>CALZAE010000020.1 GCA_945612235.1 uncultured Gammaproteobacteria bacterium | reverse complement strand
ACCACTGTGCCGCTAACTCAACACCTTTAGTGACAGCATCATCCACGTTGATTTTTTGCGAGCATTCGCCTTTGCTATTTGTGGAGCAAAGAGGGCTACTAATTGGGTCTCCATTAGAAATTTTGTCTTTAAATTTATTATGGAATAGTGTGACGTTGGCATTAAACCCATTCAGGCTATCAAAGTAAGCAGCTAGTTCAGTACTGGTACTTTTTTCTGGTTTGAGATTTGGATTACCAATAGTAATGGTTTGGCCTTGCTTGGTGGCACCATTGACACCATTGTGTAAATCATTCAAGTCTGGTGTTTTATAGCCTTTGCTAACACCACCTTTCAGTGTCCAGTTATCCGTAGTATTCCAAACTAAATATGCACGTGGACTAAAATGCCCACCAAAAGCTTGGTGACGATCATAGCGACCACCTAAAGTCAGCGCTAAATCATCAATGATATGCCATTCGTTTTCAGCAAAAACTGCAGCTGATTCCTGTTTGAAAGTGTCTGTGGCGATGCCATCTTCAAGTTTCGAATCAATATATTGTGCACCCACAGTCGTCATATTGTTGTCGGTGATAGGTGCAACAAATTTAGTGTCTAAAATCAGGTCTTTTGATTTTAAGGTACGATTATCACCAGCAATAATACTTGGGAAAGATGCATTGGGTGCTTTCCCAATACTGTTCCCAGGGATAGTACGGCCGAGTGTTTCTGTAGTGTTATAAGTGATGGCACTATCTAAGGTGCCCAGTTCAAAACGACCGGTATGTGTGAGTGCGTATTGCGTGCGTTCAAACTTTTGCTCGTTGGTGTAGCCAAGCGCTTTGTTTGAAGGGCCAGTACAATTCTCATTCTGGCCGTCAAGAGTTCCCAGTTGACACTCATCGTTATTGTAACGTTGACGACCTTTTTCAAAATCTAAGGAAAAATCATGATCATCGTGAGGAGTCAGGTTTAAGCGTGCACCAAGGTTAAAATTTTGTGCTTCAACCGGTGACGGCCCGCGCTTGCTAACATTAATGCCACTGCCGTAGGTTAGATCAGACTCTTGGCGATCAAAGAAGCTACCGCGTACATTTAAACCGAGTAAACCGTCAACTAAAGGACCGCTGGTGTAAAAGCTGGTGCCGCCGGTATCACCAAAGTCACGCTCTTCTTGGTAGGTGTAATCCGCGGTGATGCTACCAGTCCACTCAGTACCCACTTTTTTGGTGATGATATTAATCACGCCGCCCATGGCATCCGAACCATAGAGGGTCGACATCGGGCCACGGATCACTTCAATGCGCTCAATGGCTGACATCGGTGGCATAAAGCTGGTGGAGGTTTCGTTAAAACCGTTTGGCGTGACATTACCTGCTGGGTTTTGACGACGACCATCAATCAAAATCAAAGTGTAGTCGCTGGGCATGCCGCGCATGCTGATATTTAAGCCACCGGTTTTACCTGTGCCTTGCTTAATATCAATCCCTTCAACGTCATCCAATGCTTGGGCAAGATTGCTATAGCGTTTCTTTTGTAGATCAGCATTACTAACCACAGAAATACTGGCTGGCGCATCAGTGATTTTCTGTTCGAAACCAGAAGCACTGACAACAGTTGAGCCCAGTTGTGCAGGAGACTCGGCGGCAAAAGCAACACTGCTACTGAGGACAGAGCAGGCAAGAAGTGAATAAGCAAATGGGATACGCATGGCAAACTCCAAATAAGAATGCTGCGCATGCTAACCATTCGCAATTGTTCTGTAAACAGTATTGCGAACTATTATTATTCAGAGGTGTCTGGCCGCTACTTATTTGCAACTTGCTCGATTGGCATCTGGGCTGCAACTTTGGTTAAAGTTTAATAGAGGTCTGCTCGGTAGCGTCCTTGTTGTTGTAGGTTGTACATCTGTTCTTCACCAAGCAATTGCGTCAATGTGTGCTGCACGCCACGCCCCATACCTTGCAAACTTCCACACAGGTAAATTGTTGCGCCTTGGGTTAACCAGTCAGTTAAACGTTGCTGGTGTTCGTGAAGATAATCTTGCACATAGCGAGGTGAGATAGGGTCACGTGAAAATGCGTAATCCAGATGCGTTAAATGTTGACTCTTATGCCATTGGCCTAACTCTTCCGCGAGAATTTTATCGGTCAGAGGGCTGCGTTCACCCAGAATAAGCCAGTTCTGACTTAGTGTTGGACGTTCAGCAATATGTGCTCTGAGTCCAGCAATACCACTGCCAGCACCAATAAAAATGGCGGGTTTGCTGTTATGTATTGCGTGGAAGTTTGGTTTGCTGCAAGGGCTAAATTCAATTGATTGATGAATATTTAAACTGTGGCACAACCAGCCTGAACAAAACCCCACAGTGTTGTTTTCATCATAATGAGCCCGCACTATCAGCTCTAAATAATTGCTTTGTGCGCTGGATGCAATGGAGTATTCACGGGTGTGCTGATCTGGATTATTGTGCGGATGAATTAACAGAGTATCGCCGGCTTGCCAAGTATTGTGCGCGGTTTTAAAGCGCAGCTTATAGAGCCCTGGGCTGGTGCTGAAGGGGTTCAGATGTGTGCGCTCAATTAGAGTTGCAGTAAACCATGCCGGTTGATAATGGCTGGATGCCTGCGCAGGAATAGACAGTAATTGAGCAATTTGTAGGTTCCACAGTTCAAGGTCACTGGCCTGCATAGCGTCTACAGTCATCAAGGGCAGGCAAACGTGCGCACCTTGAGTGACTAAGCGTGTTTGTAGTTGCGTGGCAAATGCACAAAAATCTGGGTAGCCGCTATCGCCCAAGCCTAAGATATGGATCTGTAAGTGTTGTAGATTGCAATCGGCAGATAAACGACTTAAAAACAGTCGAGCATGATCAGGCGCTTCGCCATCACCAAAGGTGCTGACGATAAAGATAATCTGCTTGCTGTGCTGTAGATGCGTGGTACTCAGTTGATCTAAAGCTAAACAATGGGCGGGCTTTCCCGCTGTGATCAGTTGTTGCTGTAGCTGTTGAGTGAGCTGTTGCGCGTTACCACTTTGACTGGCCCAGACGATCAGTCGATCATTAATGCTTGTATGCACTTGTTGTTTGGCGCGATAACCGCGCCAAACCCAGATGCAAAATCCGCAGTAACTGAGCAGTAGGCCAGCAGCCATTAGCTGGCGCGTACTGTCGGCAACGATCTCAAACATAAGCGCTTAGGGTGCCAACACTTCGAAGGTTGCACTGTAGCTGGCACGCTTTTGTGTTGCAGGCGAATTAGCATTTTTGATCGGCTGACTCTTGATAGCTTCTAACCAATACATACCTGCTTGTGGCCATGTCACCGAAAATGCACCCTCTTTGTCCGTAGTAAGAGTGATCTCGTTGAGCTCATCACGGTAGCGAATGCCTTCTGGAATGATGGATACTTTCAAATCTGCTGCAGGCTTGCCGTCGATAATAAAGGCAAATTGCGCCGCTTCACCGGCCACTAAATCGTTCGGATGGGTTTTTGCCACCAACTCTAAACCTTGATTGGTTGGCTTGAGGACTTGTTCGCTAGGCTGGCCTGAGGTGACAAACACTTCCATGCGGCTGGCGCTTTCAGTGACTTGCAGTTTTTTTGCATCCTTGGGTACTTGCTTGGCAAAGTCAGCTGCTTTACCTGACCAGCGGCGCATTTCACCTTTTTCTTCGTAGCGCGCAAATAAACCTTGGTTAGCAATGGCTAATTTCCACGTGCCTTTCTGATCCAGTTGCACATCAAAAGTACTGCGGTAACGGCCGGTATTGCCAAATTGCGGCTGCGCTAAGCTGCCATCAGGGCGAATAATTTGCAGCTGTGCCAGAGGGCGCTGCGGTGCGTTTTTCGCTGCAGGTTTTTGATTCGGCAGCACTAAACGCTCACCGACGCCCTCAATTTGTAGCGGGAAGTGCTCAAAATAGAAAATATCATTGGATACCGCTGCGTCCACGCTAATCCAGGGTTCATCGCCCGATAGCACAGTGGCAGAAGGCAACATCCAAGCACGGTGAGCGTTGGCGCTCAGTGGCAAACACAAGGCTAAAGCCAGTGCGGTCCACTTAATCATAGGTTTCATTATTGTAGTTCCTTAGGGAGTAATGGTGAGGGTGATACGGCCAAGTTCATTGCTACCTTGCACGCTAGCGGTGTGTGTCTCTTGTACTGGCCAGCTGAAGGGGATACGTAGAATTTCACGGCCGCCGACTTCTCGCGCCGCTTCAACCAGTAGTTCATAGTCGCCGGCTTCGAGTTTTTTTAATGCAGCGCTATCACTGTTAAATTTGATGGAGTGAGTGCCGACAGCACGGGTTGCAGCGCTAATGCCATCGACAGGCATGTCTAAACTGCGTCCACTGCGACGCCACCATTGGCGCATATCCTTGAGCCATTTCTCGCCTTCATTGTTTTTCATTTTCAGGTCGTACCACACATTTAAATCAGCAATATGCTGGTTGTCCTGTTCAATCCACAGCGCGACATAGGGGCGGTGATATTCAGCAACATCCAGTTGTGGGATTTCGACTTCAACATTCAGTTGGGCAGCATAAATAGGCATGCAAACGGCTAAAGCACATAGAGCAAAGGCTTGTTTCAGCATGGAGCGTTCATCCTTAATGAATAAATAACAGCATGATTAATAGAGGTACCAGCAAGCCCGCCAAAGTGACGGGCCAAGTTGTGGGGCGCATTTTGCTTTGTCGCAGCAGCAGCCAGAGTCCGGTGAGGCTAAATACCACGCAGATGGCTGCGAAAATATCAATAAACCATGACCAAGCTGCGCCAGTATTGCGGCCTTTATGCAGGTCGTTGAAGTAAGCAACCCAGCCTCGATCGGTGCTTTCATACAGCAATTCACCGCTGTCTAATTCAATACTGAGCCAGCCATCACCACCGGGGCGCGGCAAAGCCACATACAGTTCATCTGCTGACCACTCAGCATCAGTCAAACTGATCGAGCGATTGAGTTGCTGTTGCAGCCAATCTTGAATGGAGTCGGGTAGGGTTTGTTGGTTAAAAGCACTTTTAAGCTCAGCACGTAAAGGTGCGGGTAAAACGACCTCTAAGGTTTCAATAGCAGGCTTAGCACTAATTTGGCTGGCATGATTGAGTGTGATACCGGTCACGGCAAATAACAGCATGCCAGCCAAGCACAGTGCTGAGCTGATCCAGTGCCACTGGCGTAAAGTGCCGAGCCAAGAAGGGGAGTGCATAGTATGGGATCCAAATGATACTGATGCGCATGCTAATCGTTCTCAATTAGATAGTAAATAGTATTGAGATGTATTACTTTTTATGGAGTGTAATGGGTGATGCTAGGTCAGATGATTTATAACCAAGCCTGGTAGATCAATGGCGGTATACAGCTTGTATCCCGCCATAGTGTCGAACTGATGATTTAAGGTAACCCAACCTCAATCACCCCGTCGGCAATCATGCTGACTTGGCTGCTGCCTGCTTCAACTTCAGGTGCGATACTTTCTTGATCGGCCATAGCTGAGACCATCATTTTGCTTGAGCGAGCGTACATGGGGGGGCGGGCAAAGCCGCTGCTATTTAAGTTGAGATTGACCACTTTATAGCTGTTACTGCCCATGGCTTCGCTGACTAACTTAGCGCGTGCTTGGAAGGCGCTAATGGCTTCTTTGAGTAATTCATCTTCGCTACTGATACGGGTTTTGGGCGCAATGCTAAATTGCATATTGGCCATTTTTAAAGTTTTGAGTAGCTCGCCAGTTAGAGCAGATAGCGTGGAGAAGTCCGTGCTTTCCAAGCGTAACTCGGCACGTTCACGCCACGCAGTAATTTTTTGACCTTTGCTATCATGCACAGGGTAGCTGCTGCGACTGCCCAATTTGACGTTGATAGAGGGCTGCTTGCGTGCAGTGCTGATGGCTTGGTTGAGAGTTTTAGTAATATCGGCGGCTAAGCGTGCTGGGTCTGTGCCTTGCTCTTCGGTGTATAAAACAACCTGCATTTGATCATGGGCGACTTCTTGGTGCGCCTCAGCACGCAAGGACACTTGGTTATAGCTTTGCTCACTCGCGGTGGCTGCGGTGTGGGTGGCCAAACCAGCCAGTAACAGTACGGCAGAGGTGGTGCGCAATTGTTTGATCATAAAAGCTCCATATCAGGCAGGGAATATCATAAGAGACTCTGCCGATTGATCTAGGTTCATTGCAGTGCTTGATGTGACTATGAGTCGCATTGTGCAGTGCTGCTGTTCTAGGACAGTTATACTCTATTCTCGACCAAGGAGTATTTATGCTGGCCCCCACCCAATTACTATCGGCAAGTCGCCAGAATTTATGGCGTTTGACTTGGATTCGTCTGTTAGTTTTAAGTGCACAAGCGGGCACACTGGGTTTTACCTATTTAAGTGATTGGGTGACATTGGACTGGATGCCCCTCTTGGGTATCTTGCTGTTCTCGTTGAGTATGTGTGTCCTGATCAGCTTGCGTTTGCGCGGCAGTTGGCCGGTGACTGAGCTTGAGTTTGCTACTCATTTAGCTATGGATTTATTAATCCACAGTGGTTTGCTGTATTACGTCGGCGGCTCCACCAATCCCTTTGTGGCTTACTATCTAGTGCCCTTAACCATTGCTGCTGCAACCTTGCCATGGTTGTACTCGATAGTGCTCAGTGGTTTTGCCTTGACAGGTTACACCGCCTTACTGATTTGGTATCGGCCGCTGCATTTGCAAGGTGAGCAGGTTGATGAACTGCTGATTAACCTGCATTTATTTGGCATGTGGCTGAATTTTGCTTTGTCAGCTGCTTTTATTACGTTTTTTGTCTCAAAAATGTCTGAGGCGGTGCGTGAGCAAGATCAATTACGCGCGGCACGACGCGAAGACAGTATGCGTGATCAGCAGTTATTAGCCGTGGCTACGCAGGCGGCTGGCGCGGCACATGAGTTAAGTACGCCTTTATCAACTATGAGTGTGTTGCTGACCGAGTTGCGTCGTGAGCATGGGCAAGAATCTCAATTGCAGGATGATTTAACCTTGCTGCAAGAGCAGGTCAAACTCTGTAAAGGCACTTTGCAGCAGTTGGTGCGTGCCGCTGAAGCAGATCGTCGCCAAGCGATTGAAGAACAGAGCGTGACGCACTGGTTGGAAACGGCCTTAAGTCGTTGGCACTTGATGCGGCCTGAGGCAACTTATAAGTATCAGTTAGCCAGTGTAGGAGTTGCGCCAAACTTAATGCCGCCGGTGGATTTAACTCAAGCGCTGCTCAATTTATTGAATAATGCTGCAGATGCTTGCCCAGATAATTTGGTGATTCGTTTACGCTGGGATGAGCAGTGGATGGTGATTACCATTCGTGATTATGGTGCTGGTGTACCTTTAGCCATTGCTGAGCAGTTGGGTAAACCGTTTTTTACCACTAAGGGTAAAGGTTTTGGCTTGGGTCTATTTTTAAGTCAAATTAGCGTGATTCGTGCCGGTGGTACGGTAAAGTTGTATAACCAAGACGGCGGCGGCACTTTAACTGAATTACGTTTGCCGCAGATGCATACAGTGCTTTAAGCGAGGAGTGACAGGTGACTGAAGAAAACCTATTTGCAGGTGAAGAGCAGCCGCATTTATTGCTGGTGGATGATGATGAAACCTTTACGAGGGTGATGGCACGCGCTATGTCGCGCCGTGGTTTGCGTGTCTCAACTGCCAGTTCGGCTGATGAAGGTTTGGCGCTGGCCAAAGATGATGTGCCAGATTACGCAGTACTTGATCTAAAGATGGAAGGCGATTCGGGGTTAGTGTTATTGCCTAAGCTGCTGGAGTTGGATGCGGAAATGAAGGTGTTAATCCTGACGGGTTACTCCAGCATTACCACTGCAGTTGAAGCGATTAAACGGGGCGCCGCTAACTATTTATGTAAGCCTGCGGATGCGGATGATGTTTTGGCTGCATTGTTGTCGGATCATGCTGATTTGGCGACCTTAGTACCAGAGAATCCCATGTCAGTGGATCGTTTGCAGTGGGAGCATATTCAGCGTGTGCTCGGTGAGCATGACGGTAATATCTCTGCCACGGCACGAGCGCTGGGTATGCACCGCCGCACTTTGCAGCGTAAGTTACAAAAACGACCTGTACATCGCTG
The DNA here is from genome assembly GCA_945612235.1 of uncultured Gammaproteobacteria bacterium. Lineage (GTDB taxonomy): Bacteria > Pseudomonadota > Gammaproteobacteria > Pseudomonadales > Pseudomonadaceae > Denitrificimonas. Next base: position 20,550 of record CALZAE010000020.1, on the reverse strand, counting down.
AGCGGCTTAACAGTTCTAGAGTCTGGCTATGCAACAGTTGGCACATGTCACTCGCGTGTGCCAAACACCACAATGGTTTGGCCCTGGACGTTGATTAAACCTTGTTCTTCTAGATTTTTAAGTACGCGCCCAGCCATTTCTCTTGAGCAGCCTGCAATATGTCCGAGTTCCTGGCGTGAGATTTTAATTTGCATACCTTTAGGGTGTGTCAGCGCATCAGCATGCTTGGCTAAGTTGAGTAGGGCGTGAGCAACGCGCCCAGTGGAATCTAAAAAAGCTAAGTCACCCACTTTGCGACTGGTGTTGCGTAGGCAATCGGACATTTGACTGGACAGAGCGTAAAGAATATCTGGGTATTGCTGAATCAATTGACGAAACTTTACATAGCTGATTTCTGCAATATCACAGTCAGTTTTTGCACGTACACCAGCGCTGCGTCGGGCTGCTGTGTTGCTGTTATTAAATAAACCCATTTCACCAAAAAAGTTACCTTGGTTTAAATAACTGACAATAATTTCTTTGTTGGGGCTGGATTCAAGCACGATAGTCACACTGCCTTGCAAGATAAAAAATAATGATTCGCAGGGTTGGCCAGCAGAAATGATCATGCTCTTACTTGGGTGGTGGCGTAGATCGCATTCAGCGAGAAAGTGCTCTAGATTGTCGATTGTAGGTGTCAATGTCACAACTGCCATGGTGTGTCCCTCAAGCAGACCCCGTCTACCTATACTGGGTAGCGGTCTTTTTTATATTTTCTTCAGTGCGCCTTACTTATGATGCTGATAAATCGTATATAGCTTATAAGATTGTTCAACTGTGATGTACGTCACGTTTCATGGCTGTACCTCTGTTGGTATAGCCTGGGCAAGTCATAGCGAACACTGTGCTAAACTTGCTTTTTTTATGATTAAAGGAACTACAGCCATGCAGGCGCGAGTGAAATGGGTTGAGCAGGCGATGTTTTTAGCTGAATCAGGCAGTGGCCACACTGTGGTAATGGATGGCCCTGAAGAGCACGGTGGGCGTAACCTCAGCGCACGTCCGATGGAAATGTTACTGATGGGATTGGGTGGCTGCAGCACTTTTGATGTGGTCAATATCTTAAAAAAATCACGTCAAGATGTGCGCAATTGTGAAGTGCGTATCGACGCTGAACGAGCTGAAGTTGAGCCGAAGGTCTTCACCAAAATTGCTCTGCACTTTATTATCAGTGGCAATGATTTAAAGGAAACTGTAGTTAAACGTGCAGTGGATTTATCAGCAGAAAAATATTGCTCGGCATCGATTATGCTCGGCCGTGCTGGTGTGGAAATCACTCATAGTTTTGAAATTGTCGAAGCGGTCTAGACCGTTAAGCAAAATAGGCTGATGTATTGTGGTTAAAAGCTGGTATCTAAAGGGCTTGCTCTGCATAATGGCGCGCCCCTTTTTTACACACTAAATGAGAGTGTAAGGGAAACCAGAATCGCATTGCGAAGAGGTGAAAACTGCCCTACGCAACTGTATTTATATTAGTGTCAATACAGTTGACTGGCGTGCATGATAACGCGGCTGCGCCGCACCAATAAAGAGCATCTAACGTTGACCAGTAAACTCAAACTCCACGGGTTCAACAATCTCACGAAGACCTTGAGCTTCAATATTTATGACATCAGTTATGCGCGTACCACTGATGATCAGCAAGCCTACGTTGGTTATATCAACGAAGAATACGATGCTGAACGCTTGACGCAAATTCTGACTGATGTTGTTGAGATTATCGGCGCGAATATTTTAAATATCGCTCGTCAAGACTATGAGCCGCAGGGCGCTAGTGTGACGATTCTGATTTCTGAAGAACCTGTCGAGCCTACAGCCAGTCAAATTGAAGAATCACCGGGTCCCTTGCCTGAAACTATTTTGGCACACCTCGATAAAAGTCATATCACGGTGCATACCTACCCGGAAATTCACCCAGTGGATGGTTTATCAACCTTCCGTGTGGATATCGATGTATCGACTTGTGGAGTGATTTCGCCGCTTAAAGCGTTGAACTATTTGATTCATCAGTTTGATTCTGACATCGTCACTATTGATTATCGTGTGCGTGGTTTTACCCGTGATGTGGAAGGGCGCAAGCACTTTATTGATCACGAAATCAATTCGATCCAGAACTACTTATCTGAGGACACACGTTCCGCCTATCAAATGACGGATGTCAACGTCTATCAAGAGCATCTATTCCACACCAAGATGCTGCTGAAGAACTTTGAGTTAGATGATTATTTGTTTGGTGATGCCACGCGCAACTTATCTTATGAGCAACGTCGTGATGTTGAAGAGCGTTTGCGTCATGAAATGTTAGAGATTTTTTACGGTCGCAATATGCCGCAAACCAATCGCTAAATAGATGTTAATACAATAAAAAAGGCGCTGATGATCAGCGCCTTTTTTGTATCGCAAGTGATTGGGTCGCTAAATACGGTAGGTGCTGCTGGTCATTACTTTAGCCATTAGACTCATGCCAAACTTAATGGGTGCAGGGAAGCGATAACCGCCAGCATCCAAAGCAATATTGGCGTGCTCTTCTTCGTCAATGCGCATCTGTTTTAAAACAGCTTGCGATTTAGGATCGCTGTCAGCGATTTGCTCTAGGTGATCGTCTAAGTGTTTGCACACCTGATCTTCAGTCGCAGCCACAAAACCTAAGCTGACTTTGTCGCTGATGGCTCCAGCGGTGGCGCCGATGGCAAAAGATAAGCCATAAAACAATGGGTTTAAGCGGCTGGTGTGGCTGCCAAGCTCCTGAATCCGCTGTTCGCACCAGACTAAATGATCAATTTCTTCTGCAGCAGCCTGCTCCATTTGCTCGCGTATCTCAGGTAATTTAGCGGTTAAAGCTTGGCCTTGATACAGCGCTTGAGCGCAAACTTCACCGGTGTGGTTGATGCGCATTAAACCAGCAATATGCTGAGTTTGCTGATCATCTAGCGTGCTTTTTGGCTCAACCAGCGCAGGTGATGGGCGGCTGGCATGGCTGCTATTTGGGATCAAAGTACGCATTGCCGCATCGGCTTGTAAGAGCAAGCGGTCGATGGGGGTGTAGTGGCGCTGTGAAGACATATCAGGCTCCTGGCAAGTAGCCGTAGCAAGCATATAACGAGATGTAACAAGTGTAGCGTATTTTTCGCACAAACTAACCTAGCCCGGAGGCCAATTTAATTGGCGTTGACCTAATACATGCAGGTGAATGTGGTACACGGTTTGGCCACCGACCTCATTGGTGTTCATCACCACACGAAAGCCATCGTCACAGCCTTGTTCTTGAGCTAGGCGCTGCGCAGTGTAGAGAATATGTCCGACTAAAAAGGTGTCTTCTGCGGTGATATCACTGAGCATGCGAATGTGTCTTTTAGGGATGACTAAAAAGTGCACAGGGGCTTGCGGAGCAATATCGTGAAAGGCAACAACATGTTCATCTTCATAGAGCTTTTTTGCGGGGATATCACCCGCAACAATTTTACAAAATAAACAATCCATAAAGCAGGCCTCGGCTTATTTTTAAGATTGCCTGAGTTTAGCTGCCAGATCGATGAATCACCAGTATTGATCGTATCTTGGGGGAGAGCTAAGTCATTTTTTCCTGCTTTAGGCAGATATTCTTCTTGTGCGACTAAAGGCTGGTGTGTATCTTGGTGACTTTTTCGGTTAACCATAACCACAGAATTTAATCGTGCAGTGGCCACTCTGATGGGCGCTGCAGATAATTTTTATGATAATAACGATGATATAAGGAGCACAGCAATGCGCGTCATTCTGCTAGGAGCGCCAGGTGCCGGAAAAGGTACGCAGGCCGTATTTATTACTAAGAAGTTTGGTATCCCACAGATCTCAACGGGTGACATGCTGCGTGCAGCGGTTAAGGCTGAGAGCCCATTGGGATTGAAAGTTAAGAACGTGATGCAAACCGGTGGTTTGGTATCCGATGAGATCATTATTGATCTGATTAAAGAGCGTATTAGTGCAGATGATTGCGCGAATGGCTTTTTATTCGATGGTTTCCCACGCACCATTCCGCAAGCAGAAGCGTTGCGTGAAGCCGGCGTGGAAATTGATCACGTGATCGAAATTGCTGTAGAAGACGAAGAAATTGTCGGTCGTATTGCCGGTCGTCGCATGCACCCAGCTTCAGGTCGCACTTACCATGTCGAGCACAACGCACCTAAAGTTGCAGGCAAAGACGATGAAACCGGTGAAGACCTGATTCAGCGCGAAGATGATAAAGAAGAAACCGTGCGTCACCGTTTGTCTGTGTATCACTCACAAACCAAGCCGCTAGTTGCTTTTTATCAAGATCTCGCAGCAGTCAATGGCACGCCTAAGTACAGCGCCATTGAAGGTGTTGGCTCAGTTGAGCAGATTACCGCTAAGGTTTTAGCTGCGTTAGATTAAGCTAGAGCTTGGGAATATATTCGCTGTTGCGCAGAGCGTGCTCGGTGTAGTAGCGAATGTATTCTTACTGATGAGTGACCTGTAATTCCCCTCTATGCAGTCTCCCTGCTACAATCGATGTTTTATTATTTGACTATCAATCATGACGACTTTATTGGCGCTCGATACCGCCACTGAAGCCTGTTCCGTTGCGTTATTGCACAATGGACAAGTTTTCAGCCGTTACGCGGTCATTCCCCGTTTACATGCACAATCTATTTTACCGATGATCAGCGAAGTACTGGCTGAAGCTGGTATTGCGAAAACTGATCTAGAGGCGATTGCCTTTGGTCGTGGCCCTGGTGCCTTTACTGGCTTGCGCATTGCGGTTGGTGTTGTACAGGGCTTGGCCTTTGCTTTGCGTATTCCGGTATTGCCGGTCTCTAATCTGGCCGCCATTGCTCAGCGTGCTTGTCGTGAACAGTCAGTACAACAGGTTGCTGTGGCGATTGATGCACGCATGGATGAAGTATACTGGGGCTGTTATGCCATAGTTGATGGTGAGGTACGCTTGCAAGATATTGAAGCTGTACTGGCGCCAGAGCATGCTCAATTGCCTTGCGCTGCAACAGGTGAATGGTTTGCGGCGGGCACCGGTTGGCAAGCCTATGGCGAGCGAATGAGTGTGGCAGTGACAGGTCGAGCAGAACAATTATTGCCCCATGCCGAAGATATTTTGACTTTGGCGCAAGGGATGTGGCAGCGCGGTGAGGCGGTGAGTGCCGAGGCGGCGCAGCCGATTTATTTGCGTGATCAAGTTGCTACGCCTAAGCAGTCTTAGCAGCATTGAACTGTGCTTTAAGTCTAGTTACAGTGTGGCTCTATTGATGAGATTTCAACCTTATGCGTATTGACGGTTTTTCACCTGCTTATGTGCCCAACAGAACCACGCGCCCTGACACCAGTGCGCAGATGGATGATGCTGTTCGCCAAGCAGAAAGCCGTATGCGTCAGCAGCAGCCGGCCAATGCCACTGACTCGCTACGCTTAGATACGCCTCAAGCTGTGCAGCGTCCTTCTGCGCAGATGCAAATTCAGCAATATGAGGCGCGTCAAGCCTTAAACAATCCAGCGCAGCAGTACCAAGCCAGTAAAGCTTTAGCCAGCTATAGCACTACTGCTGCATTTAGTCATAAGGCAGAAGAAGCTGCCACTGTCTTAGGTCTTGATCTGTACGCTTAATGTCTGATTTAACTGCAACTACCCCTATTTTAATTCGTGTTGACGCTATGACTCCGGCCGACCAAGCTGTTGCCCAACAGTGGGCGCATGAGTTGGCTTTGCCGCAAACGGGCGACGCTGAATTTGCGTTGCAGGTCAGTGTTGACGGTTTACAACTGCAAGATCTAGGTGCCGCTGCGCCTGGCCCTGTGCGCGTTGATTTTATTGAGGGTGCATTAGCGCACCGCCGTCAATTCGGTGGTGGTAGTGGGCAGATGATTGCTAAAGCAGTGGGTGTGCAAACCGGTGTGCGGCCAACGGTACTCGATGCCACCGCAGGTTTAGGCCGTGATGCTTTTGTCTTGGCCTGTTTGGGCTGCAAGGTGCAAATGATAGAGCGCAACCCGATTGTGGCAGCTTTATTAAGTGATGGTTTGCGCCGTGCGCGCTTGAGTGCAGATGTGGCGGGTATTGTGCAGCATATGCCCTTGCTGATTGGCGATGCGATTGCCTTAATGTCAGAGTGGAGTGATGAAGCACCGCAAGTGGTGCATCTCGATCCGATGTTTCCCAGTCGCGATAAAAGCGCCCTAGTTAAAAAAGAAATGCGCTTGTTTAAGCCCTTGGTTGGCGCGGATGATGATGCGCCAGAGTTGCTGGCTGCGGCCTTAGCCTTGGCGACTCATCGTGTGGTGGTCAAGCGTCCGCGTAAAGCTCCAGCGATTGCTGGAACGCCGCCGACTTATAGTTTGGATGGTAAATCCAGTCGCTATGATATTTATGCTTTGAAGAGTTTTAAAAACTAATTTAAGCACGATCCAGTCACAAAAAAGCCCGCGAAAAGAAATTTTCAGCGGGCTTTTTTATCAGCGATCAACGGTTAAGTATCAGTTAACCAGTGTACGCCACTCTGCATAGTCTTCAGTTTCGCCGGTCACGAGATCAAAGTAAGCTTTTTGCAGTACTTCAGTCACAGGACCACGGCTGCCGATACCGATTTGACGGCCATCGACTTCGCGGATTGGCGTTACTTCTGCAGCAGTACCGGTAAAGAAGGCTTCATCAGCAATATAGACTTCGTCACGAGTGATGCGCTTTTCAACGATTTCGATGCCGCGCTCTTTAGCCAAAGTCAAAATGGTATTACGGGTAATACCATTCAGGCAGGCAGTCACTTCTGGCGTATAAATTACACCATTTTTGACTAGGAAGATGTTCTCGCCTGAACCTTCAGCTACATAACCTTCTGGGTCTAACAACAGTGCTTCGTCAGCACCACCTGACACCGCTTCTTGCAGCGCCAACATCGAGTTCACATAAGCACCACTGGATTTTGCGCGGGTCATAGTGATGTTTACGTGGTGACGAGTGAATGAACTGGTACGTACTTTAATACCGTTTTTCAGTGCTTCGTCGCCCATGTAAGCACCCCAGTGCCATGCGGCAACAATCAGGTGTACTTTAAGGTTGTCAGCACGGATACCCATGCCTTCTGAACCGTAAAACGCCAAAGGACGGATATACGCGCTGTCGAGTTTGTTCTCACGCACTGAAGCAATAATCGCTTCGTTGATTTCTTCTTTGGTAAAAGGAATCTTCATATTCATGATATGCGCTGATTCAAACAGACGATCAGTGTGTGCTTGTAAGCGGAAAATCGCCGTACCTTTTGGAGTTTTGTAAGCACGAACGCCTTCAAACACACCCATGCCGTAGTGTAATGAGTGAGTCAGAACGTGAGTGGTAGCGTTACGCCATTCAACCATTTCACCGTCATACCAAATAACGCCATCACGATCAGCCATCGACATTTTTACGTGCTCCTGAAAATAATATTTAAAAACTGTTTACAGATAACTCAAGCCCAGCTCTTGCCAGACGCCCATCACTGCGTGACGCTCGTCTATAAATAAATTGCCTTCAACCACGCCTTGCTGCTTTTGCAGGGCCAGACGGTGGGCCGCAGCACGATAGGCTTTGTAAGCCTCCTGTAACATGCGAACGTGATCCGCATTGAGCAGGTTTTCTGCGCCGAGACCGTCAAGAATACGGATGTTGTCGGTATAGGTTACCAGTTGTGGATATTGCCATGACCAAGCTAGGACGGCATATTGCACCATAAATTCGATGTCAACGATACCACCAGCGTCCTGCTTTAGATCAAATTGTACATCAGGGTTGAAAGCATTCTGGCCTAAACCACCTTGGGTGATCTGAGTACCGTGATTATGCCGCATTTTGGCGCGCATTTCGCTGACTTCTGCTTGTAATATGGGCAAACTGCGTTGACGGCCCAAAACATTTAAACGTACTTGATCAAATTGCTGAGTTAAGGTCGCGTCACCGACTAACACGCGCGCACGGATCAGCGCTTGGTGCTCCCAAGTCCAAGCTTGTTCTTCTTGGTAGCGGGTAAAAGCTGTCAGCGATGTAGCCAGTAAGCCTGAATCACCACTGGGACGTAAGCGCATATCTACATCATAGAGACCGCCAGCAGTGGTGCGCGTGGTCAGCATTGAAATAATCCGTTGCCCCATGCGGGTATAAAACTGTGCGCCATCAACTGGTCGGGCGCCGTCAGTTTCTGCTAGAGGGTCGCAATCATAAATAAAGACTAAATCCAAATCTGAGCCATGGCCCAGCTCAATCCCGCCAAGCTTGCCATAACCGACCACCACAAAGTCCAGTACGCTGCTGCTGCCATCGAAGCGTTGAGGTACGCCATGCTTGCGTACCATTTCATTCCAGACTAAATGCAGTACTTGTTCCAAAATGGCTTCAGCCAGCCAGGTTAAATAGTCGCTGACTTTCATGAGCGGTAGCGTACCGGCAATTTCTGATGCAGCGACGCGCAAACGGTGCGCTAGCTTAAAGTGACGCAGCGCATTCATTTGCTGCTCTACATCATCTTCAGGAATACGCAGCAGGTATTCGCGTAATTCAGCCGCAAGCTCAGGTGCTAAAGGTGGGCGATAGAGGCGACCTTCATTGAGCAGCTCATCGAGTAGCGCGGGAAAGCGCGTCAACTGTTCGGCAATCCAAGGACTGGCGGCACACAGACTGATCACTCTCAGCAATGCGCCTGGGTTTTCTGTAAGTAAGACTAAGTAAGCCGAGCGGCGGGCTACAGCTTCAATCAGCGGTAAGACGCGCTCCAGCACCAAATCAGGATTATCATGCTCCATTGCTTGCGATAAAAACCGAGGCATAAAAGCGTCCAAACGCTCACGCCCAAGGCGTTGCATCGCTCGGACTTGGCTGCCTTCACGCAGTTGCACAATACGTTGCCAAGCTGCTGGGCTGTCCTGATAACCCGCATCGCTGAGCTGTTGATAGATACTTTCTGCAGCAATGGTGTCTTCCCATACCGGTAACCACTCACCGCCAATGCAGTCTTCGTCATCTTCATCGGGGTCGGCAATCACTTCGCGGAAATGATGTTCGATGCGTTTACGCCAATACATCAGTTGGCCAAAAAACGTCGCCCAATCATTAAAACCCATCATAAAGGCTAGGCGTGCTTGCTCAAGCTCAGTATCAGGCAGGCTTTGTGTTTGCAGGTCGGCCACTGCTTGCAGCGCATGCTCGGTGTAGCGCAAAAAGCGGTAAGCATCTTTAAGTTCAGTCACGTCCGATGAAGGCATATAGCCTTGGGCCGCCAGCGTATCCAAAATATTGAGTAAAGGACGTTGTTGCAGGCTCAGATCGCGGCCGCCATGAATCAGCTGGAAGGCTTGGGCAATAAATTCCACTTCACGGATGCCACCGGAGCCGAGCTTGATATTGTCGTCCATATCTTTGCGGCGTACTTCTTGTTGAATCAACTGCTTCATCGAACGCAGTGCTTCAATGGCGGAAAAGTCCAGATAACGACGGTAAACAAAGGGTCGCAAAATGCGCAAAAGGGTAGAGCCGGCATTTTGATCACCGGCAATCACGCGCGCTTTAATCATGGCGTAGCGTTCCCAGTCACGGCCTTGGTTTTGATAATACTGTTCTATGGCGTTAAAGCTATACACCAGTGGCCCACCTGAACCGTAGGGGCGCAGACGCATATCCACGCGAAACGCAAAGCCATCCTCGGTCATAGTATCCAATGCTTTAATCAGCTTTTGCCCTAAGCGCGTAAAGAACTCTTGATTGTCTAAGCTGCGTTTAGCGCCTTCAGTTTCACCTCCTTCTGGGTAGGTGAAAATTAAATCGACATCGGAAGATAGGTTCAGCTCATAGGCACCCAGCTTGCCCATGCCGAGGATAACCAGTTGCTGCGGGAGCTTGCTGTAACGGCCGATGGGTGTTCCAAACAGTTGACAATGTTGCTGGTACAACCAGTGGTAGGCTAAATCAGTGCAGGCATCGGCCATGGCTGATAAGTCGCGACAGGTCTCGCTCAGTTCAGCTTGGCGAATTAAGTCTCGCCAAATAATGCGCACCTGTTGGCGGTTGCGGTATTGGCGTAGGTGCAGTAATAAGCTATTTTCATCAGGGCAATCAGTGAGGCGCTCATTGAGTTGATAGCGCGTTTCGCCCGGTACTAAGGTGCGATCAAGCTGCCCTGAGGCAACGAGGTCAATCAGCATCTGTGGATCACGAATAGCTTGACCTAAAACAAAATCACTTAAGCTGCAGACGCGAATAAAGTCTTGATAGCGGCTGTCTAACCATTGTGGATTAGCGATGTTGTGTTCTTGTAAGGCATGCGCCCACTCGCGCTGCGCTTTTTGCTGTAAAAGTAATAAGCTTGAAGGAATCGTATCCAGTAAAAGAGGGGTCATGCCAGATCCTGAACAATGTCGCGCTAAGAGTGTCAGTAAAGATACCTTAAATCAGCAGGATATGGCGCGCCTAAGAAAATCACTTGGCCAAAAGGCTTAGTTAATAAATGCTGACTCCTGCGTCATTTTGTAGTAAAACTACATAAAAGAAAAATAAGATGACTTTTGCTGTGCCATGGGCTGACTGTTCACAAGACATGAAGCACGTATAGGTCTCATCATCAATAGACCCTTTGTTTGGGAGCGAAACATGCAAGATTTTGATCCGGTAGAAACGCAAGAATGGCTGGATGCTTTGGACTCAGTTCAAGCACACGAAGGCGAAGAGCGCGTACACTACCTTTTATCGCGTCTAGGTGAACTTGCCAGCCGCAGTGGTACACGTTTACCTCATGCGATTACCACCCCGTATCGCAATACTATTCCTGTAACGCACGAAGCCCGCATGCCGGGTGACTTGTTTATGGAGCGTCGTATTCGCTCTCTGGTGCGTTGGAATGCGCTGGCAATGGTGATGCGTGCCAACCAAGCTGATCCCGACTTAGGTGGCCATATTGCGACCTTTGCTTCGAGTGCAACCTTGTATGATATTGGCTTCAACTATTTCTTTAAAGCACCGACTGAAGAGCATGGCGGTGACTTGATTTATTTCCAAGGCCACGCTTCACCGGGTGTTTATGCGCGTTCTTTCTTAGAAGGCCGTATCAGCGAAGAGCAACTGGAAAGCTTCCGTCGTGAAACCGATGGCGAAGGTTTATCGTCTTACCCGCACCCATGGTTGATGCCAGATTACTGGCAGTTCCCGACCGTATCTATGGGTTTAGGTCCAATTCAAGCGATTTACCAAGCGCGCTTTATGAAATACCTTGAGCACCGTGGTTTTATTCAACCCGGTAAGCAAAAAGTCTGGTGTTTCTTAGGTGACGGTGAAACCGATGAGCCAGAATCTTTAGGTGCGATTTCTTTAGCCGGTCGTGAAAAACTCGACAACCTGATTTTCGTGATCAACTGTAACTTGCAGCGCCTTGATGGTCCGGTGCGTGGTAACGGTAAAATCATTCAGGAACTCGAAGGTAACTTCCGTGGTGCTGAGTGGAACGTGATTAAGGTTCTATGGGGCCGTTTATGGGATCCTCTGTTCGCCAAAGACACTGAAGGTGTGATGCAGCGACGCATGGATGAAGCGCTCGATGGTGATTACCAAAACTACAAAGCCAATGACGGCGCCTTTGTGCGTAAAGACTTCTTTGGTGCTGATCCGAAACTTGCAGAGATGGTGTCCGATCTCACTGACGATGAGATTTGGAATCTGAACCGTGGTGGCCATGATCCGTTTAAAGTTTATGCTGCCTACCATGCGGCGGTAAACCACGAAGGCCAGCCTACAGTTATTTTAGCGAAAACCATTAAAGGTTATGGTACAGGAACCGGTGAAGCGCAAAACATCGCGCATAACGTGAAGAAAGTTGACCTAGAAAGCCTAAAGGGTTTTAGAGATCGCTTTGGTATTCCAGTGGCTGATGAGAATATCGAAAGCCTGCCGTTTTATCGTCCAGCCGAAAACAGTGCCGAAATACGTTACTTAAAAGAGCGTCGCGAGCAACTCGGTGGTTTTGTTCCGCAGCGCCGCATGAAAAGCATGAGCATTCCAACGCCATCGCTGGAAACGTTGAAAACTATTCTTGATGGTAGTGGTGAGCGTGAAGTTTCGACCACCATGGTGTTTGTACGTATCTTGGCGCAGCTGCTGAAGGACAAAGATTTAGGCAGCCGTATTGTGCCGATCGTGCCGGATGAGGCGCGTACCTTTGGTATGGAAGGTATGTTCCGTCAGTTGGGTATTTATTCTGCAGTAGGACAGCTCTACCAGCCGGTTGATCACGGTCAGGTGATGTACTACAAGGAAGATAAAAAAGGCCAGATTCTCGAAGAAGGTATTACTGAAGCCGGTGCAATGTCAGCGTGGATTGCTGCAGCAACGGCCTACAGTAACCACAATCAACCGATGCTGCCGTTCTATGCGTTTTATTCAATGTTTGGTTTCCAGCGTATTGGTGACTTAGCTTGGGCTGCAGGCGATATTCGTGCGCGTGGTTTCTTGATGGCTGGTACAGCGGGTCGCACCACGCTTAACGGTGAAGGCTTACAACACCAAGATGGTCACAGCCACATTTTGGCAGGCACCATTCCGAACTGCCATGCTTATGATCCAGCTTACGGTTACGAGATGGCAGTGATTATTCGCGAAGGTGTGCATCAGATGTTGGAGTTGCAAAACGATCGCTACTACTACATCACTATGATGAACGAAGCGTATGAGCAACCAGCGATGCCAGAGATTGAAGGCATTGAAGAAAATATCATTCGCGGTATGTACTTGCTTGAAGAAGACAAGCGCAGCAGTGAGTTGCATGTGCAGTTGTTAGGCAGTGGTACGATTTTACGTGAAGTGCGCGAAGCGGCGAAAATTTTGCGTGATGATTTTGGCGTTGGTGCTGATGTATGGAGTGTCACCAGCTTTAACGAACTGCGTCGCGACTGTTTAGATGTTGAGCGTTGGAATCGTTTACACCCACGTGAAACCGCCCGTTTGTCACATATTGAGGAGTGCTTGCAAGACCGCCGTGGACCAGTGGTTGCCTCAACCGACTATATGAAGCTCTATGCTGATCAGGTGCGTCAGTGGGTGCCACAAGATCAGTACAAGGTGTTGGGTACCGATGGCTTTGGCCGCAGTGACTCACGCAAAAAACTGCGTCACTTCTTTGAAGTGGATCGTCATTGGGTCGTGCTGGCTGCACTAGAAGGCTTAGTTGCCCAAGGTCAGTTGGATGCACAAGTAATGATAGATGCCATGGATAAATTTGGTATTGATGCAAACAAACCTAATCCACTGGACTGCTGAGGAGAGCTGCGATGATTGAATTAATTCGCGTACCCGACATCGGCACCGGTGAGGGTGAGGTGATTGAGTTATTTGTGAAAGTAGGCGACCGCATTGAAGCGGAACAAAGCTTGCTGACACTTGAGTCTGATAAAGCCAGTATGGAAATTCCAGCACCTAAAGCTGGGGTGATCAAGAGCTTGGCCGTTAAACTCGGTGATCGCCTCAAAGAAGGTGATGATTTGCTTGAGCTTGAAATTGAGGATGACGCAGTGGTCAGTGCTGAGCCTGAAGTTGAGGCTAAAGTTGAGCCGACTGCTGCGCCGGCCGCACCAGCTCCTGCATTACCGAGTGTTGCTGAAGTAGCAGCAGAAAATGTGATTGAAGAAATCCATGTGCCTGATATTGGCTCGTCCGGTAAAGCACGAGTGATTGAGCTGTTGGTGGCAGTCGGCGATCAGATCACTGAAGATCAGTCGTTACTGACACTTGAGTCTGATAAAGCCAGTATGGAAATCCCTTCACCAGTCAATGGCGAAGTGGTTGAAGTCTTGGTGCGTTTAGATGCAGAAGTGGGTATGGGCGACTTAATCTTTAAGGTTAAAGTTGCGCAGACTGTCAGTCAGGCTACGCCTGCCGCCGCAGAGCAGCCAGCAGCAGTCGCACCATCGATACCTAAGCCCAGTGCTGCAGTATCAGTTGCTCCGGTTACGGCACCTGCTCCTGAAAAGCGCAAAACCACTGCCGTACATGCCGGTCCTGCTGTGCGTAAACTGGCGCGTGAGTTTGGTGTTGATTTAGGCTTGGTCACAGCCACAGGTCCGCATCAGCGTTTGGTTAAAGAAGATATCCATGCTTATGTGCAAAAAGCCCTGAGCAAACAGTCCAGTGGTGCAACTGAGCAGGGCAGTGGTATTCCACCTATTCCTGAAGTGGACTTTGCGCGCTTTGGTGATATCGAAGAAGTGCCAATGACGCGCTTACAGCAAATTGGTGCGCTGAATCTGCATCGCAGCTGGCTCAATGTGCCGCATGTGACACAGTTTGAGTCGGCGGATATGACTGACTTGGAAGCTTTCCGCGTTAGCCAAAAAGCGGTTGCAGAAAAAGCTGGGGTCAAGCTTACTATTCTGCCGTTCTTGTTGAAAGCCTGTGCGCATTTGCTTAAAGAAATGCCAGACTTCAACAGCTCGCTAGCGCCCAGTGGCAAAGCCTTGATTCGCAAGAAATATGTGCATCTTGGTTTTGCTGTGGATACGCCAGATGGTTTGTTGGTGCCGGTGATTCGTGATGTCGACCAGAAGAGCTTATTGCAACTGTCGGCAGAAGCCGCTGAACTGGCTGACAAGGCGCGCAATAAAAAGCTGAAAGCTGAAGATATGCAAGGCGCATGCTTTACCATTTCTAGCTTAGGCCATATTGGTGGTACGGGCTTTACGCCGATTGTGAATGCGCCTGAAGTGGCTATTTTGGGTGTATCACGAGCCACTATGCAGCCGGTATGGAATGGCGCAAGCTTTGATCCACGCTTGATGTTGCCGCTGTCATTGTCCTATGACCACCGTGTGATTAACGGTGCCGCAGCAGCACACTTCACGCGTCGCTTGAGTGAGATCTTGGCTGAGATTCGCAGCCTGCTCCTATAAAATTCTAGCTGTATAGCGTTGCGTACAACACACCCCGATCAGTAGTTTACTGGTCGGGGTGTTTTTATTCTTGCTGAGCAAATCCAAGCTGGCGCCACGCCTCATAAACGGCAATCGCTACGGTATTGGATAGATTGAGGCTGCGCGAGCCTTCACGCATCGGTAGGCGCACCAGCTGTTCTGCTGGAATGCTATTGCGCACATCCTCAGGTAAGCCGCGAGTTTCAGGGCCAAAAATAAAAGCATCACCGTCTTGATAAGTTGCATCGGCGTAGCTGTGTTGGCCTTTGGTACTTAAGGCAAATAAACGAGGGTGTTGCAAAGCTTCGAGGCAATCTTGCAGGTTGGCATGCAGTTGCACATGAGCAAATTCTTGGTAATCCAAGCCCGCGCGACGTAGACGTTTGTCGTCAAACTCAAAGCCAAGTGGTTCAATTAAATGTAAGCTGCAGCCCACATTAGCGCATAAGCGAATAATATTGCCGGTATTGGGTGGGATTTCTGGCTCAAAGAGAATGACGTGAAACATGCTTGATCCTGACGATAAAATAAACCGCGATTCTACATGGGAATCCCCGCCAAGGCGGCAATGGATATTCAAGTTTTTTGCCAGTCTTGCTTTACTCGCCTTTTTAGTCGGCATGATGCTCGGGCGCTTATTCAATCCTGCTGCTGTGCCGCAGTACCGCAATAGCGTTGTGCAGGTGCAAAGCTATGCTAACGGTCTTGGTGTGTGCTTAAAGCGGCCAGCGCAAGTGCAGATCAGTTATCAGCAGGGTGCTTATCAGTTGGCCTTGCTAGATGTCTATGGGCAAGCTGCACAGGGCGAGATTATGTTGGCAGAGCAACAGCCTGTACGTTGGTATATCACACCTGAAAATGGCTTTGTTCGAGTGGTGCTGGTTGGTTTGCAGCCGCTGATTGGACAATGGAGCCCGCGCAGTAGCGAGCAACAGTGGTGCGCTGATATACAGATTGGGTCGGTAGCCGCCAGCAACTGAGAGTAGAAAGGGAATTGGAAACAGCACAGAACAACTTGCGATGACTGTAGTTTGGTTGTTCTTTGCGCGAGCACTACTGTGCAGACGAGGTTAAGTCTTTATAATGAATAATATTTATTGAGGAGCAGAACATGGCCAACCTGACACTTGAGCAATTGACCGCAGAAATCGAAGCCAATGTGCGTAGCGCCTTGGTGGAAGACGTGGGCGCTGGCGATATCACTGCGCAACTGATTCCTGCCGAGCAGCAGGCGAAAGCTCATGTGATTACCCGTGAAGCTGCGGTAATCAGTGGTGTGGCTTGGGTCAACGAAGTCTTTCGTCAAGTGGATGGCAACGTTAAAGTGCATTGGTTGGTTGCCGATGGTCAGCGTGTGCAAGCCAATGATGTGTTGTTTGAGTTGGACGGTGCCGCGCGCTCTTTGCTTACGGGTGAGCGTGCCGCGCTGAATTTTTTACAGAGTTTGTCAGCAGTAGCCACGCGCGCGCAGTATTTTGCCGATCAGGTCGCTGGTACAGCGGTGAAGTTATTGGATACCCGTAAAACTTTACCCGGTTTACGTTTGGCACAAAAATACGCGGTGACCTGCGGTGGTTGCCATAATCACCGTTTAGGTTTGTACGATGCATTTCTAATTAAAGAAAACCATATTGCTGCCTGTGGTGGCGTGGCGGCAACTGTCGCTGCCGCACACCGCATTGCTCCAGGTAAGCCTGTGGAAGTTGAAGTGGAAAACCTTGATGAGTTGCGTCAAGCACTGGCAGCGGGCGCGGATATTATTATGCTCGATGAGTTGAGCCTTGAGGATATGCGCACTGCAGTCACGCTCAATGCTGGGCAAGCTAAGCTTGAAGCATCAGGTGGCGTGAATGAGCAGACTATTCGTGGGATTGCTGAGACGGGAGTGGATTACATTTCACTGGGTACTTTGACTAAAGATGTCAAAGCGATCGACTTGTCGATGCGTTTGAGCCTGTAAAATCTGAGTTTGTCATTCGTAGTTTATAAAATACGAGAGATATGCCTAAAAAAGGCTGACTATTGCAGTCAGCCTTTTTTGTTTAACGACGACGCAAATTCGCTTCGATTTCTTTATCTAAATCAGGCGGTAAAAAGTCGTTATCCGGATTGTAGTCTGGATTTAAGTACTGCGATAAAGCTTGCAGATTGTCAGGGCTCAAAGTACCAGCCGTTTGCTGTAAACGCAGATTGTTTAAAATATAGTCATAACGAGCGTTGTTGTAGTTGCGCACGGCAACATAGAGCACGCGTTGCGCATCGAGTACGTCAACAATATTACGCGTACCTACTTCGTAACCAATTTGTGTGGCTTCTACAGCACTTTGGCTCGAGATGATCGCTTGCTTAAGCGCTTGTACTTGCTCAACGTCAGTATTGACCGCACGGTGGAAATTACGTGCATCTTGCACTGTGCTGCGGCGTAAGCTTTCACGCATTTGCTCGGCTTGGTCTAAGCGATACACGCCTTCACGTACTTGCGAGCTGGTCATACCGCCTGTGTACAGTGGAATGTTCAGCTGTAGGCCGATGCTGCTTTGCTCGGCTTTACCATTAAAGCGAGGCATGCCTTGGCCGCTATTTACAAAGCCTAGACCATCATTGTCGCCTTTTTGATATTGGGCTATGGCGTCGACTGTTGGCGCATGACCAGATTTACGTTGCTTAACACTGTCTTGTGCTGCTTGCACTGCGTAATTAATGGCTTGCAGTTTAAGATTTTGTTCCGTGGCGGTATTCACCCAAGCCGTTGCATCGTTGGGTGATGGCGGCAGCACAGGTAGGCTGTGCTTAACACCTTCGAGTGCGGCTAAGTCCATATTGGTTAAGGTGATGACTGCTTGGAATGCATCACTGACCATGCGCTCAGCCACCATGCGATTCGCGCGTGCGGCGTCATAAGCGGCTTGTGCTTGCAAGACATCAGTTTTATCTGAAAGGCCGACATCAAAGCGCTCGCTGGCCATATCAAACTGGCGTTTAAACGCCGACTCTTCCGCACGGCTGGCGGCTAAGTTATCTTGTGCGCGCAATACAGAAAAATACACTTCAGAGCTTTGCAAAATTAGGTTTTGCTCGATGGCTGACAGCTCTAACGCTGATTGCTCATTGCTAGCTTGCGCTGCTTGCAGTTGGTACCAGCGATCTAAACGAAACAGCGGTTGGCTGAGACTGGCTTGATAGACTAATGCGCTGCGCGATGCACTTTGTGAGCCCATGTTGGTATCAACTTTACTGCGGCTACTGCTATTGCTCGCACCGGCACCCAATTGTGGTAGCAGGCCAGCACGCGCTTGCGGTACGCGCTCACTTTGCGCTTTGTAGTCTGCATGAGCAGCTGCTAGGTCCGCATTGTTATCAACCGCCAGTTGATAGACCTCTAGCAGGTTAACTTTATTTGACGTGCTGGGTGCTGCATAAGCAGTTGAACCTAGCACTGTAGCAATAACAAAAGTGAGCGACAGTAAGCGCATCGTGAGTATCCTAAATTACATAGAGAAAAACGGCTTAAGGCTACGGCTGATCATTAAGACGGTCAAGCCTGCGCTAAGATTGTTTCAGATGTTGTACAGCTTAGCACTGGGTCGCCTGCACTTGCAGTTTAGCTTGCACAGTGTTTAGCTATTGGCTGCTTCTTGTCGGGGTGCTCTTAAAGAGAGCTGAGATCGGTTAATCCGGGTCCCGTTGAACCTGATCGAGTTAATACTCGCGTAGGAAACAAGATAAGTCTGCCGCAAGGTAGGCCTGCCTATGTCCGCTGGTTCCCCCGACACTTTTTTTCGTGTTTTTTGGAGAACCATAAGAATGACGCAAACTCTGTCTCAGCACCTCAGTGCTACCGCGCAAGTCGATCAGCAATCGATTCAGCCCTTTCCCAACTCCCGCAAAATTTACGTGCAAGGCTCACGCCCCGATATTCTCGTACCCATGCGTGAAATCAGCTTAACGCCAACTGAAACCGATGAAGGCATTGAAGAAAACGCACCTGTATTTGTCTACGACACCTCCGGGCCGTACAGTGACCCGAGCGTAAAAATTGATGTGCGTAAAGGCTTGGCTGATGTGCGCAGCAGCTGGATTGAAGAGCGTGGCGATACTGAAGTCTTGAATGGTTTGAGTTCAAGCTTCGGTCAACAGCGCTTAGATGATCCTGAATTGAAGAGCATGCGCTTTGCTTCGATTCGTAATCCGCGTCGCGCTAAAGCCGGTAAAAACGTCACACAAATGCACTATGCGCGCCAAGGCATCATTACTCCGGAAATGGAGTATGTGGCGATTCGTGAAAATCTTAAGTTAGAAAAAGCGCGCGAAGCAGGTTTGCTCGACAGTCAGCATGCTGGGCAAAGCTTTGGTGCCAGTATTCCTAAAGAAATCACCCCAGAGTTTGTCCGCTCCGAAATTGCCCGCGGTCGCGCGATTATTCCGGCCAATATTAACCATACCGAGCTGGAGCCGATGATTTTAGGGCGCAATTTTCTGGTGAAGATTAACGGCAATATTGGTAACAGCGCACTGGGTTCATCCATTGAAGAAGAAGTGGCCAAGCTAACCTGGGGGATTCGCTGGGGCTCCGACACCATTATGGATCTGTCCACGGGTAAGAATATCCATGAGACACGCGAGTGGATCATTCGTAACTCACCCGTTCCAGTCGGTACTGTGCCGATTTATCAGGCGCTGGAGAAAGTGAATGGCGTGGCTGAAGATCTGACTTGGGAGATATTTCGCGATACCTTAATTGAGCAAGCTGAGCAGGGCGTTGATTACTTCACCATTCATGCCGGTGTCTTGCTGCGCTATGTGCCGCTGACCGCCAAGCGAGTGACTGGCATTGTCTCGCGTGGTGGCTCGATTATGGCTAAGTGGTGTTTAGCTCACCATAAAGAAAACTTTCTCTATACCCATTTTGAAGACATCTGCGAAATCATGAAAGCTTACGATGTCAGCTTCTCCTTGGGTGATGGTTTGCGCCCTGGCTCGATTGCCGATGCCAACGATGCTGCGCAATTTGCTGAGTTAGAAACCTTAGGCGAGCTGACTAAAATTGCCTGGCAGCATGACGTGCAATGCTTTATCGAAGGCCCAGGCCATGTGCCGATGCATATGATTAAAGAAAATATGGACAAGCAACTGGAGTGCTGTGATGAAGCACCTTTCTATACGCTGGGTCCATTAACCACTGATATTGCCCCGGGTTACGATCACATTACCTCAGGTATTGGAGCGGCGATGATCGCTTGGTACGGTTGCGCCATGCTTTGCTACGTAACGCCTAAAGAGCACTTAGGTTTACCGAATAAGGATGATGTGAAAACTGGGATTATCACCTACAAGATTGCCGCGCATGCTGCCGACTTAGCCAAGGGGCATCCGGGGGCACAAATCCGTGATGATGCGTTGAGTAAGGCGCGCTTTGAATTTCGCTGGGAAGATCAATTTAATTTAGGCCTTGATCCAGACACCGCACGTGCGTTTCATGATGAGACCCTGCCGAAAGAGTCCGCTAAAGTGGCGCACTTTTGTTCAATGTGTGGGCCCAAGTTCTGCTCAATGAAAATCAGTCAAGAAGTGCGTCAGTACGCCAAAGATAACG
>CALZAE010000019.1 GCA_945612235.1 uncultured Gammaproteobacteria bacterium | reverse complement strand
TATTGAAAAGCGCCTTTATGGCGCTTTTTTTATAGGGGCTGCTGATGCTTTTAACAGATCTTAAAGCACATTAGGCAGTTGGTGCTTTTGTCGACTTTTTAAGTTTATACAGAGCTTAAGTGACTAACCGGTTTTACTTTGTTTTAATGGCGTGCTTTTCTATTCAATTATGTCTTTATAGATGACAATGGAGTTCGTCGATGCGCTACGTTAAACCTTTTATAATGGGTTCTTTAACCGCGGCAATTATTTCCGTATCAGGCTGCGCTAACCTTGCCCAAAATGAATACTTTAACCAAGAGAATATCGCCACAGTGGTTGGTTCTGTGGCAGGTGTTGCTTTAGGAAGTCAGATTGGTGGTGGTAGCGGTCGTACTGCGGCAATGATAGTTGGTGCATTAGCAGGTGGCGCATTAGGTAAAATGATTGGTTCGCGTTTGGATGAGCGTGACCGTCAATCATTGGCATTGCAAACTCAGCGTATGTTAGAGCAAGACTCCACTCAACCCGTGCAGTGGACCTCGGAGCACTCAGGTGCACAAGCAACAATCACCCCTAGTGCAGTGACTACACAAACAAAGTCAGTGAGCGTGAAGCGTACTGCTCAGGTGCAAACTGTATCCAACATGACTTTGTTGAATCAGACCTATTACTCACAAAAATCAGCCAACGTTCGCAGTGCTCCCTCTACTTCAGGCGCGCGCGTAGGTAGCTTATTGCCAGGCAGTTCCTTTACCGCACTGGGCCGTACTGACAACAACTGGATTGCTGTAGGTCGCAAGGGTGTAACTGTGGGTTATGTGCATGCTCCGTTGGTCAGTGCAAAGGCACCTGTGCAAAAAGCTCAAGCCAGTCAAGCGATGGCTGCTACGGATTTAGATGCCATGCCCGATGCTGTTGCTAAGCAACAAGGTTTTGATCTAGATAGCGTGCAGATGGAAACCGTTAGCGCACAAACAGCCTGTAAAACCTTAGATTATAAAGTCACTGCTAAGGGGGCTACTGAGCAGCAGCAAGTCAAAGCGTGCCAAGCTGCAGATGGCGCTTGGGAATTAATCTAAGGCACATTTATGAAAAAAATATCGATATTATCTGTATCGCTGTTGGCATTGAGTATTCATGCCACCGCGCAGGCACAAGAGCACCGCTTAGCCTTTTCGCAAGCACAGCAGGTTGAGGTTTTTGTTGATCAGGCCAGCGATAACAACTGGTGTCAGCCCGAACTGGCATTGCGTTTTGCGTTTGATTTAGAGCAGGCTAACTTAAGTGCCGTAGAAAACTTACTGCCGAAGCTGGGTGTTTTATTTAGTCAGCAATGTCCAGCCGCGCAAAAAGTGACGTGGCAGGCTTTAAATAAAGCCAAAACAGTACAAGCCTCGGGTACTGCAAGCAAGCAAGCTGCGTGGTTGATGGCGCAAGATCAACCAGCTGTCCAAGTTGCCGCTGCTCCAGCAGCAACAGTTGCACCTGCTGCTGAGCCTGCAGTAGTAGCATCCGCGCCTGTTGCTCCTGCTGAGTCTGTAGCAACTGTAGTTGCAACACCAGAAGTCGCTGTAGAACCTGCGCCTAAAGCCGTTGCGTCGGTTGCAGTAGCGCCTGCGGTAGAAGTTGCTCCAGCACCAGCAGTGTCAGAGGTGGCAGCTGCACCTGAAACGGCAGTCGCGTCAGTCGCAGTTAAACCGGCGGTGCAAGCAGAGCCTGCGCCTACAGCAGTTGCTGCACCCGTTGCTGCAGTGACAGCTGAAACGCCAGCGCCTACAACAGCACCTGCAGCAGTAGGGCCCGCCACCCAAGCGGTTGCTGAAGTTGCTCCAGTGGCAGCACAGACACCTGTTGCTACGCCGGTTGCGGTAGAGGCTGTTGCGGCACCGGCTGAAACATTTAGTGTGGCCGGTTGGCAGCCTAAAGATCCCAGTCAGTTCTTGCCGCAGCATCCGTATTTGGTCACCTTAGTTGACCAGCAAGGCTGTAAAGCGTTTTTAAGAAAAGATGTGGATCTTGGCCAGCAAGCCTATACCGTGACCTCAACGGGCGCGAGCTGTGAAAACGGCTATTTAAGCGGTAAAGGTACCATTGCAGTGATGCGTTCTGATGGTGCGCGTATTGCAGGGTTTGAAGGTTTCTTTAAGCACGGCTTACCGCTTAACAGCAATACCCAGTTGCCCTTGGTTGATATGGATAAAGAGGGTAATGCCTATCTGATGTTAGAAAAAGATATTGCTAATCAATCCTATTACTTAGTTCAAGTGGATAAAACTTGGAATGGTTACTGGAATATTGATGGCAGTAATATTTACTTTCTGACTGGCAACAAAGACACCTTTAGACAAGCTGCCAGCATCCAGTCTGTGGTCTTGGCGCCGGTGGGCGCTGTGGTGAAAAACTTCGATCGTCGCACCAGCTATCGTTTTGCCGCAGTGACTGATTTTGCTGAAGGTATTGTCAGTCGCAAATCAGCGAACTGGCTGTATGAGGTCAGCGTCTCTAAACCTTGGCGTGGCAATGAGTGGTCATTTAACCCAAATAATGCCACCAACCATTTGTTTAGAAACGAAGCACGTGAAGCACAAGAAGCACAGCGTAAAGCTGAGCATGAGGCTTATTTGGCACGTCTAGAAATGCAAAAACGAGCACGTCAGGCTCAAATAGAACTTAACAGTTACGAAGAGTACCGTGATGAGCAGCGTGATTTATCTCGGTTGATTGCCAGTAAGCTGAAAGATGTCAGTTACAGTAAAACCGGCTATTCAGGTTATGAGTCGTTATTGCGCGGCGGCAAGGCTGGTTTCTCGCAGATCGTACATATTACTGGCCAGAAAAAAGACATCTTTACCGCCAATTACCCTTATGAGTTGAGTGTGGATGTACTGGATGCTGAGCTCAATATTGAACTGAGTAAAGGTTGGTACATACTGCGCGGTGAGCAAAAGCTGGATCTAGAGCAGCAAGATGGCCAAGGCCTACCACTGACAGTGGTCAGCCCAAGTTATGCCTTTGCCTGTGAGGAGAAAGGTTGTACGGATTTCTTTACGCCACTGAATCTGACACGTTTGGAATATAACCAGCCGGATTGGACTCCAGAGCAAGCCCAACAACAGATTGCAGATGCGCAGGAGGTGCAGGAATGAGCCGTTTAAATGTAAAAATTATTGCGCCCGTAGTCGTGGCTGTTGCAGCGGTAGGTTACTTTGGCTTATCCAGTTATGCCGGTGGTAAGGCTGAGAAAAAGTTAGAGGATTTTCTCTATGAAAATCGTCTTGAGTCTTACTTTTCTTGGAAGTCAGTGTCCTCCAGTCCCTTTGGCGGCACAGTAACTATTAAAGACATCACCATTGAAAGTCGTGAGCTCTTTCCTGTTGAGCTCAGTGTCGATAAGTTTGTGATTAAAAACTTCAACGACGATAAAGAGCACATGAGCGCCGAGCTCAGCCTGAAAAATGTGCGTCCTACCGATCCAGATAGTGATTTTGCCAAAGGTTACAATCGTAATGTGTTTGGCTTTTTACTGGCTGCCAGTGGACAAACAGCTGTTGAACCTTATGACGTCAATGTCAGCTGGAATTACAATGAGCGAGATCGTACGCTAAAAACGCAATTAGCCATTGATCTGCCGAACTTGTTTGCAACGCACATGCAGTTGGATCTAGAAGGTGTGCGCGATCTGAAGAATATGTTACTGATCACGCAGGTCCATCCAGCCTTAGGTGTCTTGCCCAGCATACCTGCGCAATTTTTAGGTATGGACAGGCGTGATGCGTATCGCCAGCTTGAGGATTTGAAAAATATCACTATCAATGGTCTGGATATGTCATTTAAAGACCAAGGATATTTGCAGCGCGCGAACTTGCTCGAACAGCGTTACAACATTACGCCAACCAAGGTGGATGGCAACATAGAGAAAGAACGCAAGCAGTTGTTTAATGAGCAGTACGAGCATATTAATGACAAGTGCATTAAAGAATATGACTCGGGTTATAAAAACGCTAAAAAAGCCTGCACTGCGGTGATTGGAACTTTGTTTTCAAAAGAAAAGGGCTTCAAGGTATCGGTTAAACCTGATAGCAAAGTTAAGCTGCAAGACTTTGAGCGTTTAGACGGTAATAAGCGTGAAAGAAATCGCTTTATTGAGCGACTTAATTTAAATGTGACCACTTATTAAAATCAGCACTGAGGTGTTGGCTGAGTAAGAAATCATGAATAAGGCTCTAAATCGTTATGGTTTAGAGCCTTTTTTATGCACTAGTGTTTTTGACTGATAGTGGTGCTTTAGCAATATGTGGTCTGTATTACGGCTTGTAGTTGGGCTATTTGGCAACTATAAGAGCGTTGAGCCACTGTTCATCAGTACGCCCCGGGCGCTGATCATGACTGATCCAGAAGGTGTCTATCACTAAACCTGTGCCTTCTAAAAAGCCTGCTAAACGCTGCTCAGTGCAGTTGGTGAAATGGCGGCCATCGCGCTGGTGATCATCATCATGGTATTTAAACGACACATACATCACCCCTTGAGGCTGTAGAAATTGACCCAAATGGCGCAAGGTGCCGCTCATTTGCGCCGGTGGTACATGCAATAACGAGGCGCAAGCCCAAATACCAGCAAAGCGTTGTTCGCTTTCAAACGCTAAAAAAGTGTTGTGTTGAATATCAATGCCGCTGATTTTGTGCGCAATAGCCACCAGTTTGGCGCTGGCATCAAAAGCTTCGACTGGATAACCCAACTCTAAAAACGCAGCCACATCACGGCCTGCGCCGCAGCCGGCGTCTAAAATACGCCCAGCTTCAGGTAAGGCGGCTAAAAAGCGCTCGTATACAGCACTCATATCTAAATCAAGCGTATTAGCAGCAAATTGCTCTGCGTTATCTTCATAAAAATTAAGCGACATATTGAATTCCCTAAATGACGGCACGCATATGATGCGCTGAATGTGCGGATAAACGCAGATGCTATACAAATTAATTAACTACTTTAATCAAGTGCTGCGCTGCAAACAAGCTTGGCTGTGTGGATGCTCTCTTTTGAATTGCGTGTGACTTCAGCTTAGATTCACCCTGCGTGACTTATACTGCGACTTATGGTGGAGTAACTGGCGGTTGCTTGGCTATAGTCTGATTGAGCTAGGGCAGTCTCTGCTATCAAGCGCTGCTGTAAAATCTGCAGTCTATGTTTGATTTTGCTGTGGATGGTTTGAGCGCTTAACAGTGGGGTATAGAGTCAGCACAGGCATCGGCTGGTTGTTTTTGCGCGAGGTGTTGAGTTCTTTGCGGATGGTAATCGCTGTGAGCATTATTGTGGGTGTGGCGGTATTGGCATGGTAGGCAGGACGTTAATGATGAATCAAAGTAAGCAATCACCGCTGCAAGCCTATACACAGGCTGTGAGCGAAGGCTTTATTGATGATGCTGCGCAACGCCAAGCAGTGGCCGCTTTAGAACAGTGCTATCAAGCGCTGCAGACAGGCGCTGTTGTGGTCAGTGGTGTGTATTTATATGGGCGCGTGGGGCGTGGTAAAACTTGGTTGATGGATCAGTTTTATCAAAGTTTAAGCGTTCCAGCGCGCCGGCAACATTTTCATCATTTTATGAAAGATATTCATCAGCGCTTGTTTCGTTTAATAGGTACGCCCAATCCGCTAGAAAAAGTTGCAGATGAGCTCAGGGCTGAAATT
Organism: uncultured Gammaproteobacteria bacterium; assembly: GCA_945612235.1. Taxonomy (GTDB): domain Bacteria; phylum Pseudomonadota; class Gammaproteobacteria; order Pseudomonadales; family Pseudomonadaceae; genus Denitrificimonas. The sequence continues at coordinate 26,466 of CALZAE010000019.1, read as the reverse complement.
AAAGTGTTGTGTTTTGATGAGTTATTTATCAGTGATATTGCTGACGTTATGATTCTGGGTGGTTTGTTTCAGGCGCTTTTTAAACGTGGTTTAGTCATTGTCGCCACTTCAAATCAGCCGCCTGCTGAGCTCTACAGTGAGGGTTATAATCGTACCCCTTTGTTACCTGCAATCGCTGCTATTGAAAAAAACATGCAACTGGTGAATGTTAATGGAGAGCAAGATCATCGCTTACATGATGGGCCCAGAGTGCAGCGCTATTGGGTTAAGAGGGCTGAGCACCCCAGTGCGCTACCGCAATTATTCGCTTCTTTGAGCGCTGGTCAAAGTGTTGCACAAGGTGAGTTGGCTTTAGGAACACGCATCCTTATGACTCAAGCCTATACGGATACTGTGCTCTGGTGTGAATATGCGCAACTGTGTGAGCAGCCGTTTGCGGCACAAGATTTTATGCTGTTGTGCGAGCGTTTTCAGGTGTTGATTGTCAGCGGTATACCTGAGTTGGGTGGCGAGCAGCAGCATGCGAAAATTGCTCGCGGCACAGAGGATGGGGTGTTGCGCGTTGATGCTGGTGATCGCCAGTTGCCGATGCTGGCGCAAGGTGATGATAGTGTACGACGTTTTATTGCTTTGATTGATGAGTGCTATGACCGACGTATCCCAGTGTATATTGAAGCTGCGGTTGCTTTGGAAGAGCTGTACACCCAAGGTTATTTAGCCTTTGCTTTTCGTCGCACTTACAGTCGTTTAAAAGAAATGCAGTTGGAGCGCTTTACCAAGGCATAAAGCGTGGTTGTTGAAGTCGGTTTTGTTATAGTGCCGCTTATTTATTATGTTGAGTTCAAGGGGATGCATTCGATGCATACAGGTATTCGTATATTGGCTTTGGCTAGTTTAGCGTTTTTAGCGGCTTGTTCGTCGCACGCACCAATCACTGAGCCTGTGCCTGCGCCGCGCTCAACCGCGGCAGCAGTGTTTGATCCTACGGCGGATGATGTGCTGTTTCGTGCCATTGGTTTGGTCGGCACGCCTTATGTGTGGGGCGGCAATACGCCGTCCTCTGGTTTCGATTGCAGTGGTTTAATTAAGTTTGTGTATAACGACGCAGCGGGCATTCATTTGCCGCGTACCACAGCGCAAATGATGCAGATGCAAGGTAAGTATGTCGCGCGCAACAAGTTACGCAGTGGCGATATTGTGTTTTTTAGTACCGCGGGGCACGGGCGTGTCAGTCATGCTGGCATTTATGTGGGTGAAGGTCGCTTTGTCCATGCACCATCCTCAGGCGGCACAGTGCGCCTAGACAGTGTCGACTCTAAGTATTGGAATAAAGCCTATTTGCAAGCCAAGCGCGTTTTAAATGCTGAGACTTTAGTGGTTAATCCTTAAGTCGAGCTGGTGCTAGAGCGCGCACTAGTACAAGCTGCGCGCATATAGACCAAGAACAAGAGAGTGGATATGAGTGAGCAGCAACCGCGCATTGGTATTATCGGGACAGGCGCCGTGGGTGGGTTTTATGGATTTATGCTGGCCCGCGCAGGGTTTGAAGTGCATTTTCTATTGCGCAGTGAATATGATGCGGTGAGCAGAAACGGTTTGCATATTAGCAGTGCCGTACATGGCGAGTTGCACGAGCCTAAAGTCCACGCTTGGAATGATCCAGCCTTAATGCCCAAATGTGATTGGTTATTTGTGGGAGCGAAAACCACCAGTAATCCTGTGCTGGCGCCGATTATCAATCAAGTGGCTGCGGCTGGGGCTAAAGTCGTTTTATTACAAAATGGTTTGGGTATTGAGGATGAGATACGGCCCTTGTTGGATGATCATCTGCATCTACTGGGCGGCTTGTGTTTTATCTATGTCCATCGCAGTGCGCCAGGGATGATTAAGCATCAGGCGCAAGGTGGCGTGAATCTGGGCTACCACAGCGGTCCGGCCACACAAGAAGAAGGCTATGCACTGGCGCAGATGGGGGTGAGCTTCTTTACGCAGGCCGGCTTAGATTCCAAAGCCTTGCCAGTATTACAGCAAGCACGCTGGCAAAAGCTGGTGTGGAATATTCCATATAACGGCTTATCAGTACTGCTTAACAGTGATATAGAACAGTTGATGAGCGAAGCGCACAGTCGCGAGCTGGTCACGCAGTTGATGGAAGAGACCATGCTTGCTGCGCAGGCATGCGGTTATACCTTGCCGGATAACTTAGTGCAGGCGCTGCTCAAGTACACAGATGCGATGCCAGCCTACTTGCCCAGTATGTTCCATGATTTTAAGCAAAAGCGTCCTATGGAGTTGCAAGCCATTTATCATGCGCCCTTAGCTGCAGCGCAAGCAGCAGGATGTGCGATGCCTAAAACCAGCATGCTGTTGCAAACACTGGAATATTTGTCAGCGCAATAAGTGGTGTTGACGCAGTCTAGCCATGGCTTGGTTGCTACCCTGTAAACAGCTTGCTGCTGTTGCTTAAATCATTGCATCTGCGTCTAAGAAGCTGGCTGGCGCGAGCGACTTGAGTCCTGATCTTTCGAGTATTTAAGGTGCAACCGGCAGTAAATATTTTACCAGTCACAAGACAGCGCTAGGGTTTGTGGAGCGCAACAGGTAAAATGCCGGTTTTTACCTGTTGCGGATCATGTCATGAGTAGTGTGTTGGCCAATCAAAAGAAATTACAGAAACGTTTACAGCGCCTCGCTGGCGAAGCCGTGACTGATTTCAAGATGATTGAAGAAGGCGACAAGGTGATGGTGTGCTTGTCCGGCGGTAAAGACAGCTACGCCATGCTGGATATGTTGCTGCATTTACAAAAAGTTGCGCCGATCCAGTTTTCTTTGGTGGCCGTGAATATGGATCAGAAACAGCCAGGTTTTCCTGAGCATGTGCTGCCTGCCTACTTAGAGTCTGTAGGGGTGGAGTACCATATTATTGAGAAAGACACTTACTCAGTGGTCAAAGAAAAAATTCCTGAAGGTCGCACCACCTGTTCGCTGTGTTCACGTCTACGTCGCGGCACGCTTTATACCTATGCTGATGAGATTGGCGCAACTAAAATGGCACTCGGGCATCACCGCGATGATATTTTAGAAACCTTTTTCTTGAATATGTTCTTTGGTGGCACCCTAAAAGCCATGCCGCCTAAATTATTGTCTGATGATGGACGCAATGTCGTGATTCGTCCTTTGGCGTACTGCAAAGAAAGTGATATTGCTGAGTATGCGCAGATTCAAGGCTTTCCCATTATTCCGTGCAACTTATGTGGCTCGCAAGAAAATCTACAGCGCCAAGTGGTCAAGGGCATGCTGCAAGAGTGGGAAGCAAAAACGCCTGGCCGTTTAGATATTATGTTCCGCTCGTTGCAGAACGTTGCACCTTCGCAGTTAGCGGATCGACAATTGTTTGATTTCGCCAATTTGACCATTGATACACAGGCACAGCCGCGTTATTTGGATGTGATGAGCCTGTAAAGGTCAATTTAATGACAGTCATGCATCTGTGGCGGTGCTGTTAGCACTGTAAAGGCTGTGGCAGCAGAGAAACTCTAGGGTTGGCTTGGATTTTGCTTTGCTTATGCCAGTATAGGCTTATGGTAGGAGCATCATTATGGCAACCACGGATTTTTTATTACAGTCGACAGCACCGGTGCGTACGCAGCCGAGCGCTGCTGATAAGGCTGCCAGTCAGCGCAGTACCCTAGCGCCGGAGCGCAGCTTTTCATCCGTGTATGCCCAGCAGCGTGCGAGTACGACGCAACAGCAGCAAACCCAGCAGGCTAAACAGCGCGCTGCTAGCGCCGAGCAAGACAAACACGGTTCTGTTGGGCAACAGTCGGTGACTGAGCAGGCAGAGACCTCGGTTAAAGGTCAGCCGGCTCAAGATGCTAAAACGACTGCCAGTTCTAAGCTTGTGGACGCACAGACACAAAGTGTTATGGCCAGTGAAGACTCTATCGATGCAGTACTCACGCCAACCACTGACCAAAGCGCGGCACTGTTAACCCAAGACAGCCTTGAGCAGCCAGTAGATGAAGAACAATGGCTTGATCCTTTGTTGTTAATGGCTCTGGCAGCCTTACCAAGTGAATATACAAGCGATACGGCTACTGCTGAAGGTGTCAGCAAGGTTGTGCTCGGGCAGAATACCATCAGCTTGCTTGCGTCTGATATAGACGCAGAAAGTGATGAGCTGAGTCTGGAAGCAGAGAATGTTTTAGTGAATGCTAAACAGGGCAGTGCTGCTGAAGATGTTGATGGGGTTGAAAAGTCGATATTACTTGGCAATGCCCCTGGTAAAAGCGTTGATGGTCTGACTGAAAAGACCAATGCGGATAAAAACAGCTCTGCAGCGCTGCTGGAAAGTGTGAAAGCCGCGCCAGATACCTTGCTAGATACTAAGGCGGTGACGCCAACCGATACCATTCGAGCTGATATGCAGCCACGACCTGAAGCTTTAGTTGCGGTTGAGCAGGCTCGTGCAGTACCCGGTGCTGCGATAGCCATGCAGCAGCCTGGCTGGACTCAGGAAGTGACAGATAAAGTGATGTGGATGTCGGCGCAGAACTTAAAGTCAGCAGAGATTAAACTCGATCCGGCTGAGTTAGGGCGCTTAGATATCAAAATTGATATGACCCAAGAACATACACAAGTCAGCTTTAGCAGCGCCAATGCTGGCGTGCGCGAGTCATTGGAGTCGCAGATGTACCGTTTGCGTGAGCTGTTTGCTCAACAAGGCATGCAAAATGTTGATGTGGATGTGTCTGATCAATCGCAGCAACAAGCTCAGGCCCAAGAGCGCACGAGTGGGCACAGCGGTGCCGGTACTCAGACTGAAGCTGATGTGACAGAGCAACAGCATGTATCATCCCTTGACGAACAGCAGGATGGCCGGCTGGGTTTGGTAGATTATTATGCCTAAGCAAGCCTGCAGGCATGGATTAGACTGGTAAACTGCTGCATACGATTTTTATTCAATGGTACAGATATGGCAAAGCAACCTGAGACGGCGGGACAGGCAACAGTGGCACCGAAGAAAAGTAATCTCAAAACCATCATTTTGATTGTGGTGGCGTTAGTGGTTGCCATTGCTCTCTCGGTAGCGGCAACTTGGTTTTTTCTCAGTCGTTCCAGCGCTGATGTTGCAGACACCTCGGTAGTAAGTAGTGCAGTTAAGCAGCGGGCGATTTATGAGGTGTTAACTCCAGCCTTTGTGGTGAATTTTAAAAGCCAAGGTAAGCCGCGTTACTTACAGGTTAGTGTGGCATTGATGGCGCGCAATAAAACTGATTTGGATGCTTTAAAAGTGCATATGCCAACCTTGCGTAACCAGTTGGTGATGCTGTTTTCCAATCAAGATTTTGACGAGCTAAACACCCCTTTAGGTGTGGATTTACTTAAGCAAAAAGCGACTATTGCTGTACAAGAACTTGCATTGATTGAAGTGGGTAAACCTGTGGTTGAGCAAGTGCTGTTCACCAACGTTGTCATGCAGTAAGTAGTGATAGGAATAACTTAAAATGGCAGTACAAGACTTACTTTCACAAGAAGAAATTGATGCGCTGTTACATGGTGTTGATGACGGTCTGGTGGATACCGATGATGACGCAGTCCCTAACTCCATCAAACAATATGACTTAACCAGTCAAGATCGTATTGTGCGCGGGCGCATGCCAACGCTGGAAATGATCAACGAGCGTTTTGCCCGCTATACGCGCATCAGTATGTTTAACTTGTTGCGCCGTTCTGCCGATGTATCGGTTGGTGGCGTGCAAGTGATGAAGTTCGGTGAATATGTGCATTCTTTATATGTACCCACCAGCTTAAATTTAGTGAAAATGAAGCCCTTGCGCGGCACTGCTTTATTTATTTTAGATTCACGCTTGGTCTTTAAACTGGTGGATAACTTCTTTGGCGGGGACGGCCGTCACGCTAAAATTGAAGGTCGCGAGTTTACACCCACTGAGTTGCGAGTGGTGCGTATGGTGTTGGATCAGGCCTTTATTGATTTACAAGAAGCATGGCATGCCATTTTAGATGTCAGTTTTGAGTATATGAACTCAGAAGTGAACCCCGCACTGGCGAATATTGTCAGCCCCAGCGAAGTGGTGGTGGTGTCAACCTTCCACATTGAGCTGGATGGTGGTGGTGGTGATTTACACGTCACCATGCCATACGCCATGATTGAGCCGATTCGTGAAATGCTCGATGCCGGTTTTCAGTCGGATGTGGATGATCAGGATGAGCGTTGGAGTAAGGCTATTCGTGAGGATATTCTCGATGTGAAAGTGCCTTTAAGCTCCACCGTGGTACGTCGCCAACTTAAGCTGCGCGATATTTTAAATATGCAGCCTGGTGATGTGATTCCGGTTGAGATGCCAGAGACAATGTTGCTACGGGCCAATGGTGTGCCCACTTTTAAGGTTAAATTGGGTGCTAGCCATGGCAACTTAGCTTTGCAAGTTGTCGGTCCGGTACTTAAAACTAAAACCCGTTAATTTTTGCTTGTGTTGGATAGTTGAGAACAGAATATGAATGACGAAAACGAAGAGATTTCCAGTGACGACCAAGCCTTAGCTGATGAGTGGGCGGCGGCTTTATCTGAGGCAGGTGCAGACACCGATCAAGATGAAATTGATGCCATGCTAGCTGAAAGCACAGGACCGGCTAAAGCGCCGATGCAAGAGTTTCCTGATCAGCACCGTATGAACGAAGAAGATATGATCACCACTTTAGGTGGCCCCAATCTGGATGTGATTCTGGATATTCCGGTGAGCATCTCGATGGAAGTGGGCAGTGCTGATATCAGTATCCGTAACCTTTTGCAGCTCAATCAAGGCTCAGTCGTTGAGTTAGACCGTTTAGCCGGTGAACCTCTGGATGTCTTGGTCAACGGTACTTTGATTGCTCACGGTGAAGTGGTTGTGGTCAATGAGAAGTTTGGTATTCGTTTGACTGATGTTATCAGTCCAAGCGAGCGCATTAAGAAACTACGGTAAAGACGATGCGTTTTTTGATCATGCTGATGATGTTGGCGGCCCCGCCTGTGTGGGCCGCTGAGACTGCTGTGCTAGAGAAATCCAGCGCAGCCAAGGCGTTACCGAGCAACTCGGGCGTCTTAGATTCGAGCCCTGTAACTGGCCAGTTATTGCAGTTGGTGTTGGGCTTGATGCTGGTGATTGGCTTAATCTTCTTGCTGGCGTGGGTGGTGCGACGTGTGCAGCAAACCTTGCCAGTTAAGGGCTCTAATCAAGCGATTTCACTGATTGCGACACAGGCCTTAGGTCCGCGTGATCGTTTGGTGTTGGTGCAAGTGGGGCAAGAGCAGGTATTGCTGGGTTTAACCCCTGGCACTATTACGCCTTTGCATGTCTTGCAAGAGCCGGTTGTGGTGACTGCGCCACAGTCTCCGGTATCCTCAGCTTTTGCCCAGCGCTTAGCCAGTGTTTTAGCCCCTTCAGGCAAGGACAAGTCATGATTGCATTGATTGCGCGTTTAGTGATGGCTGTAGGCTTGTTAGTCTGTGCAACAGGCGTGTTTGCTGCAGATAATCCGCTGGCCATTTCCGCGATTAAACTGACGACCGACGCCGCAGGCCAGCAAGAGTATTCGGTTAATCTGCAAATCTTATTGATTATGACGGCGCTGGGTTTTATCCCGGCTTTTGTCATGCTGATGACCTGTTTTACCCGCATCATTATTGTGTTTTCTATTTTGCGTCAAGCGCTAGGCTTGCAACAGACACCTTCCAATCAGATTTTGGTGGGCCTGACGATTTTTTTAACGTTGTTTATTATGGCACCGGTCTTTGAGCGTATTAATGACGATGCTTTGCAGCCGTATTTAAAGGAGCAAATCAGCGTTGAGCAAGCTCTGAATGCAGCAGAGCAGCCCATCCGTAATTTTATGCTGGCGCAAACACGTGAGTCTGACTTAGAGCTGTTTGTACGCCTTTCTAAGCGTACGGATATTCTCTCTGCTGAAGAAACGCCCTTGGTTATTTTGATTCCAGCATTTGTGACTTCAGAGTTAAAAACGGCCTTTCAAATTGGCTTTATGATTTTTATTCCCTTTTTGATTATTGACCTGGTGGTGGCCAGTATTTTAATGGCGATGGGTATGATGATGTTGTCACCGTTGATTATTTCTTTGCCCTTTAAAATCATGCTCTTTGTTTTGATTGATGGCTGGGCGTTGATTATCGGTACTTTAGCCAGTAGTTTCGGCACACTCTAAGGAGTAGCAGATGACCCCAGAAGTCGCGGTGGATTTATTTCGTGAAGCCTTGTCGCTCACAGCTTTAGTGGTGGCAGCTATTATTGTACCCAGTTTGTTGGTGGGTTTATTGGTGGCTATGTTTCAAGCTGCCACGCAAATTAACGAACAAACACTCAGTTTTTTACCCCGGTTGATGGTCAGTTTCGCCACGTTAATTATCTTGGGGCCTTGGCTGTTTGAGCGTTGGATGGATTTTACCACGCGCCTGATTCATAACATTCCTTTTGTGATTGGTTAGTTGCAGCGGCCATGCTAGAGCTCAGTAGCGCACAAATTGCGGGCTGGATTAGCAGTTTTTTATTGCCTCTGTTTCGCATTGCTGCGGTCTTAATGGTGATGCCGATTATTGGTACCCAGTTGGTGCCACAGCGCGTGCGCCTGTATATGGCATTAGCCATTACCTTATTGTTGGTACCGGTGCTGCCGGATATGCCGCAGGTGGATGCGCTCAGTTTGCAAAGCATTTTACTGATTGCCGAGCAGATCTTAATTGGCGCAATGCTGGGGTTTTCCCTGCAGCTGTTTTTCCATATTTTTGTCTTTGCCGGACAGCTGATTTCCATGCAAATGGGCTTGGGTTTTGCTTCAATGATGGACCCAGCTACAGGGGTTTCAGTGCCAGTTTTAGGGCAGTTCCTCTTGATGCTGGTCAGTTTATTGTTTCTAGCGATGAACGGCCATTTGGTGGTGTTTGATGTGCTGGCTGAAAGCTTTGTCACCTTGCCCGTGGGGCAGACGCTGAATGTGGATCACTTTGCTATAGTGGCGGGCCGTTTGAGCTGGGTGATTGGTGCCGCTTTACTATTGTCGCTACCGGCGGTGAGTGCACTGTTGGTGATTAATATTGCCTTTGGGGTGATGACGCGTGCAGCCCCGCAATTGAATATTTTCACTATTGGCTTTCCATTGACTCTAGTCATGGGACTGATTATTTTCTGGATTTCCACCGCGGATATTTTGGCGCAATACCATACTATCGCTAGTGATGCTTTGTTGATGTTACGCAGTTTAGTACAGGCGCAATAGGGGGAGCTGAGCATGGCTGAAAATGAAAACGGTGCGGAAAAAAGTGAAGACCCCACGGAGAAACGCAAACAAGACTCGCGTAAAAAAGGTGAGATTGCGCGTTCGCGTGAGCTCAATACTTTAGCTGTGGTCTTGGCCGGTACCGGGGGGTTGCTCACCTTTGGTGGTGCGCTTGGGCAGCGTCTGATGCAGGTGATGGAGAAAAACTTTTCGTTCTCGCGTGAGTATTTGCTCGATGAGCGCTATATGGCGATCAATCTGTTGCAGTCAGCGCAGATGGCCGGTGATGCGTTAATTCCTTTGTTTTTTGTCTTGCTGATGGCTGCCATTATCGGACCAGTATCACTGGGTGGCTGGCTGTTTTCTATGGAATCGCTCGCACCTAAGTTCAGCCGTATGAATCCATTGGCCGGCTTAAAACGTATGTTCTCCATGAAGGCGATTGTGGAGTTGTTGAAAGCGCTAGGTAAGTTTTTTATTGTCTTAGCTGTGGCCTTGGTGGTTCTGGCGCGGGCGCGTAAAGATTTAATCGCTATTGCCAGTGAACCGTTAGAAATGGCCATTTTTCACAGTATGCAAATTGTCGGTTGGAGTGCGCTGTGGCTGGCCTGTGGGCTGATTATTATTGCGGCGGTGGATGTGCCTTTTCAGCTGTGGGAGAGTAAAAATAAGCTGAAAATGACTAAGCAAGAAGTACGTGATGAGTACAAAGATAGTGAAGGTAAGCCTGAGGTTAAAGGGCGCATTCGTCAGTTGCAGCGCGAGATGGCTGAGCGGCGCATGATGAGCTCGGTGCCTGAGGCTGATGTGATTATTACCAACCCAACGCACTTTGCGGTGGCGTTAAAATATGATGCTGAGAATGGCCAAGCTCCTTTGCTATTAGCTAAAGGAGGGGATTATACGGCGTTGAAAATTCGTGAAATTGGTAACGAGCATCAGATTATTATTTTAGAGTCGCCAGCTTTAGCTCGAGCTGTGTATTACTCAACTGAGATTGACCAAGAAATTCCTGCTGGACTGTATTTGGCTGTGGCGCAAGTGTTGGCCTATGTCTATCAGTTGCGCCAGTACCATGCGGGTAAAGCCAAGAAGCCTTCGATGCTCAAAGACCCTGAAATTCCAGTTGATTTGCGTAGAGATGAATAGCCCTAACAGCATAGCGCTGTGCAGCAGTTTAGTGCATGTTTAGAGCATGAGAGGCAGCGCATCAAGAGCTGTGAGTATGCTGCGCAGCCATTGGGTGTGCAGTGTGTTATGCATCTATATCACCTGTTTTATTAAGTTAAGGATCCCCGTATGAAATTGTTAGTGGTTGAAGATGAAGCGTTGTTACGACACCACCTTTACACACGACTGGGGGAGCATGGCCATGTGGTGGATGCGGTGGCCGATGCTGAAGAAGCTTTGTACCGAGTCAATGAATACAATCATGATTTAGCCATTATTGATCTGGGATTGCCCGGCATGAGTGGCTTGGAGTTGATTCGAGAACTGCGTACTTTGGGTAAACAGTTTCCGATTTTAATTCTAACTGCGCGCGGCAATTGGCAAAATAAAGTTGAAGGATTGGCCGCAGGCGCTGATGACTATGTGGTAAAACCCTTTCAATTTGAAGAGCTTGAAGCACGTTTGCATGCTTTGCTGCGTCGTTCTTCGGGTTTTGTGCAGTCAACTATTGGTGCAGGTCCTTTGCTGCTGGACATCAATCGCAAGCAAGCAATTTTACATGATGAGGCGCTGCCATTAACGGCATATGAGTACCGTATCCTTGAGTATTTAATGCGTCACCATCAGCAAGTGGTATCGAAAGATCGTTTAATTGAGCAACTCTACCCTGATGATGAAGAGCGCGACCCTAATGTGATTGAGGTGTTGGTGGGGCGTTTACGTCGCAAGCTGGAAGGCGGTTGGGGCTTTAAGCCGATAGAAACCGTGCGTGGTCAAGGTTACTTATTCACTGAAGTCTGTCGTTAAGCGAGTGATGAACACTATGCATTCGCGTCGTTATTTGCGCATTTCATCGTTGCGCATGCGCCTGATGTTAGGTGCGGTGGTCACGGTGTCTTTATTTATGCTGGCTTTGTTTCCAGCGTTACAACAAGTCTTTACTGCCACGCTTGAGGAGTCGATTGAGCAGCGTTTAGCGGCCGATGCCAGCGCGCTGATTTCAGCAGCACGGATTGTTAAAGGGCAGTTACGTATGCCGGAAAAGCTGCCGGATGAAGAGTTTGATATCTTGCCTGCGCGTCAACTGGGCTTTATTTATGACAACAAAGGCGCGTTGCTGTGGCGCTCACGCAGTTCTGAAAATGTCACTATCAATTACCAGCCTAAGTACGATGGGCATGGTCATGATTTTGTGCGCGCCAAAGATACTCAAGGGCGTGAATTCTTTATTTATGATGTTGAGGTGGACTTGCTGCGTGGCCAAAGTGCTGACTTTAGTATTGTTACCATGCAGCCGGTCAGCGACTATCAGTCGATGTATGACAGCCTCAGGCAGCAACTGTATGTCTGGCTAGGCTTGGCTTTATTGTTGTTGCTGGGCTTTTTATGGCTGGGCTTGGGTTGGGGGATTCGCAGTTTACGCAGCCTCAGTGCTGAGTTAGATGATGTGGAGAACGGTAAACGCGCTTCACTCAGTGATGAGCATCCGCGTGAGTTGCTGCGACTCACGCGCTCATTAAACAGGTTGCTAGACAGTGAGCGGCAGCAAAGTGAACGCTATCGTCACTCCTTAGATGACTTGGCCCACAGTTTGAAAACTCCATTGGCGGTGCTGCAGGGCGTAGGAGAAGTGTTGTCTGTGCAGTCAGATAGTGCTGAGCAAGCGCGTATTTTGCAAGGCCAAGTCAATCGTATGAGTCAGCAAATCAGCTATCAATTACAGCGTGCTAGCCTGCGTAAAAGTGGCTTATTGCGTTACAGTGTTAAATTGCAACCGCTACTTGAAAGTCTCTTAGACGCTTTAGGCAAAGTGTATCGTGAGAAACGGGTGCAGGTCAGCCAAGTATTGACTGCTGAACTCAGAGTGCCAGTGGAGAAGGGTGCTTTACTGGAGTTGTTGGGTAATATTTTAGAAAATGCTTATCGTCTATGCGTCGGTGAAATACGCATCAGTGCTCATTTAACCACCACTCATTGTGAGTTGATTGTGGAGGATGATGGCCCAGGTGTGCCTGCGCATCAGCGCGAACGTATCCTCAAACGTGGTGAGCGTTTGGATACTCAGTATCCTGGCCAAGGTATTGGTACTGCTGTGGTTAAAGATATTATTGACAGTTATGGTGGGCAGTTGTTTGTTGAGGACTCAGTCTTGGGCGGCGCACAATTTAGAATTATTTTCCCGCTTAATCAAGCTGATGCTTTAAGTAGGTTTTGAGTCGGCTTGGTGTTAGCGCTGCACCGTGGCCTGGGTGTAAGTCAGGGTGCCGCGACAACTTTTACATAGATACTGCATGCCTTTATTGATGCGTGCATGGCGCTGTGCGCTGAGGGCAAAAGGCTCACGAGCTGGGCATTGGCAGCGGTATAAATAGTGGATTTTGGCACTGCGCTGCACAGCATAGTTATGACAGCGCGTAGCTGGTAGTTGATACACCTGTTGCATCACTGCTTGCCACTCAGGGCCATGGGCACGAATTTTTTTGCCATACACCTGGTAGGAGACTAAATGTGCAACCTCATGCGCTACGGTGTGCAGTAAAAAATGCTGACGATTTTCTTCATAGAGCACCTGATTAAAGCGCAATCGATTCTCGCAAATATGCGCAACGCCAGCTTTTTGGCCGCGCAGTTTGAAGCTGACTTCGGGGCGTTTAAAGGTGCAGGAAAAATAACGTTCTGCGCTTTGAAAGCAGGCTTCGACACGTTGTTTGAGTAGATCTGGCATAGTTGGCTATAGAATACGGGGCTTAGAGTTGCAGGTTAGGTGCGCTACACAGTTGCTAATCTTAGCAGACTCGCAGTTGCCGCGCTCCAATGCCGAGCATGGTGGCTGGGAAACCGCTGATCCATTACCGCAATAGATCAGCGCTGATTAAAGTCCCAAGTTTAAACTTTAAATTGACCCAGTTGATGATTCAGTTCAGCCGCTAATTGATTCAGTTGCTGACTCGATGTGGTGAGCTGGTGGGCCGCCTCATTGCTTGATTGCGATAAGCTCGCAACCTGTGTGATGTTTTGGTTGATCTCTTCAGTGACATAGGATTGCTCCAAGGTAGCGCTGGCAATCGAAGCATTGAGTTCGTTGAGCAAGTGCAGGGCAGTACTGATGCTGCTCAGGCTTTGGTGCGCTTGATGTGCCTGTTCAACTGTGGCTTGCGTATTGGTGCTACTTGCGCCAATCACTTGCACTGCTGCTTGGGAATTGTGTTGCAGACTTTCAATCATTTTCTGCACTTCATCAGTGGATTGCTGTGTACGTTGCGCTAATAAACGCACTTCATCGGCAACGACGGCAAAACCACGGCCTTGTTCGCCAGCGCGGGCTGCTTCAATGGCTGCGTTAAGTGCTAGTAAGTTAGTTTGCTCAGCAATCGAGCGGATCACATCCAGCACGCGACCGACTTGGCTGCTTTCATCCGCTAGCGTTTGAATCACGCTAACAGCTTGCTCAATAGTTGCAGAGAGTAAGTCGGTTTGCTGCAGGCTGGTATCAATATTGGCTTGGCCAGCACTGGCTTGTTGTGTGGCCTGCGATACCTCGCCAGAGGCTTGCTCAGCATGCTTGGCAACATCTTGCACAGCATAGGTGACTTCGTTAATAGCGGTGGCAATTTGCTCGGTTTGCTGTGCTTGCTCTTCATTGATATGCAGAGCTTGTGAGGCTTGTTCACCTAAGGCTTCTGAAGCGAGCTTCAGCGTAGCGGCGCTGCTGAGTAAATTGCTGATCGTTGAGCGCAGTTTCAGGGTAAAGGTATTAAAGTGTTGGCCCAGTTGCGTGAGTTCGTCGTTGCCTTGAATGCTCAATTCACGAGTGAGGTCACCTTCACCGCTGGCAATATTGTGCATAGCGCTGACAACGTTTTCTAGCGGTTGCATAATGCTGCGCATAATCAAAATAATCATGCCTGCCATAATCAGCAGCATCACTAAACTGATCGCGCCCACTTTAATTGCAGTGGCACGAAATTCGCGATCAATATCATCCAAATAGACGCCTGAACCTATCACCCAGTTCCAAGGGCTAAAAAGCTGCACATAGGATATTTTATCGACAGGTGCGTTGGCGCCCGGCATCGGCCAGCGGTAACTGAAAAAGCCTGAGCCTTGTTGTTTAGCGATACGGGCAAACTCATTGAAAATCTCTTTGCCATCGGGGTCTTTATAATCGGCAAGACTTTTACCATCGAGTGCAGGCGACATGGCATGCATAATCATATTTGGTGCTAGATCATTGATCCAAACGTAATCGTTGCGGCCATAGCGTAGTTTGCTTAATGCATTTTTGGCTTGCTGCTGTGCTTGTTGCTGAGTCAGTTGTCCACTTTCTTGCAGTGAGTGAAAGTATTCGAGCGTGCCGAGCGTGCTTTCAACAATATGTTGAGTTTTTACGGCTTTGCCTGCATGCATTAGATCGTAAGATTGCTTTAAGGCTAAGCCTGCAAAAACACCTAGCATACTCACTGCGATTATAAAAATAAGCCACAGACGTTTGCTGATAGATGTCTGACGAAGAAAGTGCATAGGGGAACTCCTAAGAGAGCACGCTCGCACAGTGATGTGCGATAGTTATCGAGATGTTATAGGGACATAAAACTGTATCGGCCTATGGTTGAAAAGCTCCAGATCTAAATTGCAAGATCGTAAGCGGTGCATCTAGGCGCTAGGCCAACCGAGTTTTGATGTTTTTTATTGTTATAAGTGAAGCAATTAAAGTGCCGTGATTCTATGGCCTTTATTGAAGTATAACTATTCGACTAAGCGCTTGTAGCTAAGCTCATGCGATACTTATGCGTTTTTTGCCGTGAAAGATAGGCGCCAAGAAGGTAAGATGCCCCGCTTGATAAATGATACGAAATATAACGGGATCTTATGGACATTTGGTTAGCACTGCAGGCGTTTATTCTAGGTGTGGTTGAGGGACTAACAGAGTTTTTACCAGTTTCGAGTACTGGGCACCAAATTATTGTTGCGGATGCAATTAATTTTTCGGGGCAGCGCGCTAAAGCTTTTAATATTATTATTCAGTTAGCGGCCATTTTGGCGGTGATGTGGGAATATCGCCGTAAAATTATTGAAGTGGTGGTGGGCTTACCTAAAGAAGCCAGCGCGCAGCGTTTTACTACGAATTTGTTGGTGGCTTTTTTCCCAGCGGTGGTCTTAGGCCTAAGCTTTGCTGATCTGATTGAAAAATGGTTGTTCAATCCTATTACAGTGGCTACTGCATTAGTGGTGGGCGGTGTTGTGATGCTGTGGGCGGAAAAACGCACGCATAAAATTGCCGCTGAAACCGTGGATGATATGAACTGGAAGCAAGCCCTGAAGATTGGTTGTGCGCAGTGTTTAGCCTTAGTGCCGGGCACCTCACGTTCTGCTTCTACTATTATTGGTGGCTTGTTTTTTGGTTTGTCACGTAAAGCTGCGACGGAGTTCTCGTTTTTCCTGGCGATGCCAACCATGGTCGGTGCTGCGGTGTATTCAGTCTATAAACACCGTGAGTTATTCGCCACGACCGATGATTTACCGGTGTTTGCCATTGGTTTTGTCACTTCGTTTATCTTTGCCATGTTAGCTGTACGTGCCTTACTGAAGTTTATTGCTAATCACAGCTATGCGGTGTTTGCTTGGTATCGCATTGTGTTTGGCTTGCTGATTTTGGCGACTTGGCAGTTGGGCTTTATTGATTGGACCTCTGTGGGCGAATAAGCGTAGAGCGACTTTATTTGAGTGCAATCTAAACTTATAACATGAGTCATATGCACACGTTATCTTGTCCGGGTGCATTGACTCATAGGCTTTGCTTGACAATAATCGTGTTTGAAACGTATGTTTTAAACCTTTAATCAGAGTGAATTTTGCATGGCCCAGTCAGATACTGTTGAACGGATTTTAGATGTTGCCGAGATTCTGTTTGCGGAAAAAGGCTTTGCAGAAACTTCGCTGCGCCTGATTACCAGCAAAGCTCAAGTCAATTTAGCTGCGGTGAACTATCACTTTGGTTCGAAGAAATCGTTAATTCAGGCAGTGTTTGCGCGCTTTTTGGAGCCTTTGTGCACCAGTTTAGACGCAGAACTGGTGCGCCGTTCCACAGCAGAGCAGCCGGCTTGGACGGTAGAGTCATTGTTAAATGTGCTAGTGGAGCAAACCTTAGCTGTGAAGCCACGCAGCGGGAATGACTTATCGATTTTTATGCGTTTACTGGGTTTGGCCTTTAGCCAAAGCCAAGGTCACTTGCGCCGTTACCTGAATGATATGTACGGCAAGGTGTTTCACCGTTATATGCTATTGCTGCGTGAGGCTGCACCTGAAGTGCAACCCATTGAGCTGTTTTGGCGGGTGCACTTTATGATTGGTGCTGCGGCTTTTAGTATGTCGGGCATTAAAGCGCTGCGCGCGATGGCTGAGACGGAATATCAAGTGCATATGAACACCGAACAAGTGCTACGCTTAATGGTGCCTTTTTTAGCGGCGGGCTTGCGCTCAGAGAGTGTGATTGATGTGGTAGGTATGCAGCCGGTGAAAAAGAAAACATCTTAATTTTAAGCTTAGCGTGGTGACATCATGATCGATTATCTGCATGTGTCCATTGCAGACCAGCGTCTTTATGCTTTTTCTAAACAGCAGTTGCAGCAGACTTACACTGTATCCACCGCCCTCAATGGTGCCGGTGAGCGCAATGGTTCAGGTTGCACGCCGCGTGGTCGTCACTATATTCGCGCAAAAATCGGTGCTGAATTACCCGCGATGGCAGTGCTGCGTGGCCGGCGCTGGACGGGCGAGGTCTGGACGCCACAACTGCAGCAGCAATACCCTGAGCGCGATTGGATTTTAAGCCGTATCTTATGGCTCAGTGGTTGTGAGTTGCAGCGTAACCGTTTAGGTCATACGGATACCTTTCGCCGCTATATTTATATTCATGGCACTGCTGATGAGCATCTTTTAGGTCAGCCCTACTCACATGGCTGTATTCGAATGCGCAATCATGATCTGATTGAGTTGTACCCGCAGTTAGTGGATGCCTGTGTGATTGATATCAACGAGCAACCTTTCAACGCCTCTGAGCTTACCGATACTAAGGAAACCCTATGCAAGGCTCGTTAATGCTGGATATCAGCGGTACATTTTTAACCGCTGAAGATCGCCATCTGTTACGCCAACCGCAAGTTTGCGGAGTGATTTTATTTGCCCGCAATATTGAGCATCCTCAGCAAGTGCGTGAATTGTGCCAAGCCATCCGCACGGTGCGTAGCGACTTGTTGATTGGTGTGGATCAAGAAGGCGGACGGGTGCAGCGCTTGCGTCAAGGCTTTGTTGAACTGCCGGCGATGGGGTTATTGCAGCAGGCTGAGAACCCTGAATACGTTGCTCAAGAATGCGGCTGGTTGATGGCGTGGGAAGTGCTGGCGATGGGCATCGATTTTAGTTTTGCGCCCGTGCTGGATTTGGATTACGGCCGCAGTAGCGTGATTGGCTTACGTTCCTTTGGCGGTGATGCGCAGACCGTAGAACGCTTAGCAGGTGCATTTCTACAAGGTATGCAGGCTGCGGGCATGCCCAGTGTCGGTAAGCACTTTCCGGGACATGGCTGGGTGAAAGCCGATTCCCATGTGGCCATTCCAGTGGACGAGCGCAGCTTGGCTGAAATTGAGCGCAGTGACTTGCTACCCTTTAAACGCCTGCAGCAGCATTTGGCTGGCATGATGCCTGCGCATGTGATTTATCCTGAAGTTGATGCCTTGCCTGCAGGTTTTTCTAAGGTGTGGTTACAGGATATTTTACGCCAGCAGTTGGGCTATCAAGGGGTGTTGTTCAGTGATGATTTATCCATGGCTGGCGCACATGTCGCTGGTGATGCAGCGCAGCGGGTGTTGGCCGCATTGAGCGCAGGTTGTAATGTTGGGTTATTATGCAATGATCGTGCAGCAGCGGAGCAGGGTTTGCAGGCATTACAGTCTGAGCGGGTGACACCTTGTCGACATCTATCTGTCATGTATGGGCGTTATACTGCTCAACATGATTTTCAGCAACACCCCCGTTGGCAGTCTGCACGGCAGGCGCTAAACACTATAAAAACCCGTATATAAGAGGTGAAGAATGAATAAATACGCAATTATTGGCGGTACTGGGTTAACTCAGTTAGAAGGACTAACGATTCGTGATGCATCGTTTATTGAGACCCCTTACGGCGCACCTTCTGCAGAAATTTTGCGTGGTGAATATGTCGGTCGTGAAGTGTTGTTCTTGGCGCGCCATGGCCATCCGCACCGTATTCCACCACATGAAGTCAACTACCGCGCAAACTTATGGGCGCTGCGTCAGGCTGGTGCTACGCATGTTATTGCGATCAACGCTGTGGGTGGCATCACTGATAATTTAAAAACGGGCTGCTTTTGTATTCCTGATCAAATTATTGATTACACCTCAGGCCGTGAGCACACCTTATATGAAGGTGAGTTGGATCATGTGACTCACGTTGATTTCAGCTATCCCTACGATGAAGTACTGCGTAAGCGCCTGATCGCCGCCGTGGCAGCCTGTGGTTACAACTGCAGTAACAGTGGTGTCTACGGTTGCACACAAGGACCACGTTTAGAGACGGCGGCAGAAATTATCCGTATGGAACGTGATGGCTGCGATATTGTCGGTATGACTGGCATGCCTGAAGCTGTTTTAGCGCGTGAACTGGGCTTAAGTTATGCTTGTTTAGCCTTAGTGGTGAATCCAGCGGCAGGTAAATCTACGGGTATGATTACCATGACGCAAATTGATGCGGCACTGAATGTGGGCATGTCTAAAGCTAAGATTATTTTAGCGCGACTGCTGAGCGGTATCTAACAGTTGTCAGCGTCATATTTGTGCTGAATATGGCGCTGTATTAGCTTAATAACTGACAGCAATTAAACTCAGCACACTGCCGTGTAAAAGACTAAATTGTCCTTCAAGCTCGCAACCAGCGCGCCACTGCTCAGATAAACTCTTATTTAAAGCTAAGCGTGCATGACCTGTGCTTGCGCTATCAATAGCTACAACTTGTGCATCTTGAAAGCCAAAATACATCCCTGTTAGAGGATTTAAGGCTTTAAACAAACTTTCTTTCAGTGAAAATGTCAGCGTTAAACGTTGTGCTTGCTGTGCTGTGTCCAGCTCGCAGTATGTTGCATATTCGTCGCTGGTTAAAATTGCGCGGGCTAAACGTTGCGCGCGAGCCTGGGGCATGGGCTTTTCTAAATCTAGCCCTAGGCTTTGCCATATTTTGCTGTTGCCAACTATAGCGGCGCAGATGCCTTGGCTATGCGTCATCGAGCCGCAACTGTGTAGTGGCCATAAAGGGATGCGGCTGTTGGCTTGCTGAGTGGGGAGGTCGGCAAGCCCCGTTTGCTGTTGTAGTGCTTTACGAGCGCATAAGCGTGCTGCTAAAAACTCAGCTTGGCGTTTTCTCGCAGCAGGTGGCGGTGTAACACCATAATGCGTGCATAACTCAGTTTTGAATGCCTGCTGGTTAAAACAGGCAGAGACTAATGTGCAGTCTGTTAATTGCGAAGGGAAGGGCCAGTGTTGGTGTAGATCGGTTAAAAACCCTGCGTTGATGGCAGTATCGCTCATGCTCTTGTCCTATTATGCTGCTATTTTTAATATGAACGGTTATAACGCTGGAATAATTTTGGCGTTGCAGTTATAAGTAGCCACATATTTTAGGGTTATTTGCATTGACTGCCGAGGTTTTTATGAAATTACAGCAATTGCGCTATATCTGGGAAGTATCCAGAAACGGTTTGAATGTTTCCGCGACCGCACAAGCACTTTATACATCGCAGCCAGGTATAAGCAAGCAAATACGTTTGCTGGAAGATGAGTTGGGTGTGGAAATTTTTGCCCGTAGTGGTAAGCACCTCACCCGCGTCACTGCAGCAGGTGAGCGTATTATTAAAACGGCCGGTGAAATTCTGCGTAAATGCGAAAATATTAAGCAGATTGGTCAAGAGTTTTCTAATGAGCGTGTGGGGACATTATCTATTGCGACAACTCATACCCAGGCGCGTTATGCTCTGCCCAAAGTGATCAGTGGCTTTATGCAAGAGTACCCCGATGTTGCTCTGCATATGCACCAAGGCACACCGACACAAATTGCTGAAATGGCCGCTGATGGTACGGTTGATTTTGCGATTGCGACTGAAGGTATGGAGCAATTTGGTGACTTGATTATGATGCCATGTTACCGCTGGAACCGCTGCGTGGTCGTGCCTAAAGGTCACCCCTTAGCTACCTTGTCAAAGTTAACCTTAGAGGCTTTAGCTGAGTATCCTATTGTCACCTATGTCTTTGGCTTTACTGGGCGCTCTAAGCTTGATGAGGCCTTTAGTCAGATCGATTTAGAACCCAAGGTGATCTTTACCGCCGCGGATGCTGACGTGATCAAAACCTATGTGCGTTTAGGTTTAGGTGTGGGCATTGTTGCGGATATGGCGGTTGATAAGCTACAAGATCAAGATTTAGTGGCTTTAGACGCCAGTCATTTATTTGAATCAAGCGTGACAAAAATAGGCTTTCGTCGAGGCACTTTTTTGCGGGGCTTTATGAGTGACTTTATTGAGCGTTTTGCACCGCATTTAGATCGCGAGTTGCAAGCCAAAGTGATTCAGGCGCGCAGTAAAGATGAAGTGGAAGCACTGTTTAAGAATATTGAACTACCCGTTTATTAATAGAGCCGTGTGACTGAGTGTGGTCGTCATCCAGTGCAATGCTTAAACCGGTGTCTTTGTTAGCTCGAACGCTACTATGGAGCGATGTTTGACGTATAATCGCTGCAGTTTTTTACTGATGTATTTTGAGGGATAACATGACGGATTACCGCGAAACATTGCATGAAGATTATGGTCAGTTTTTTAAAGTTGAAAAAATGCTGCACGAAGTACGTACTGAACACCAGCATTTAGTCATTTTTGAAAATCCGCGCATGGGTCGCGTGATGGCTCTCGATGGCGCGATTCAAACCACTGAAGCCGATGAGTTTGTGTATCACGAGATGTTGACTCATGTGCCTATTCTGGCGCATGGGACTGCACGTAATATTCTAATTATCGGTGGTGGTGATGGTGGCATGCTGCGTGAAGTCTGCCGTCACTCCAGCGTTGATCGCATCACTATGGTGGAGATTGACCAAGCGGTGGTGGATATGTGCAAAGAGTATTTACCTAACCACTCCAATGGTGCATACGATGATCCGCGCGTCAACTTAGTGATTGATGATGGCATGCGCTTTATTGCCAACTGCACAGAAAAGTTTGATGTGATTATCAGTGATTGCCCAGACCCAACCGGTCCTGCTGAAGTACTGTTCTCGGAAGATTTTTACCATGCCTGCCATCGTTGCTTAAGCGATGATGGTATTTTGGTAGCGCAAAACGGTACACCCTTTTTGCAAATTGATGAAGTGAAAACTACAGCTAAAAATCTAAAAGGCTTATTTGCTGATTGGCATTTCTACCATGCTGCGGTACCCACTTATATTGGAGGCAGCATGACTTTTGCTTGGGCAGCAAAAAACGCTCAATTGCGTAAACTGCCACTGGATATCTTACGTCAACGTTTTGCTGGCAGCGGCATAGTCACACGCTATTATAATGCTGATATTCATCGGGCAGCTTTTGCATTGCCGCAATATGTACTGCAAGCCATTGGTAAGCCAAGCAACGATTAAACTGCTGTAATACAGTTAGTGCTAGCCCCGCTGTGAATGTAGCAGTGGGGTTTTTTTATGTGTATGTGTTTTTTTCTGCGTGATGCGGCGTGAGACTATAAACCTATATGGGCTCTAGATCGAACATGCTATCTTGCTCGCCTTGTAAGATGTCGTGCGGCGGCTTACCCTCCTAAAATAATTAAGGAATTTGCACTATGCTAATTTTCTTTATCAGTTTGACCATACTGATCCTTGGCTATAAGTTTTATAGCCCCTTTGTTGAAAAGCAAGCGGGCATCGATCCAACAGCCATAACCCCACAAGAACGTTTACATGATGGCGTGGACTACGTTGCTATCCATCCAGCTAAAGCGTTTTTAATTCAGTTTTTGAATATTGCTGGTGTTGGACCAATTTTTGGTCCAATTCTAGGTGCTTTATATGGCCCTGTAGCGCTCGTGTGGATTGTGCTGGGTAACGTGGTTGGCGGTGCTGTGCACGACTATTTTTCAGGTGTTATGAGCCTGAAAGAAGACGGTAAAAGCTTGCCTGAAATTGCCGGTAAATATTACAACGTGGTGTTTAAGGGCGTGATGCTGGTGTTTACTGCCATGCTACTGTTCTTTGTTGGCGTTGTTTTTATTATGAGTCCAGCGGGCTTGCTGAGTAATTTATCTTACTTTGAAGGTACTTTCTTAGCCGGTAATACCTTTTGGGTTCTAGTAATTCTAGGGTATTACTTTTTAGCCACCTTGATGCCGATTGATAAAATCATTACCAAGTTGTACCCGCTCTTTGGTTTGCTGATGATTGTGATGACGACGCTGATTGCGGTCGCCATTTTGCTCGAAGCGCCTAATCTACCAGAAATGACTGATATTTTTGCCTACTTCACTGATGATCATGAGCATGACTTTTTAGCGCCTAATCCTGATGGTTTACCAGTTTGGCCTTTGTTATTCGTAACCATTACCTGCGGTGCCATTAGTGGTTTCCACTCAACGCAATCACCCATGATTGCGCGTTGCTTAACTAACGAAAAATATGCGCGCCCAGTGTTTTATGGTGCGATGGTGTGTGAAGGTATTGTAGCTTGTGTGTGGGCGTTGGCAGGTATTGCTGCCTTCCCTGAAGGTTATGTCGGTTTAAAAGCGATGTTGGATCAAGGTGGCCCTGGCTTGGTGGTCAACCATATTGCGACCAGCTACTTGGGCGTATTTGGTGGCGTAATGGCGATCTTGGCTGTAGCGATTTTCCCCATCACTTCCGGTGATACGGCATTCCGTTCGCTGCGCTTAACCATTATGGATGCGTTTAATATTTCACAAACGACTTTACACCGTTTGGCATTAGCCGTGCCGATCCTGGGTATTGCGTACTTAATGACCTTCCTCGACTTTGCGTTGATTTGGCGTTATTTCGCTTTCTCAAACATGCTGCTGTCCACCAGCGTGTTGTGGTTAGCCACTAAGTATCTGTTTGATCGCGGTGCTTTCCACTGGATTGTCAGTATCCCAGCGGTGATTGGTACCTCAGTCACAGTGTCTTATATTGCCACTGCTGCGATTGGTTTGAATCTGCCGATTGAATACAGTAAAGCCATTGGCGTGGTGACTGTTGTGGTGTGCATGATTGCATTGTTGATGCAGCATAAGAAACATCATGTGAAAGCGTCTGTTGCTTAATTAAATATAGCTTTTAGCACGCAATAAAAAGCCCCGCTTATTTGATGTAAGCGGGGCTTTTTTACTTGAATCTGTTGCAGCTTAAACTGGGAATAACTCGCTGAGTTTCATTGCCAGCATCATATCGCCTTCGGCGCGTAGTTTGCCGCCCATAAATGCTTGCATGCCGTCAGTTTCGCCGGTGGCAATCTCTTTAAAGGTTTCGCGATCCATGATCAATGTCACGTTAGCATCATCATTGTCGCCAGCTTGTACATCACAAGTACCGTCTTTTACAGTCAGGTAGTAGTTTTCAGCATCTTCGATATTAAATTGAAAGACTAAATCTAAACCTGCAGCAGCTGCAGTGTTGAATTTAGCGGTCAGAGTTTTAATGATATCTGCAGTAGAAGACATAATGAGTCCTTTTTAGGGTTTTTGTGCGGTATATCCCGCGTGATCTAAATAATTCAATATTTTGCTATTGAATTGCATTGAGTCCGGTAGACATCTATTGGTTTGCTCGTTACAGAGATTATTGCGAACCTTGCGGGCTGTCAAATAGAATTCATACGATTGTTTGAAAATAGTGAGAAGTAGACGAAATAGGGCTTTGATTGTTCAATGTCTTGGTGCGCTGCAGGTTAAGCGTGTGTGAGTCTGGCAGCTGAGATTAAAGTATACAAAAGTATTTGTTTGTGAATTCTGTGAAGCGAGTAGTCGGCTCAGGTAAGATAGTAATTACTATTGTTTGAGGAGTTTAGGGTGGATTTTTTACTTGATTATGCGGGTTTTTTAGCTCGTGCGGTGACTGTGTTGGTGGTGGTTGTGGTGATTTTATCGTTAACCGCAGCCATGCGTTCGCGTGGACGTGCACGCAGTGGCGACTTATCGGTCACCAGTTTGAATGATTTTTATCTCGATTTAAAAGAAAACCTTGAGTACAGCGTGTTAGATAAAGCTCAACTAAAGGTGCTAAAAAAAGCCAGTAAAGCGAAACTGCAACAAGATAAGAAATCAACGGCTGAAAAAAAGCGTGTGTATGTTTTAGACTTTGATGGTGATATCAAGGCTTCGGCTGCAGAAAATTTGCGCCATGAAATCACAGCCTTACTCAGTATCGCTAAGCCCAGTGACGAAGTTGTACTACGTCTTGAAAGTGGTGGCGGTATGGTGCACAGCTATGGTTTTGCTGCTTCACAACTTGCGCGTATTCGCCAGGCGCAAATTCCGTTAACTGTATGCATTGATAAGGTTGCAGCCAGTGGCGGTTATATGATGGCTTGTATCGGCGACAAGATTCTCAGCGCCCCCTTCGCGGCGGTGGGTTCGATTGGTGTAGTGGCGCAGGTGCCTAATATTCACCGCTTGTTAAAGAAAAACAATATTGATGTGGACGTATTAACCGCTGGTGAATACAAGCGCACTTTAACTATGCTGGGTGAAAATACTGAGCCCGCACGACAGAAGTTTTTACAAGAACTGCAAACCACGCATGATTTGTTTAAGCAGTTTGTCAGTCAATACCGCCCACAGTTGGATATTGATGCTGTAGCCACAGGTGAAGTTTGGCAGGGCACCGATGCTCAGCGTTTGGCCTTGGTCGATACGTTACAAACCAGTGATGAATATATCTCCAATTATGCACAAAATGCAGATGTGTTTTTGCTGGAGTATGTGCAGAAAAAGTCACTGCAAGAGCGTGTCGGTCTAACTGCAGGAACTGCCGTTGAGCATCTGGCTGATAAAGGATGGGAGCGCCTGCAGCGTCGTTTTATGGGCTGATCCAGAGTTAACCGTGCAATGACTGCTGGCGTGCGTAGGCAAGCTGGCAGTGCTGCAAGCAGCCTCTTGTGGCCTGTGCTGAGAGTGGCTGCGCTCTATATTCGCCAAGGCTTATTCTAGATGTATGAGCTGAGTCAGGTAGCAGAGCAGGGCAAGATTAAGCTGTGAGATAAAAAAACGGCCACGCAAAGGAGTTTGCAGTGGCCGTTTTTATGAGCCTAAGCTCAGTAACACTATGGCGCAGTTACTTGGTATAGCGACGCAAGACTAGGGTGGCGTTAGTGCCACCAAAACCAAAGCTGTTGCTCATCACAGTATTTAAGGTGACGTTTTCTTGAGTTTTCTCAACAATCGGTAAACCTTTTGCTTCTTCATCGAGTTCATCAATGTTGATTGAGCCAGCAATAAAGTTGCCTTCCATCATCAATAAAGAATAGATCGTCTCTTGTACGCCAGCGGCGCCTAAAGAGTGACCTGACAAGCTTTTTGTGGAGCTGATTGGTGGTGCCTTATCAGCAAATACTTCACGTACCGCACGAATCTCAGCTACATCACCGACTGGCGTTGAAGTGCCGTGGGTGTTGAGGTAATCAATCGGCGTATCAACTGTTGCTAGAGCTTGATGCATGCAACGTACTGCGCCTTCGCCGCTTGGAGCAACCATGTCGTAGCCGTCAGATGTTGCGCCGTAGCCAACAATCTCAGCATAGATTTTCGCGCCGCGCTTGAGTGCGTGCTCTAATTCTTCAACGACAACCATACCGCCGCCGCCGGCAATTACAAAACCATCACGCTTGCTGTCGTAAGCACGTGAAGCTTTTTCAGGGGTGTCGTTATACTGCGTAGACAGTGCGCCCATTGCATCAAACAAGCAACTCT
>CALZAE010000018.1 GCA_945612235.1 uncultured Gammaproteobacteria bacterium | reverse complement strand
TGAGTGCGAATGAGTGGTTGAGTAGGCTGTAAGCCGCGCAATAGGTGAATTTTAGACATAAAAAAGCCCCTAAGTCCGAAGACTTAAGGGCTAAAGAAATTGGTGCCTCGGGGGAGAATCGAACTCCCACGTTGTTACCAACGGCGGATTTTGAATCCGCTGCGTCTACCAATTCCGCCACCGAGGCATGGCGCGAGATTGTATAGAGGCTTTATCGATCGGTCAAATGTTTTCGCATGGTCAGATGCAATTATTTCCGTTAAACTTTGCGCCCGTCTATAAATGATAACGATTATGCGCGTTTCACACTTCCAATTTGACTTACCTGATGAGCTGATTGCTCGCTATCCGTTGGCTGAGCGCCGTGCCAGCCGCTTGTTGGTGCTCGATGGCCCCAGTGGTGCTATTGCTCATCAGCAATTTACGGATCTACTCACTTATCTACGCCCCGGCGACTTAATGGTGTTTAATAATACACGGGTGATTCCGGCACGCTTGTTTGCCAAGAAACTGACTGGTGGCAAGCTTGAGGTGCTGGTTGAGCGTGTGCTTGACACTGATCGTGTACTGGCACATGTGCGCGCGAGCAAAGCACCTAAGGTGGGTAGCACTATTGAACTGGATGACGGAGCGCAAGCAACTTTATTAGCCCGCCACGATAGTTTATTTGAATGGCAGTTCTCTGAGCCGGTTTTACCCTTGCTCGAGCGCATCGGCCATATGCCGTTGCCACCTTATATGGAGCGCGCCGACGAGCTGGATGACCGTGAGCGCTATCAGACTGTGTATGCTGAGCATGCTGGTGCTGTTGCTGCACCTACTGCGGGGCTGCATTTTGATGATCAGATGTTGGCCAATATCCAAGAGCTTGGCGTAGAGACGGCTTTTGTTACCTTGCACGTGGGCGCTGGCACCTTCCAGCCGGTGCGTGTGGATAAGCTTGAAGATCACATCATGCATCATGAGTGGTTGCAGGTATCACAAGAGGTGGTCGACGCAATCGCAGCCTGTAAAGCGCGCGGTGGTCGGGTGATTGCTGTGGGAACTACCAGTGTGCGCTCATTAGAAAGTGCTGCCCAAGCGACCGGTGAGATTCAAGCTTTTGCTGGCGAAACTGATATCTTTTTATACCCCGGGCGACCCTTTCATGTGGTAGATGCCTTGGTCACCAATTTTCACTTGTCGGAATCGACTCTTTTAATGTTGGTTGCAGCCTTTGCTGGTTATCCAGAAATTATGGATGCGTACCGCAGTGCCGTGGAGCACAAGTACCGATTCTTCAGTTATGGCGATGCCATGTTTATTACGCGCAATCCACAACCGCGCAGTCCTAAGGAGTGATGCATGTCTTTTATGCAGTTTGATTTATTAGCGACCGATGGTCGTGCGCGCCGTGGACGTTTAACTTTTCCGCGCGGAGTGGTCGAGACCCCAGCATTTATGCCAGTAGGTACCTACGGCACTGTTAAGGGCATGTTGCCGCGCGATATTGAAGCCATTGGTGCACACATGATTCTGGGTAATACTTTTCACCTGTGGCTACGTCCCGGTACTAAAGTCATTCAAGAACATGGCGATTTGCATAATTTTATGCAATGGAAAGGGCCGATTTTGACGGATTCGGGTGGCTTCCAAGTCTTTAGTTTGGGCGCTATGCGCACGATTAAAGAAGAGGGTGTGTATTTCTCTTCGCCTGTGGATGGTGCCAAAGTTTTTATGGGGCCAGAAGAGTCCATGCAAGTGCAGCGCGAGCTGGGCTCGGATGTAGTGATGATTTTTGATGAGTGCACGCCGTATCCTGCCGATGTGCCAACGGCTGAGAAATCCATGGAGCTGTCACTGCGTTGGGCTAAGCGTTCGAAAATCGCCCACGGTGATAATCCATCAGCGCTCTTTGGTATTGTGCAGGGCGGTATGCACGAAGAGTTGCGTTTGCGCTCGTTAGAAGGTTTATGCGAAATCGGTTTTGATGGCCTGGCGATTGGTGGTTTATCGGTGGGCGAACCTAAAGAAGATATGATTCGTATCTTGGACTTCTTGCCACCGCATATGCCGCCCGAAAAGCCACGCTATTTAATGGGTGTGGGTAAGCCTGAAGATTTAGTCGAAGGCGTGCGCCGCGGCATTGATATGTTTGACTGTGTGATGCCAACGCGTAATGCGCGTAATGGTCATTTGTTCACTGATACGGGTGTGCTTAAGATCCGTAATGCGACGCATCGTTATGATGATTCACCACTTGATGCGACCTGTGATTGCTATACTTGCCAGAATTTTTCACGTGCCTACTTGCATCATTTGGATAAGTGTCGTGAGATGTTAGGCGGTACGCTCAATACAATACATAATTTGCGACACTATCAGCGCCTAATGGCGGGTTTACGAGAGGCTATCCAACAAGGTACATTGAGCGACTTTGTTGATGGGTTTTATGCGCGTCGTGGTTTACCTACGCCGCCATTGAATGATTAACAGGCACTAATGTCTTTTTTGAATAGGAGTGGTTTATGAATTTCTTTATTTCTGCAGCTTATGCTGATACTGCGGCTGGCGCACCTCCAGGTGGCGAATATATGCAGTTTATTTTGTTGGCTGGTTTTTTGGTAATTTTTTACCTGATGATCTGGCGCCCACAAGCTAAGCGTGCCAAAGAACATCGTAACTTGGTGGGTGGCTTGCAAAAAGGTGATGAAGTTGTAACCAGTGGCGGTATTGCTGGAAAAGTGACTAAAGTGACTGACGATTTCTTAGTGATTGAAGCTTCAGATACAGTTGAGCTGAAAATTCAAAAAAGCGCAGTTATCGCAGCATTGCCAAAAGGCACCTTAAAAGCTATTTAAGTGTTTTTTGTAACGGGCGGTTGCATCTAAAGTGTGTGAATAAACACACTTTGAGGTGCGCTGCCCGATTTGCGTTATATTCGATTAGTTTTGGCTGGATGTATTGCGGCCACACAAGCGGGCGGTGTCATGCTCAACAAGTATCCTTTGTGGAAGTATCTGCTGATTGTAGCGATCCTTTCCATCAGTTTTATTTACTCTGCGCCTAACCTGTTTCCGGATGATCCGGCGATTCAAGTGACCGGTGCTAGCAGTGCCTTACAGATTGAACAGGCTGATCTTGACCGTGCAACCACTGCGTTGCAAGCGGCAGGAATCAGCGTTAAAAGTTCGGCAGTAGAAACGCGTGGCGGTTTATTACGCTTAGAGCGCCGTGACGATCAATTACCCGCTAAAGAAGTCGTGCGCAAAGCTCTGGGTGATGAATATGTTGTGGCCTTGAACCTTGCCGCAACTACACCGCAATGGCTGCGTAGCCTCGGTGCAAGCCCTATGAAACTGGGTCTTGACCTCTCTGGTGGTGTGCACTTCTTGTTAGAAGTGGATATGGATAAAGCAATTTCAGCACGTATTAAGGTGCATGAAAGCGAAATTAAAACAGTTTTACGTAAAGAGCGTGTGCGTTATCGCAGCTTGCCGGGTATTGAAAACGGTATCCAGTTGGGCTTTGACGATGCGGCAACCTTAGGTCAGGCGCGGACTTTGATTCGCAAAGATTTTGCTGATTTTGAAATGACTGTCGCAGAGCGCAATGATAAACCCGTACTGCGTTTAGTTTTACTGCCTACTAAAATTGCTGAAATCCGTGAGTACTCAATTAAGCAAAACTTGACCACGGTACGTAACCGGGTGAATGAGTTGGGTGTGGCGGAGCCTTTGGTACAGCGTCAGGGTGCCAATCGCATTGTGGTTGAGCTACCGGGAGTGCAGGATACCGCTGAAGCCAAGCGTATTTTGGGTAAAACAGCAAACCTGGAGTTCCGTTTAGCTGCAGTGGCTGATGCACCACGCGCGACCACTGAAATGTATGAGTTCCGTGAAGAAGGTCGTGCGCCTGTTGCTTTGGAGCGCAGCCTGATTATCACCGGTGACCAAGTGACTGATGCGCAAGCCAGTTTTGATGAAAATGGTCGTCCACAAGTGAATATCCGTCTGGATGGTCACGGTGGTGAGTTGATGAATCGTGCCACGCGCAATGATATTGGCCGTAGTATGGCGGTGATCTTTATCGAGCAGCGTCCAACCACGCGCTATGTGAAGCAAATGGTAGATGGTGTTGAAAAAGAAGTGCCGGTACAAACCTTCAAAGAAGAAAAGCGCGTGATCAGCTTGGCGACGATTCAGTCAGCGCTGGGTAGTCAGTTCCGTATTACCGGTCTGGATGGTCAAGGTGAGTCTTCAGAGTTGGCGCTGTTATTGCGAGCGGGTGGTCTAGCAGCGCCGATGTACTTTGCTGAAGAGCGCACCATTGGTCCAAGTCTGGGTGCTGAAAATATTCAGCTGGGTGTGCAGGCTGCCTTGTGGGGCTTCTTGTTTGTCGCCATCTTCATTGTCTTGATCTACAAGGCGTTTGGTGTGCTGGCAGTTGTTGCTTTAAGCCTGAATATGGTCAATTTGTTGGCGATGATGTCTCTGCTGGGTGCCACGCTAACCTTGCCAGGTATTGCAGGTATTGTTTTGACTATGGGTATGGCTGTTGATGCCAACGTGCTGATTTTCTCACGGATTCGTGAAGAAATTGCTAACGGCATGTCAGTGCAGCGCGCTATTCATGAGGGCTTTGATAAAGCGTACTCAGCCATTGTTGACGGTAACTTAACCACGCTCTTAGTGGGCGCTATCCTGTTTGCAATGGGTACCGGTCCAATTAAGGGCTTTGCGGTGACCTTGTCGTTGGGTATTGTCACTTCAATGTTCACTGCAATTATGGTGACACGAGCCATGGTTAACCTGACACACGGTGGCCGTGACCTGAAGAAGCTGTGGATTTAAGGATATGGCGAATATGAAACGTGTAATTAACTTTATGGGGGTGCGCCACTTGGCGTTTGCCTTCAGTTTGCTAATGATCCTAGCGTCACTTGGTAGCTTGGCAGTGAAGGGCTTGAACTTTGGTTTGGACTTTACCGGCGGTACGCTGATTGAGCTTAATTATGAGCAAGATGCAGACCTGAATAAGATTCGTAGCCAGTTGCAAACGGGTGGCTACCCGGATGCTGTGGTGCAGAGTTTTGGTGCTGTGAATGATGTGCTGGTGCGTATGCCAGGTGATGACCCTGACTTGGGTAATCAAGTGGCTGATGTGTTGCGTCTGGATGCTGCTAGTAAAGTGACGGTCAAGCGCGTTGAGTTCGTGGGGCCTGCGGTAGGTGAGGAGTTACGTGATCAAGGCGGCATAGGTATGTTGCTGGCGCTAGCTGGCATCTTGGTTTACTTAGGTTTTCGCTTCCAGTGGAAGTTTGGTGTCGGCGCTATTGTGGGCTTGTTCCATGATGTGATTATCACCTTGGGTGTGTTCTCCTACTTTCAGTTCACTTTTGACCTGACGGTGTTGGCTGCAATCTTGGCGATTATTGGTTACTCGCTCAACGATACCATTGTGGTATTTGACCGTATTCGGGAGAACTTCCGTTTCTTGCGTAATACACCACTGATCGAGAATATCAATATCTCCACAACCCAAACGCTGTTGCGTACTTTGGCGACGTCGATTTCGACTTTGTTAGCTGTAGGTGCGCTATTGGTTTTTGGCGGGGATAACCTCTGGGGCTTTGCTTTTGCATTGTTTATTGGCATTACCGCCGGTACTTATTCGTCGGTGTATATCGC
The DNA here is from genome assembly GCA_945612235.1 of uncultured Gammaproteobacteria bacterium. Classification (GTDB taxonomy): domain Bacteria; phylum Pseudomonadota; class Gammaproteobacteria; order Pseudomonadales; family Pseudomonadaceae; genus Denitrificimonas. The sequence continues at coordinate 26,578 of CALZAE010000018.1, read as the reverse complement.
GAGTATCTTCCTGTTGTGGTTGAAATTGACTGTAGAAGACTTGATTCCGCCGGTGAGTAGCGAAGAAGTAGATGAAACGCCTTGATGTTATCGAGCTGATATGAAGCTCTGAAGCGATTAGGTCGTTGGGTTGAATTAAAAGCCGTACAGGTTTGAACTTGTGCGGCTTTTTTGTGCCTAAACCAATGTGAACCGTTGTTACTTGAGAGAAATAATATGAATAAGTCAATGTTGATTGGTGGTGTTTTAGGTGCGGTTGCTGTTACGGCAGGTGGTGCATATGCAACCTATAACTTGGTCAGTGGCCCCAGTTATGCAGAAGTGGTCGCGGTCAAGCCAATTAAGGAGACTGTTAAAACACCACGTCAAGAATGTCGTGATGTCACTGTAACTAAGCGCAAGCCCATTAAGGATGAAAACCGTATTGTCGGTAGTGCAGTAGGTGCAGTGGTGGGTGGCTTGTTGGGTAATCAGGTGGGTGGCGGTAACGGTAAGAAAATCGCAACTGTTGCGGGTGCCGTAGGTGGTGGTTACGCCGGTAATAAAACCCAAGAGCATTTACAGCAGAATAATACGTATACGACAACTGAGCGTCGTTGTAATACTGAGTATGACATCAGTGAAAAAGTAGCGGGTTATGATGTCAGTTATGAGCTGGATGGCAAAGTGCGCACAGTGCGTATGGATGAAGATCCAGGTCGTCGATTACAGCTTGATGATCAAGGTCGTGTGATCTTGTCGCAAGTGGCTTTTTAAGCTGTAGAACATGAATTAAAGATCAAAAAAGCGCCTATTTAGGCGCTTTTTTTTGCGGTACTTTATAAGTTACTTAAAGCTGTGCGGTATATAAGGCTGGACACTAGTGAGGATGGCTTTAAAGCATTTTGAACCACCGGCAACTAAATGGCCGCGATCTAAGAAATCATAGCCGCCATTGAAATCACTGACTAGGCCGCCTGCTTCTTGAATGATAAGCACGCCAGCTGCCATATCTGCTTCAGAAAGATCGTAGCTCCAAAAACCATCGTAACGACCTGTAGCAACATAGGCTAAGTCGAGGCTGGCTATACCAGCGGTACGGATGCCGGCTGACTGCGTGGCGAGGCTGGTGAACATCGACATATAGTTTTCCATATGGTCGGTGTGGCCTTCACGAAATGGCAAGTTAGTAGCTAAAAGTGCTTCGTTAAGTGTTTTACGTTTACTCACACGAATGCGGCGACCATTGAACGCTGCACCACGGCCACGACTGGCGGTGAATTCTTCTTGGCGCACAGGATCAATGATTACTGCATGCTCAAGACGGCCGCGGTATTTGCAGGCAATGCTGACTGCGAAATGAGGTACGCCACGGATAAAGTTAGTTGCACCATCAAGGGATTTAATAATCCACTGGTAATCAGCGCCTTCACCTTGGCCGGCAATACTGCTGCTTGTTTCAGCATGGATGCCGTGGTCAGGGTGTGCTTTGAGGATTGCGGTAATAATTGCTTGTTCGGCTGCACGATCAATCTCGGTGACGAAATCTTTTGCGTCTTTCTCGTTACCCGAGATCGTGTCTAAGCGTTCAATCGAACGTACAATTAATTCGCCCGCGCTACGAGCAGCGCGCAGCGCGATATTCAGCATAGGCTGCATGAAAAGTCACCGGAGGTTGTTAAAGAAGACTGCAAATTCTATCAGAAACAAAACAGGATGTGTTCTCTTGTGGCGTTCTTTTTCGTAGCGGGATGGCGGAGGCTTCGGTAAGCTTATGTTCTTTGTTTCAATAACCCGTCTTGAATAGATCGTTGGAGATCCCTGTGCTGGAAAAAATTCGCGTGGTTTTAGTTAACACCAGTCACCCAGGCAATATTGGTGGTGCCGCTCGAGCGATGAAAAACATGGGGCTCAAGTCCTTGGTACTCGTTGATCCTGAGAAATACCCGCATCCCGATGCTAACTCGCGCGCGGCTGGGGCTGATGATGTTTTAGATAATGCACGGGTGGTCAGCACCTTAGAAGAAGCGCTGGGTGGGTGCAGTGTGGTTTTAGGTACCAGTGCACGTGATCGCCGTATTCCTTGGCCGCTGGTTGATCCGCGCGAAGCGGCTGATTTATGCCTGCAGACTTGGCAGGCTGATCATGATGCTGAAATTGCGCTGGTGTTTGGTCGCGAGTATGCGGGGTTGACCAATGCTGAGTTGCAACGTTGTCAGTACCATATTCATATTCCCTCGGATCCTGAGTTTAGCTCGTTAAATCTAGCGACTGCGGTACAAGTGCTGGCCTATGAAGTGCGTATGACGTGGCTTAAAGAGACCCAGCAGCCAACGCATATGCCTGAAGTTGAGGCCACTGGTATGCTCGGTGCTGCGCCTGCTACGCATGATTCTTTAGAATTGTTTTATGAGCATTTGCAGGAAACGTTGGTCGAGATTGATTTTCTTGATCCTGAGAAGCCACGCCATTTAATGGCGCGCTTGCGTCGTATTTATGGTCGCAGTCAGTTGAAAAAATCTGAAGTCAATATTTTGCGCGGCATTTTGACTGAAACTCAAAAAGCTGCGCGTGGTGAAGTTATTCAGCGTCGAGGTGAGCATGTTTAAAGGTATGCGTGAAGATATTCAAAGTGTGTTTCGTCGTGATCCAGCGGCGCGCAATGCGTTTGAGGTCTTAACGTGTTATCCGGGGTTGCATGCGGTGTGGTTGCATCGCTTGGCGCATGGATTATGGGTGCGTAATTGGAAGTGGCTAGCGCGTATGGTGTCTAACTTAGGGCGCTGGTTGACCGGTATCGAGATTCACCCTGGGGCTAAGATCGGTCGTCGTTTTTTTATTGATCACGGTATGGGGATTGTGATCGGTGAGACCGCTGAGTTGGGTGACGATGTTACTTTATATCAAGGCGTAACTTTGGGTGGCACCAGTTGGAATAAAGGTAAGCGTCACCCTACGCTCGAAGATGGTGTGGTGGTGGGGGCTGGCGCTAAAGTGCTAGGGCCTTTTACTGTGGGCGCTGGTGCTAAAATTGGCTCTAATGCTGTAGTGACTAAAGCTGTTCCGGCGGGTGCTACGGCTGTTGGAATTCCTGGGCGTATCATTGTTAAGACTGATGAAGAGCAAGAAGCGAAGCGTCAAGCTTTGGCTGAGCGCTTTGGTTTTGATGCTTATGGTATGAGCGCTGATATGCCTGACCCCGTTGCCCGTTCGATTGGGCAAATTCTGGATCATCTGGAGGCGGTAGAGGAGCGGCTTGAGGATATGTGCACTGCTATGCAGTCCTTGGGTAGTGATTATCAGGGCAAAAAACTGCCCGATCTGCCCGATAGTGCTTTTCCTTGCTCTGAGCGTTTAAAAGGACCAGAGCAGCCCGTGGATGATGCGAGCGTTGAGCGTACAGAATGATTTTGCAGTGAGGTTTGTAGCGTCGTGTCGCAGTGCTATTAAGTGGTGCGACGTTAAAGCCTGACTAATTTGATCGGGATTAATACTTGACCTATTTGCTGGGTTATTGCATAATTCATGTTGATAATTACTTGAAACGGTATTTGTTTTATGCGACTGACAACTAAAGGCCGCTATGCCGTGACCGCAATGCTTGACTTGGCCTTGAGTGCGCAAGAGGGTCCAGTGCCTTTGGCTGATATCTCAGAAAGGCAGGGTATTTCTCTATCGTACCTGGAGCAGTTGTTTGCTAAGTTGCGCCGTGGTGATTTAGTTCATAGTGTGCGGGGGCCTGGTGGTGGTTACCAGTTGGCTCATAAACCCGAAAATATTCAGATTGTTCAAGTCATTGATGCTGTTGATGAGTCTGTTGATGCAACACGTTGTCAAGGTGTCGGTGACTGCCAGGGTGGTGATGAGTGTTTAACTCACCGCTTGTGGTGTGATTTAAGTAAGCAGATCCACGATTTTTTAAGTGGAATTAGTTTAGCTGATTTGGTTGCGCGCCAAGATGTTCAGAAAGTTGCATTGCGACAGAACCAGCGCGTAGCAAATAAAATTCAGGCGTCCACCTTAGAGTGAGTAAGGCGCAGACCGTGAGGAGAGTTACTACAATGAAACTGCCGATTTATTTAGACTATTCAGCAACTACGCCTGTTGACCCAAGAGTTGCTAAGAAAATGTGTGAATGCCTCACACTGGACGGTAACTTTGGTAACGCTGCGTCACGTTCTCACGTGTATGGCTGGCGCGCCGAAGAGTCGATTGAGCATGCTCGTCGCCAAGTGGCAGACTTAATCAATGCTGACCCGCGTGAAATCGTGTGGACGTCCGGTGCGACCGAGTCAAATAACTTAGCCATTAAAGGTATTGCACACTTTTATGTCAGCAAGGGTAAGCACATTGTTACCTCCAAGCTTGAGCATAAAGCAGTACTAGATGCTACGCGTCAATTAGAGCGTGAAGGCTATGAAGTGACTTACCTTGAGCCTTGTGCTGATGGTCTGATTACCGCTGATATGGTTGCTGCAGCACTGCGTGAAGATACGATTCTAGTGTCAATCATGCATGTTAATAACGAGATTGGTACCATTAACGATATCGCAGCCATTGGCGAGTTAACTCGCTCTAAGGGCGTGATGTTCCACGTTGATGCGGCACAGACTGCTGGTAAAGTTGAAGTTGATCTTGAGAAGATGAAAGTTGACTTGATGTCCTTCTCCGCTCACAAAGCCTATGGCCCTAAAGGTATTGGTGCGCTGTATGTACGCCGCAAACCACGTGTGCGCCTTGAAGCGCAAATGCACGGTGGTGGACATGAGCGCGGCATGCGTTCGGGTACTTTAGCCACTCACCAGATTGTGGGTATGGGTGAGGCTTTTGAATTAGCACGCTTAGAAATGGCTGAAGAAAACAAGCGTATTGCTGCTTTAAGCAAGCGTTTTTATGACCAAGTGCGCGATATGGAAGAGCTGTACCTCAACGGTAGCGCCACCCAACGCATCCCGCATAACCTAAATCTTAGCTTTAACTATGTTGAAGGTGAGTCGCTGATTATGGCGCTTAAGGATATGGCAGTGTCTTCAGGTTCAGCCTGTACGTCAGCGTCGCTTGAGCCATCTTATGTGCTGCGTGCTTTAGGTCGCAGTGACGAGTTGGCGCACAGTTCAATTCGTTTCACCTTCGGTCGTTTTACCACTGAAGAAGAAGTGGATCATGCCGCAGGACAAATTCGTGACGCAGTTGCACGTTTGCGTGACCTCTCACCTTTGTGGGATATGCACCAAGACGGCGTTGATCTCTCTAAAGTTGAGTGGCAAGAACATTAATTCTTGTCCATTAAAGAAGGAATACCATCATGGCATATAGTGAAAAGGTCTTAGACCATTACGAGAATCCACGCAACGTTGGCAAAATGGACGCTGATGCGCCTAACGTCGGTACAGGTATGGTCGGTGCACCCGCCTGTGGTGATGTAATGCGTCTGCAGATTCAAGTCAGCGATGACGGCATCATTCAAGATGCAAAGTTTAAAACGTACGGCTGTGGCTCGGCCATTGCATCAAGCTCTTTAGCGACTGAATGGATGAAAGGTAAGACCATTGAAGAAGCAGAGCAGATTAAAAACACCACTATTTCTGAAGAGTTGGCGTTGCCACCAGTGAAAATTCACTGTTCAGTATTAGCGGAAGATGCGATTAAAGCTGCAGTACGTGATTACAAGCAGAAGAAAGGCTTAATCAAAGAGGTTTGATATGGCGATCAGCTTAACAGAAGCCGCAGCAAATCATGTGCGGCGCTCACTTGAAAACCGTGGTAGCGGCGCAGGCATCCGCCTAGGTGTGCGCACCACTGGGTGTTCAGGAATGGCGTATGTGCTTGAGTTTGTTGATGAGCTGCAGCCTGACGATGAGGTGTTCGAGAGCTTTGGCATGAAGGTCGTCATTGACCCCAAAAGCCTAGCCTATATCGATGGTACCGAACTGGACTTTGTCCGCGAAGGCATCAACGAAGGTTTTAAGTTTAAGAACCCTAATGTGCGTGGCGAGTGCGGTTGTGGCGAGAGTTTCAATGTCTAGTCCTGCACACGCTGAGCACAGTGAGTACTTTGCAATGTTTGGCTTGCAGCCCGATTTTTTGCTTGATGTTAAAGCCTTGGCTGCAACCTACCGCAAGATTGCAAAAGATGTGCACCCTGACCGTTTTAGTAACGCCTCAGCGGCGCAGCAGCGTCAAGCGGTTGAGCATGCAGCATTGCTCAACCAAGCTTTTGAAACCTTAAAATCGCCCACGCAGCGTGCTCTGTACTTGTTGCGTCAGCAGGCTGAGTTGCCTGAAGAAACGACCATTCAAGATGGTGAGTTTTTATTCCAGCAGATGGAGTGGCGTGAGCAGCTTGAAACGCTACAAGAGCAAGCTGATCTCGATGCGTTGGCTGTTTTTGTCCGTGAGCTTAAGCAAGCGCGCAGTGAAATTGATACTGCCTTTGCAGAGTGTCTAAACGACCCGCAACAGCGTGTGCAGGCCGAACGCTTGGCGCGCCGTATGCAGTTTTTAGACAAGATGTTTTATGAAGTGCGTCAGTTAGAAGAGCGCTTAGACGATTAACCCAAAGCCTGTGTAAGCAGGCTGTCAGATTAAAGATCCGTATGGCCTTACTACAGATTGCCGAACCTGGACAAAGTCCCCAGCCTCACCAGCAGCGCCTCGCCGTCGGGATCGATTTGGGGACTACCAACTCATTAGTTGCGACTGTGCGCAGTGGTATAGCTGAAGCTATACCTGATACGCAAGGCCGCGTCTCTCTTGCGTCAGCCGTGCGCTATCACGCTGAGCATATTGAAGTCGGTCGTAGTGCGCGCGAAGCCGCTGCCAGCGATCCCTTTAACTGTATTTTGTCGGTTAAGCGCCTGATGGGGCGTGGTTTAGCTGATGTACAGCAACTTGGCGAGCAATTGCCGTACCGCTTTCAAGCGGGCAAATCTCATATGCCTTTTATTGAAACCGTCCAAGGCCCGAAAAGCCCTGTTGAGGTTTCAGCACAGATTTTACAAGCACTGCGCGAACGCGGCGAAGCTGCCTTAGGTGGCGAGTTGGTCGGCGTGGTGATTACTGTTCCAGCTTATTTTGATGATGCGCAGCGTCAAGCGACTAAAGATGCCGCACGTTTGGCTGGACTAAATGTTTTACGTCTACTCAATGAACCCACTGCAGCTGCGGTCGCCTATGGTTTAGATCAGCAGGCTGAGGGCGTTGTCGCTATTTATGACTTGGGTGGCGGCACCTTTGATGTGTCAATTTTACGCCTGAGTCGCGGTGTGTTTGAAGTGTTGGCTACCGGTGGTGATAGTGCCTTGGGCGGTGATGACTTTGACCATGTCGTCGCGCAATGGATTATCGCGCAAGCGGGTTTGTCCAGCGATTTAGCCCCAGGTCAGCAGCGTGATTTACTTGAGCTGGCCTGTGCGGCCAAAGAGTCACTGACGGAGCAGGACGCAGTACCTGTAGCCTATGCTGATTGGCAGGGTGAATTAACCCGCGCAACCTTTGATGAGCTGATTGAGCCGTTAGTTGCGCGCAGTTTGCGAGCCTGCCGCCGTGCGTTGCGTGACTCAGAAGTTGAGTTGGATGAAATCGAATCGGTGGTGATGGTCGGCGGTTCAACGCGAGTGCCTTTAGTGCGCACACGCGTGGGTGAACTGTTTGATTGCACGCCCATGACTGATATTGATCCTGACCAAGTCGTAGCTATTGGCGCGGCTATTCAAGCCGATACCTTGGTGGGTAATAAGCGTGCGGGCGATGAGTTACTGCTCTTGGATGTGACCCCCTTATCCCTAGGTTTAGAAACTATGGGTGATTTGGTGGAAAAAGTCATTCCGCGTAACACCACCATTCCAGTCACTCGTGCGCAAGAATTTACTACTGCGCGCGATGGACAAACGGCAATTGCCTTGCATGTTGTGCAAGGTGAGCGCGAGTTGGTCAGCGATTGTCGCTCATTAGCGCGTTTTGAGTTGCGCGGTATTCCAGCGATGGTGGCCGGTGCTGCGAAAATTCGCGTGACCTTTCAAGTGGATGCTGATGGTTTGCTCGGTGTGACTGCGCGCGAGTTGGGTAGTGGTATTGAAGCCAGCATTCAGGTCAAGCCCTCGTATGGCCTGACCGATGATGAAATCGGCGGCATGCTCAAAGCATCCTTTGAAAATGCTGCACAAGATAAACAAGCGCGTGCTTTACAAGAGCAGCGCGTGGATGCTGAGCGTTTGCTGGAAACCGTGCGTTCAGCATTAGCGGCTGACGCTGAAAAATTACTGACGCAAGAAGAGCGCGCAGTGATTGAAGAGTCGATGCGTGCGCTGGATACAGTGCGCCAAGCTGAAGATATTAATGCGATTGCGCGCCATGTGCAGCAATTGAATCATGCAACAAATGAATTCGCTACACGCCGTCTGGATGCCACAGTGCAAGCTGCTTTGGCTGGACGACTACTTAATGAAATGGAGGGTTAATCCCAATGCCGCAAATTATCTTTTTGCCTCATGCAGAGCTTTGCCCAGAAGGCGCGGTCGTGGAAGCAATCCCTGGTGAAACAATTATTGATGCAGCCAAGCGCAATGGTATTGAGATTGAGCATGCTTGCGAAATGTCTTGTGCTTGCACCACCTGCCACGTCGTTGTGCGTGAAGGCTTTGAATCACTTGAAGAGTCCGATGAGCTTGAAGACGATATGCTCGATAAAGCTTGGGGTCTAGAGCCAGATTCACGTTTATCCTGTCAGGCAGTGGTGACTGACACTGATTTGACGGTGGAGATTCCTAAGTACACCATTAACCAAGTGTCCGAGCGTCAGTAAGCAGGAGAAGATCATGATGAAGTTGAAATGGGTGGATGTGCTAGAGATTGCGATTCAACTCAGTGAAGCGCATGAGGATATTGATCCTCTGACTATTAACTTTGTGAATTTGCGCCGTCTAGTGACTGAGTTACCAGAGTTTGATGATGATCCTGAGCGCTCTGGTGAGAAAGTTCTCGAAGCGATTCAAGCGGCTTGGATTGAAGAAATCCAGTAGTGCGGCGCTGAGTTCGTGTTACTGATAGCGATAAAATGCCCTGTGCCGAACAAGTAGCTGTGTCAGTGGCTACGCATTTCTCTTAAACCCGCGTATAATTCGCGGGTTTAATCCTTATAAACACTTAATTCACTGGAGTTCTACATGACTGTTCAACGTACATTCTCAATCATCAAGCCTGACGCAGTTGCAAAAAACGTTGTTGGCGAAATCGTTTCACGCTTTGAAAAAGCTGGTTTACGTGTTGTTGCTTCTAAAATGGTACAACTGTCAGCACGCGAAGCAGGCGGTTTCTACGCTGAGCACAAAGAGCGTCCTTTCTACAACGACCTCGTTAGCTTCATGACTTCAGGTCCTGTGATTGTTCAGGTTCTAGAAGGCGAAAACGCTATCGCAGCAAACCGTGACCTGATGGGCGCAACCAACCCTAAAGAAGCGGCTGCTGGCACTATCCGTGCTGACTTCGCTGTATCAATCGACGAAAACGCTGTACACGGTTCTGATTCAGAAGCCGCTGCTGCACGTGAAATTTCATACTTCTTCGCAGCAACTGAAGTATGTGACCGTATCCGTTAATAACGGATAGGTAAATAAAGGTGAATCCATGACAACTGTAACTCAAAAAGTTAATTTACTTGGCTTAACGCGCGAGCAACTGATTGCATTTTTTGCCACTATTGGTGAGAAAAAGTTTCGTGCCGACCAAGTGATGAAGTGGATTCACCATTTTGGTGTAGATGATTTTTCGGCGATGACCAACGTCAGCAAGGTTCTGCAAGAAAAGCTTAAAGCTTGCGCAGAAATTCGCGGACCAGAAATTGTCAGCCAAGATATTTCTAGCGATGGCACCCGTAAATGGGTTGTGCGTGTCGCTTCAGGCAGTTGTGTCGAAACTGTCTATATTCCACAGGGTACACGCGGTACTTTGTGTGTGTCCTCGCAAGCAGGCTGCGCCCTAGATTGCAGTTTTTGCTCAACAGGTAAACAAGGATTTAACAGTGATCTGACCAGTGCCGAAATTATTGGCCAAGTTTGGATTGCTTCTAAATCGTTTGGCTCCATTCCAGCGACCAGTGAGCGCGCCGTGACCAACGTGGTCATGATGGGGATGGGTGAGCCATTACTGAATTTTGATAATGTGGTCGACTCGATGAAAATCATGCTCGACGACTTAGGCTATGGTATTTCCAAGCGCAAGGTGACTCTGTCGACTGCAGGTGTGGCGCCGATGATTGATAAACTCGGTGAGCATATTGATGTGTCGCTGGCTTTGTCCTTGCATGCGCCTAACGATGCTCTGCGCAATACCTTGGTGCCAGTGAATAAAAAGTACCCACTGAGTGTGGTGCTGGATGCTTGTAAACGTTATGTCGCTAAATTGGGTGAAAAGCGTTACTTAACCATCGAATATACTTTATTGAAAGACGTCAATGATTTACCTGAGCATGCCGAGCAGTTGGTGGAATTGCTTAGAGATGTGCCGTGTAAAGTGAACCTGATTCCGTTCAACCCTTTTCCGCATTCAGGTTATGATCGTCCAAGTAATAATGCGATTCGTCGTTTTCAAGATGCCTTGCATAATGCGGGTTACAGTGTGACTGTGCGCATGCCGCGCGGTGAAGATATTGATGCAGCGTGCGGGCAATTGGTGGGGCAGGTTGAAGACCGTACCCGCCGCAGTGCGCGTTATATTGCCGTACGCCAGCTCAACAGCTAAACCCGAACTGTGTCTGGCGGCCCTGCTGTAGGTTGAGCTTTAATGGAGTGGATATGATTGTTCGTGCGGTCGTTTTAGTTGTGTGTTGTAGCCTGCTAACAGCTTGCGTATCCAATTCGGGTTCAACCTCATTACGCAGCAGTGAAGGTCGCAGCCAAGCACGCGACGCTTATATTCAACTGGGCATAGGTTATTTGCAGCAAGGTATTAACGAACAAGCCAAAGAGCCTTTACAAAAAGCGCTAGATATTGATCCCAATAGCGCTGATGCCCATGCAGCCTTGGCTTTGGTGTTTCAAAATGAACTTGAAACCGACTTAGCAGCCCAGCATTTTCGTAAAGCTTTAGCCCAAGGTAAAAACACACGTATTCAAAACAACTACGGTGGTTTTTTATATGAACAAGGTGACTATAAAGGCGCGTATCAACAGTTTTCCGAAGCCGCCGAGGACACCATGTATGTGGGGCGTTCACGAGTTTTTGAAAATTTAGGTCTAACGGCCTTACGCTTGCAAGATGAAGATTTAGCGATTGAGCATTTAGAGCGCTCCTTACGTTTGAATCCGCGTCAGCCTCGAGCTTTATTAGAAATGGCTTCGTTGTTATATGAGCGGCGTGAGTATGTGCCCGCTAAGAAAAATTATGAGTTGTTTGTGCAGCAAAGCGAACACTCGGCGCGCAGCTTATTATTAGGTGTGCGTTTAGCACGAATATTTCAAGATCGTAATCAGGCCGCCAGTTTAGGCCTGCAACTTAAGCGCCTGTATCCTGCTAGCGCTGAGTACACAGAGTATCAATCGGAGCAGTGATGAGTGATGCACCACAAGCGATAGACACACGAAAAATAATGATTGGCGGTATTTTACGTGATGCACGTACTGCTGCCGGTCTGAGTGTGACGCAAGTCGCTAATAAATTAAATTTAACCGCGCAAGCGGTCGAAGCGCTTGAAACGAATCAATATGAGCGTTTACCCGGCTTGACCTTTGCCCGTGGTTATATTCGCAGTTATGCCAAATTACTGGGCCTAGATGACAGTGAGTTGGCGAAACAGTTTGATCAATATGCTGGGCTGAATATGCCACTCAAGTCAGTACGCAGTGTTGATCAGGTGCGTGAGTCACGCCGAGTTTCACGCGGTATGCTGCAGTTTAGTGTTTTCTTCGTTTTCTTAATTGTATTAGGCGCCATCTATTATGCGTGGCAAGTGTTTAACACTGAGCAAGCAGATGTGAGTCATCAAGCTGCAGTGTTTGAGCGTGTTGAGGTTGAGCGTGCGGATGGTTCAGTGCATGTGCAAACTTTAGATGAGCCTGAAGATCAAGCAGTCGCTGCGGCATTGGATAATCCCGCTTTAGAGAGTTTGCAAGAGCAGTTATTGTCAGAAGTCGATGAAGCGCAAGTGTTGAACTCTACTGTTGAGGAAGGTGCAGAACACAATCAACAGACACCTACTCTAGAGACACAAGCGCCCGTTGCAGCGCCTGTAGAGGAGCAAACCACTGCAAGCACTGCTGTAACAGCGCCAGTTAGCACTGCGCTTGCACCAGGCATGGGCGACTTACAGTTGAGTTTTGAAAACGACTGTTGGTTGCGCGTGGTTGATGCCAACGGTAAGGAAGTGGTCAGTGGCGTTAAGCGTGCCGGTGAAACACTGCGCGTCACAGGCAAGGCACCATTAGATGTGCACCTAGGCTTCGCTAAAGGTGTGGGTGTTATTTATAATGGTGAGTCTGTCGATATCAGTTCGGCGATTCGTGGTGAAACTGCCAGAATTAAATTGGGCCAATAATTATGCATGGACAATCTTTAATTAAGCGTCGTATTTCACGAAAGATTTATGTGGGCTCGGTCGCTGTGGGTGGTGATGCACCGATCAGTGTCCAAAGTATGACCAATACTGACACCTGCGATGTGGATGCGACTGTTGCGCAAGTTTTGCGTTTAGAAGCTGCCGGTGCCGACATCGTACGGATTTCAGTACCTGATATGGAGTCAGCTGAAGCCTTTGGGCGCATTAAGAAGTTAGTCAACGCACCCTTAGTGGCTGATATTCACTTTGATTACCGTATTGCTTTGCGCGTCGCTGAGTTGGGTGTGGATTGCTTGCGTATTAATCCGGGTAATATTGGTAACGAAGCACGGGTTAAAGCTGTTGTTGATGCGGCGCGTGACCGTGGCATTCCAATTCGTATTGGGGTCAATGCCGGGTCATTAGAAAAAGATTTGCAGAAAAAATACGGTGAACCCACGGCTGAAGCCTTGGTTGAGTCAGCGTTGCGCCATGTTGAGCATCTGGATCGTTTAAACTATCCCGACTTTAAAGTCAGCGTGAAAGCTTCAGATGTATTTATGGCGGTGGATGCTTACCGTCAGCTGGCTAAAGTCATTGAGCAGCCGATTCATTTGGGTATCACTGAAGCCGGTGGCTTGCGCTCAGGTACCGTAAAGTCAGCGGTTGGCTTGGGTATGTTACTGGCGGAAGGTATTGGTGATACCTTGCGTGTTTCTTTAGCGGCTGATCCTGTTGAAGAAATTAAAGTCGGTTTTGATATTTTAAAATCATTAAAACTGCGTTCACGCGGTATTAACTTTATTGCTTGCCCAAGTTGTTCGCGCCAAAACTTTGATGTGGTGAAAACCATGAATGAGTTGGAAGTGCGCCTTGAAGACTTGTTGGTACCACTGGATGTGGCAGTGATTGGCTGCGTAGTCAATGGTCCTGGCGAAGCAAAAGAAGTGCATGTGGGTTTGACCGGTGGATCGCCAAATTTGGTCTACATCGATGGCAAACCTGTGCGTAAACTCAATAATGACAATTTAGTGGATCAGTTAGAATCACTGATTCGCCAGCGTGCCAGTGAAAAAGTTGCGGCCGATGCTGCACTGATCGTGCGCAGTTAATTATCAAGGAATATTTGTGAGCAAACCATTACAAGCCATTCGTGGTATGAACGATATTTTGCCAGAGCAAACACCACTTTGGCGTTATTTTGAAAAGACTGTGGCTGACTTGTTAGATGGTTATGGCTACCGTCAAATTCGCATGCCCATTGTTGAGTTCACAGAGTTATTTCGACGCTCGATTGGTGAAGTCACCGATATCGTCGAAAAAGAAATGTACACCTTTGCCGATCGCAATGGCGATTCGTTGACCTTACGTCCTGAAGGTACTGCAAGCTGCGTGCGCGCAGTACTGGAGCACAGTTTGGCCAGCGGTGGTCAGGTGCAAAAGCTGTGGTACCAAGGCCCGATGTTTCGTCACGAGCGTCCACAAAAAGGACGCTATCGTCAGTTCCATCAGATCGGTGTGGAAGCCTTTAACTTGGCCGGACCTGATGTTGATGCGGAGTTGATTGTTTTAACCTGGCGCTTGTGGAAAAAACTGGGTATCAGTGAGCATGTGACTTTAGAGCTTAATAGCTTGGGCACATCTGCCTCGCGTGCTGTGTACCGCGAGGCTTTGGTGGAGTATTTAAATGCCCGCCATGATCAGTTAGATGAAGACAGTCAGCGTCGTGTGTTAACCAATCCACTGCGTGTACTGGATAGTAAAAATCCTGATACTCAAGCCTTACTGGGTGATGCGCCGCAACTTGAAGACTACCTAGATGAAGCTTCGCAGGCACACTTTGCCGGTTTACGTGCCCGTTTAGATGCTGCAGGTGTGCCTTATGTGATTAACCCACGTCTAGTGCGTGGTCTGGATTACTACAGTGAAACAGTGTTTGAGTGGGTAACTGATCAACTTGGCGCGCAAGGTACTGTGTGTGCGGGCGGTCGTTACGATGGCTTAATCGAACAAATGGGAGGCCGTGCGACCCCAGGTGTTGGCTTTGCGATGGGCATTGAGCGTTTGATTTTAATGCTCGAAACATTAGGCCAAATTCCTGCAGAATTATCCCGCCAGATTGATGTCTATTTCTGCGCCTTTGGCGAAGCCAGTGAGCTGGCGGCGCTTGCATTAGCTGAGCAATTGCGTGATAGCCTACCGGGTTTGCGCTTGCAGGTGAATGCCGGTGCGGGTAGTTTTAAAAGTCAGTTTAAAAAAGCTGACAAAAGTGGCGCATTATATGCCTTAATATTGGGCGAAGATGAGTTAGAGTCCAAAACCGTTGCGATTAAACCGCTGCGAACTGACGCTGAGCAACAGTCGGTCGCGTGGGATGCTTTAAGTGAGCATTTACAAAGCAGCCTGCAACACGACGCATCGTTGACTAAATAGGAGTCTTGGCGTGAGCGATTACACTGAAGAAGAACAAATTGCGCAGATTAAAGAATGGTGGCAACGTAACGGTAAGCCTTTATTAGCCGGTGGAGCTTTAGCTTTAGTGCTGGTGTTTGGCTGGAAAGGCTGGCAAAAACATCAAGATACCCAGGCGCAAACAGCCTCGGTACTCTATCAGCAGCTGCTGGATGTGGCTTTAGTACCCAGCGAGCAAGTTGACGCGCAACAGGTTGCTAAGTTGTTAGCTGAGCTGAAGAAAGTCAATGCAACTAGTGCTTATGCACAGTACGCAGGTTTATTAGCAGCTAAAGTTGCGGTGGACAATAATCAGTTGGATGACGCAAGTTTAGAACTGAATGCCATTTTAGCTAAACCAGCCAATGACACCTTGGCCGAATTGGCGCGCCAGCGTTTAGCTCGAGTGTTATTAGCACAAGAAAAAGCTGAGCAAGCATTACAATTGCTTGATGTTAAAGTTGCACCTGCTTTTGCGGCAACCCGTGAAGAACTACGCGGTGATGCATTGGTCGTGTTAGCACGTCCAGCGGAAGCTAAGGCGGCTTATGAGCAAGCCAAGCAAGCTTTATCTTCTGAAGCTGCTGCGGGTAACTTATTAATGAAACTTGATAACCTAAGTGAAAAGGATGCCTAACTTGAAACGATACAAGTATGTGGCTGTATTGGCCTTAGCACTGGTGGTCGCAGGCTGTAGCAGCGCGAGCAAAAAAGAATTAAAACCGCAGGCGCTAGAAAAAATTACTGCTGAAGTGCAGTTAAAGAAAGAGTGGAGTACATCCATTGGCGCAGGGCAGGGTAAACTGTGGAATACCTTAACTCCAGCTGTGGATGGTGATCGCTTATATGTGACTGATATTACCGGTCGCGTATCTGCTCTGGATCGTTTTACTGGTAAAGCCGTGTGGACACGTAAACTCAAACTGAATGTTTCAGGTGGTGTGGGCGTGGGTGCAGATATGGTGTTGTTGGGTACGCTCAATGGCGACGTGATTGCTTTAGATGCCAATACCGGTGAAGACTTGTGGCGCAGTAAAGTGACAAGTGAAGTATTGGCGGCTCCCGCAACCAATGGTGACGTGGTTGTGGTACAGACACAAGACGACCGTTTAATCGCTTTAGAAGCCTCGTCAGGTGCACAACGCTGGATTTATGAAAGTACGCCAGCAGTGCTGACCTTGCGTGGCACAGGCGCGCCCTTAGTCACTGATTATGTGGCCTATGCGGGTCTGTCGACAGGTAAAGTTATTGCAGTTGATACGCAGCGTGGCTTACCTATTTGGGAGCAGCGCGTGGCTGTTGCCAGCGGTCGAACTGAGCTTGAGCGTATGGTAGATATCGACGGTGGCTTATTGCTGTCAGGTAACACCTTGTACGTCACCACATATCAGGGTCGTGTTGCAGGCTTGGATGCTCAAAGTGGCCAGATTTTTTGGCAGCGTGAGGCTTCCAGCTATGTGGCTGCGGCAGAAGGTTTTGGTAATGCGTATATCAGTTTAGCTGATGGTGTTATTGAAAGTATTGATGAGCGTTCATCCACTGCAATGTGGAGCAATAAATCCTTATTACGTCGCCAATTATCAGCGCCTGCAGTGTTTTCAAGTTATATCGCCGTTGGTGATCTTGAAGGTTATTTGCATGTGTTGAGTCAAGTTGATGGTCGCTTTGTAGCGCGTACTCGACTGGGCAGTAAAGGCTTGCGTGTACAACCCTTAGTGGTTGGCGGCTGGATGTATGTTTACGGAAATGGCGGCAAGCTGAGTGCTTTGACCATTAAGTAAACTGTTAGATAGGTTTTTATCTAACAAAGAGTTTAGCCGCTGTCGTTAGGTCGACAGCGGCTTTTGTGTTTTTTGAATTATCGCTGGAGGAGCCAATGGTTCCCGTAATTGCTCTGGTGGGCCGACCGAATGTCGGCAAATCGACGTTGTTTAACCGCCTGACTAGATCCCGCGATGCGATTGTAGGCGACATTCCTGGACTGACTCGCGACCGCCAATACGGCGAAGCGAAGTGGCAGGATCGCAGTTATATTTTGATCGACACGGGTGGTATCACCGGTGACGAAGAAGGTATTGATGCAAAGATGGCCGAACAGTCGCTTCTCGCGATTGAAGAAGCTGATGTGGTGTTGTTTTTAGTTGATGCGCGTGACGGTATGTGTCCTGCGGATCAAATGATTGGTGAACACTTACGTAAGCGCAATAAAACCACTTTAGTTGTGGTGAACAAGGTTGATCATCTCGATGAGAATATCGCCCTTGCTGAGTTTAGCCCGCTGGCTTTAGGCGACTCGGTAGCTATTGCTGCGGCGAATGGCCGTGGCATCACGCAGATGATGGAATTAGGGCTGGGCGACTTTCCTCTAGACATTGTCGATGAAGTTGATTTAGACAACTTAGTTGAAGGACAGGACCTGAAACGTGTGCCGGGTCCGGATGCGAAAGATGGTATTAAAATTGCTATTATTGGTCGCCCGAACGTTGGTAAATCAACGCTGGTCAATCGTATGCTGGGCGAGCAGCGCGTGGTGGTGTTCGATCAGCCGGGTACTACGCGCGACAGTATTTACATCCCCTTTGAGCGTGATGATGAAAAATACACGCTGATTGATACAGCTGGTGTGCGTCGTCGCGGTAGAATCTCGGAGGAAGTAGAAAAGTTCTCCGTAGTGAAAACCCTGCAGGCCATTAAAGACGCTAACGTAGTGATCTTTGTGATGGATGCTCGCGAAGGTGTAGTGGATCACGACTTGAACTTGTTGGGCTTTGCGCTGGAGTCTGGCCGCGCGATTGTTATTGCACTGAATAAGTGGGATGGCATGCAGCCCAGTGAGCGTGAATATGCGAAGAAAGAGTTGGAGCGTCGTCTGTACTTTGTGGACTTTGCTGACATTCACTTTATCTCTGCTTTGCACGGTACTGGTGTCGGACATTTGTACAAATCTGTACAAAACGCCTTTACCTCAGCTATTACGCGCTGGCCGACCAACCGCTTAACGCAAATTCTTGAAGATGCGGTACGCGAGCATCAACCGCCTATGGTTGCCGGTCACCGGATTAAATTGCGTTATGCGCACTTAGGTGGTGCGAACCCGCCATTGATTGTGATTCATGGTAACAAGATTGAGTCAGTGCCAAAAAGCTATGTGCGCTATTTGGAAAATACTTACCGTCGCGTGTTAAAGCTGGTGGGTACGCCGATTCGTATTGAGTTTAAAGGGGGCTCCAACCCCTTTGAAGGTAACAAAAACAAGCTCAGCGAACGACAAGTGAATAAAAAGCGTCGCTTGATGGCGAATAAGAAAGAGCGTGATAATCGTAAAAAGAAGAAGTGATCAGCCAGCTAGGTGTGAGTTGTTGACACCTAGCGTTTGACTGCGGTCACTGCTGTTTTGGAGTTATACAATGCGACTCAACACTAAGTTACCGCAGGTCGGTTTGACCATTTTTACCCAGATGTCACAGTTAGCGCAGGCCCATGCTGCGCTGAACTTATCTCAAGGCTTTCCTGATTTTGATGCTCCGCCGGCACTGAAAAACGCGCTGGAGCGTCATGTGCATGCCGGCAATAATCAATATGCCCCCATGACCGGGGTGCAGTCATTGCGCGAGCAGGTGGCCAGCAAAATTGCGCGATTGTATCGCAATCCTGTGTGCGCTGAGCAGGAAGTCACTATTACCCCAGGCGCTACCCAAGCGTTGTTCTGTGCTATTCAAGCGCTAGTACGCGTTGGCGATGAGGTGATTGTTTTTGATCCTTGTTATGACAGTTACGAACCTGCAGTCACTTTAGCAGGTGGTCGTTGTGTGCATATTGCTTTAGATAGTCAAGATTTCTCTATTGATTGGCAGCAGTTTGCCGACGCATTAAGCGATAAAACGCGTCTGGTGATTCTCAACAGTCCGCACAACCCCAGTGGAGCAGTCTTAAAACATGCTGATTTACAACAATTGGCTGACTTGATTCGCGAACGTGATATTTATCTACTCAGTGATGAGGTCTATGAGCACTTAGTGTTTGATGGTCAGCCCCATTGCAGCGTTTTAGCGCATGAGGAACTGTATCAGCGCGCGTGCGTTGTCAGTTCTTTTGGTAAAACCTACCATGTCACCGGCTGGAAAACCGGCTATATGGTGGCGCCCGCCTATTTGACTGCTGAGCTGCGCAAAGTGCATCAGTATGTCAGCTTTTGTGCAGTGACTCCGATGCAATATGCACTGGCTGATTTTATGCAGGCACATCCCCATCATGTTGATGAACTGCCTGCTTTTTATCAGGATAAACGTGATCAGCTGTGTTTGGCTTTACAGGACTCACGCTTTAGCTTTACGCCCACGGCCAGCACCTACTTTCAATTGTTGGATTACCGCCAGATTCGTGATGACCTTAATGATGTGGACATGGCGCACTGGCTGACCAAAGAGAAGGGCGTAGCTTGTATTCCTTTATCCGTTTTTTATCAGACCCCACCTACAGATCAGTTTTTACTGCGCGTGTGCTTTGCTAAACGCACAGAGACTTTGGCCTTGGCAGGAGAGACCTTGTGCGCGATTTAACAACCTTAGCTGATTTGCGTTTGGCCATAGTGCAAGGCCCTTTACAATGGCACGATGTGGCGGCAAATTTGTCTTATTTTTCCGGCTTACTCGCTGATGTTGAGTCTGTTGATTTGGTCTTGCTGCCAGAGATGTTTAACACCGGTTTTACGATGGAATCAGCTGCGCAAGCTGAGCCTGAAATGGGTGTGACAACTCAGTGGCTGCTAGAGCAAGCCCAGCGTTTAAATGCCGTAGTGTGTGGCAGTTTAATTGTGCAAGTGGCACCTGATGATTATCGTAATCGTCTGATTTGGGCGCGCCCCGATGGCACCTTGGCGCATTATGATAAGCGCCATTTATTTCGCATGGCCGGTGAGCATCAGCACTTTACTGCCGGTGCGCAGCAGTTACAGGTTGAGCTTAAAGGTTGGCGTATTCGTCCGTTGATTTGCTATGACTTGCGCTTTCCAGTGTGGAGCCGTGACGCGCAGCACACCGACTTGTTATTTTATTTAGCCAGTTGGCCAGCAGCACGCCGTGCGGCTTGGAATCGTTTATTGCCTGCCCGTGCTATTGAAAACCTATGTTACGTTGCCGCTGTGAATCGTACCGGTACTGATCAGCAAGGTTATGCATACAGTGGTGACAGTCAGGTGCTGGATTTTATGGGCGATACTTTGCTAAATGCTGGTGATCAGGCCGGCGTGTCTTATGTGTCGTTACAGGCTGATAAATTGGCGCAGTTTAAGCAGCGTTTTCCAGCATATTTAGATGCTGATCAGTTTAATTTATGAAAAATCTAATTGATTGCTGGTACGACTCGGTGGCGACGGGCAGTGATTAGGTAGCTAGAGTGCAGATAAATATGTTTTACTGACTTTTAGTGCATTGAAGTGTCGATTATTTTGCTTTGTGCTATTAATACCGTTCGAATTTTGATGATATTTGCTAACATAGTCACAATTGATTGGGTGTTGGCTGTTTTTGTTGTAAATTACCAATGCAAAGTCATTATGCTGCACTGGATTTTATTTTAAGTGCGTGCTGAATAAATCAATAATAATGTTGAAATAGCACGTTTGTAGGGCTGTGAAGCTCTTTTTTACTGTCAGGAGTCTAAAAATTTCATGGATATCGGTTTGCGTGAATGGCTATTTATTATCGGCATTATCGTTATCATTGCTGTCTTGTTTGACGGCTGGCGCCGCATGAGCGGTAGCAAAGGTACATTGAAATTTCGTTTAGACCGTAATTTGGCTGATCTGCCAGAAGAGGAAAACCCTGAGGTATTAGGCCCTGCGCGCGTGATTAAAAAGCAAGAGCCATCCTTTGGTGGTGAAGTTGAAGTGGATGATACGGATTTAGGCTTGCGCGCCGAGGCTCCTACGCGTAGCCCTCGTGCACAAGATGCCGCCACTGTGCGTTTTCATGATGACAAAGAGCCTGAACTCAAATCCTTTGACGATCTTGACCAAGAGCCCAATGTTGAAGTGACAGAAAGCTCGGACGATGGTCACAAAGAAATCTTGATTATTCATGTGGTTGCACGTAATCAAGAAGGTTTTAAGGGACCTGATTTATTACAAAGCATTCTAGAAAGTGGCTTGCGCTTTGGTGCTATGGATATTTTCCATCGCCATGAAAGCATGACAGGTAATGGTGATACTTTGTTCTCCATGGCCAATGCGCTCAACCCTGGCACCTTTGATTTAGATGATATGGATATGTTTAGTACGCGTGCAGTGTGCTTCTTTATGGCATTGCCAGGGCCGCGTAATAGCCGTCAAGCCTTTGATCTAATGATTGCTGCAGCACGTAAACTCGCTAAAGAGCTTGATGGTGATTTAAAAGATGACCGTCGCAGCGTGCTAACTGCGCAGACGATTGAACATTACCGTCAGCGCATTGCTGATTTTGAACGTCAGCAGTTGATGCATAAACTATAATTAGTTTTATCTTAAATATCCGAAAGGGCAGCTTAGGCTGCTCTTTTTGTTTGGGTACAGAGCATGAGTACAAGCCAGAATATTTCGACACGTATTGAGCAGTTGCGCCAAAGCATTGCCACCTATGACTACAACTACTATGTGTTAGATGATCCGACTGTACCAGACAGTGAATACGATCGTTTATTTTCTGAATTACGCGAGCTTGAACAACAGCATCCTGAGCTGATTACCAGTGATTCGCCAACGCAGCGGGTCTCAGGTCAGCCACTGGATACCTTTACCCAAATCCAGCACGTGGTGCCCATGCTCAGTCTAGGTAATGCTTTTGCTGCCGAGCAGGTGTTGGAGTTTGCACAACGTGCCGAGCAAGCCTTGGGTGTGAGCGCTCAGCCCCAGGATTTATTCAGTCAAGGGGTGCAGGTGGCGTATTGCTGCGAGCCCAAATTAGATGGTTTAGCCGTTAGCATCACCTATCAAAACGGTGTGCTGATGCAAGCTGCTACTCGGGGTGATGGCCAAACCGGTGAAGATATCACTGCGAATGTGCGCACCATCCGTAATGTGCCGCTGAAATTACACGGCACAGGTTGGCCTGAGACTTTAGAAGTACGCGGTGAAGTCTATATGCCCAAAGCCGGTTTTGCCGCGCTCAATGAGCGGGTACTGGCCGCAGGGCAAAAGCCTTTTGCCAATCCGCGCAATGCCGCCGCCGGTAGCTTGCGTCAATTGGACTCGAAAATTACCGCGAGCCGTCCGCTGGAGTTTTGCTGTTATGGCACCAGTACCGAGGGTTTAGCGGCCGAGCACAGCAGCACTTTGCAACGTTTGCGCCAGTGGGGCATCAGCATCAGTCCTGAGTTGCTCGTTGTGAATAGTGTTCAAGGGTGCTTAGACTATTACGCTGATATTGGTCAGCGCCGTGCGCAGTTACCCTACGATATTGATGGCGTGGTGTTTAAAGTTGATGCGCTGGAGCAGCAAAGTGAGCTGGGTTTTCGTGCCCGTGAGCCGCGTTGGGCCATTGCTTATAAATATGCTGCGCAAGAAGAAATCACCGAGTTGCTCGATGTCGAGTTTCAGGTGGGACGTACCGGTGCCGTGACCCCCGTTGCGCGTCTGCAGCCTGTGCATGTTGGCGGGGTGATGGTTTCCAATGCCACGCTACACAATATGGATGAAGTGGCGCGTTTGGGCGTGATGATTGGCGATAGTGTGATTGTGCGCCGCGCCGGTGATGTGATTCCACAAATCACCCAAGTGGTGCTCGAGCGTCGCCCCGCCGATGCGCAGCCTATCGCCACACCCACTCAGTGTCCTGTGTGTGGTTCTGATGTGGAGCGCACGCAATTAGTGCGTCGCGGTAAAGGCACGCAAGTGGTCAGTGATGGTGCAGTGTGGCGCTGTGTAGGGCGTTTAAGCTGCCAAGCGCAGTTACAACAAGCCTTGCTGCATTTCGTTTCACGTCGCGCGATGGATATTGATGGCTTAGGTGACAAAATTGTTGAGCAATTGGTTGCGCGCAAATTAGTCGCCTCACCCGCAGACCTCTATCGCTTAACCTACGAGCAAGTGGTCGAGCTAGATGGTTTTGCTGACTTATCCGCGCGTAATCTCATCACCGCGATTGCTAACAGCAAACAGCCGCGTTTAGCGCGCTTAATTTTTGCTTTAGGTATTCCTGATGTGGGTGAAGAAACCGCCAAAGTGCTGGCGCGTGCTTTAGGCTCGCTTGAGCGTTTACAGCAGGCTTACCCGCAAACCTTATTGTGGCTACCGGAGATTGGCGCGGAAGTGGCGCATGAAATTGCCAGCTTCTTTGCTGAAGCGCATAACCAGCAGGTGATGGCTGATTTGGCGGAACTTGGCGTGGTGGCCACTGACAGCGGTGAGCCTGAAGCAGAGTTTCAAGCTTGCACCACTTTGGCAGGCTTTATTGAGCAGTTTCAAATTACCGGTGTGGCGCGTACCAGTGCTCAGCGCTTAGCCGAGCACTTTAAAACAGTGGAGGCTTTATTTGCTGCGGACTGGTTGGATTTAACCAGTGTTGAGCGTTTAGCAAAAAATGCCGCTTTAGGCCTGCAAGCCTTTCTCAAGCAAGAGGGTCAGCGCGAACGGGTACTTAAACTTGAACAGCAGTTATTGGACTTTGGTATGCACTGGACCAGCCAGCGCGCACAGGTACAAGCTGCGCCGCTCGCCGGACAAACCTGGGTGCTGACCGGCACACTCGAAGTCTTAACCCGTAACGAAGCTAAAGCGCGCTTAGAGCAGTTAGGTGCCAAGGTGGCAGGCTCAGTCTCAGCCAAGACCGCGTGCGTGGTAGCAGGCAGTGCAGCCGGCTCTAAACTGACGCGCGCGCAAGAGTTGGGTGTGAGTGTGTTGGATGAAGCGGAGTTTCTCGAGCGCTTAGGGCAGTTAGAAGCACAGTGAGCAGTGACTTGTATACATAGACGGCCTCAGAGCCGTCTTTTTTTGCCTGAAATTTACGGGTAGCTAGGTTGTGTTGAGATAGCACAATCAGGGCTTGGCTAAAGCCTCAATGATTTCGCCAACCATTTTGCGTTTCTCAGCGGGCAACCCCATAAAAACCTCGATGACTTGACGCTCTTTGGGAGTCATTTTGGCATCCCAGCGTTTACGTTGTTGCTGTACTGAGCCAGATAGGTTTTCACCAAAGCGCAGCCAGTGGGGATCGACCCCTAACCATTCAGCCAGTATTTGCAGGCGGTCTTGGGTGGGAACGGCTTCGCCATAGAGCCAACGACGCACCGCCTGCACTGAAACAGGTTTCCCCCAGTAACGCTGATTGAACTCGCGCTCAAGAACAACAGGGCGTACTTCATACCCACCTGAAGTCATGGAGTTTTGTAAACGCTGGCTAAATAATTTTGCTTCACTCATGTAACAAGAAGTTAAATGTAAAAACAACTAGCTTGGTAACACTGTTGTTTTTAAAAGATAACTTTCAGTTACTTTTTTGCTAAGCTTGCGCTTTAATTCTCTAAGGACTGCAAGTGGCATGAAGCTTCCCAAAACACCTATAACCTATCGGCAAGATATTCACGGATTGCGTGCATGGGCCGTCATCGCAGTTTTGCTGTTCCACTTTAAAATACCCGGTGCGAGTGCTGGGTTTATTGGTGTGGATATCTTCTTTGTTATTTCCGGCTTTTTAATGACTGCGATTGTGGTTAAAGGCTTAGAGAGTAATAGTTTTTCAATCTGGCAATTCTATTTAGCACGCATACGGCGCATTGTGCCTGCGCTGATGGCACTGCTGGTGGTCTTGTTGGTATTAGGCTGGTTTTGGTTGCCGACACCTGATTATCAGTCTTTGGGTGCGCAGTCGGCTTATTCTTTAGGCTTCTTGTCTAACATCCATTTTTGGCGCTCGGCGGGGTATTTTGATACTGCAGCGCAAGAGAAATGGTTGTTACACACTTGGTCATTGGGGATTGAGTTTCAGTTTTACGTGCTGTTTCCCTTGTTTGTTATGTTGCTGTGGAAAATCAGGCCGCAACTGAAAACCATCGTTTGGGGTCTAGGTTTAGCCTGTTTTGCGTCTTTGGCCTTGAGTATTGTTGCAAGTGGCTGGAAGCCGACAGCAGCATTTTATTTGTTACCCACTCGAGGCTGGGAGCTTGTTGCTGGTGGTTTGGCATTTGTAATTGGCCGCGAAGTACCCAACTTGCAGCGTTATTCCAAACCGATGTTTTGGTTAGGCTTTGCATTGTGGGTTGTGGCGGCCTTTTTAATTGATACTAGTTTTGCTTGGCCATCCGGATGGGCATTGTTACCCGTACTGGGCACGGTCCTCATTATTATCGCGCAGCATACGGATGCAAAAGTGATGTCCAACCCGCTCGCAACTTGGTTGGGCGACCGTTCTTATTCGTTGTATTTGTGGCATTGGCCATTAGTTGTCGCGTTGTATTTTGCGGATTTACATAATGACTGGCTGTGGATAGCGAGTGCTTTTGCGCTGAGTCTTGTACTGGGGCATGTGTCCTATCGCTGGATAGAAACACCAACGCGTATTTACTTAACCAAGGCAGGTTTAGCTAAGCAAGTGCTGGTGCTGGGCGCAGCAGGCCTATTGGTAGGCTCGGCAGCAGTGGGAGTGCGGTTGTTTGTTTTTGAAGGGCGGTTGCCAGCAGAGATTAAAATGGCAGCCAATGAAGCGAATAATAAAAATATTCACCAAAGTAATTGTTATTTGGTCACCAATAAAACAAGCGAACCTGTAGATTGCAAGTTTAATGATTTTCCGTTAAGTGTGTACTTGGTTGGTGATTCGCATGCTGATGCTGTTTTTACAGCCTTAGGTTCTGTTGCGGAGAAAAATCAAAAAAGTGCTTTGTATTGGGCCAGAGCCGCATGTCCAACGCTAAAAAATGCAAAATTCAATGATTTAGAGAAAACAGGTGATTGTTATAAATTTAATAACGCTGTGTTTCAAAAACTTGACCAAGCTGCTGATGATTTTCCTTTGGTAATGGTAAGTAGAGTTACTCGGGCTTTAATTAATGGAAATGAAGAGCCTGAAAATATGCTTGGGAGAGCAAGAATTTATTTTACTGAAGAAATAGAGGATGGCTTTAATCCTGTTTTTCAGGCGCAATTTAAAGCATCTTTAATTGAAACAAGCTGCATGCTTGCAGAGCAGAGGCCTGTCTACTTAGTACGCCCAATCCCTGAAATGGGCGTTGATGTACCTAAGACTTTGGCCAGAAATATTCTATTTGGCCGTGGCAGCGACGATGTCAAAATCACCCTAGATGAATACCACCAGCGCCATAAATTCGTCTGGGACGCCCAAGACCAAGCAGCTGAGCAGTGTGGAGTGAAGATCCTTAATCCGCTGCCGTACTTGTGCGATGATACATATTGCTACGGCTCGCGTGATGGCCGTCCGCTGTATTACGATGATGACCACCTCAGCGAATACGGCAATAAATTTTTAGTACCGATGTTTGAGCAGGTGTTTAAAGACCAAGGGCACTAGCGATATAAAAGTGCAGCGTTTTGAGATAGTTCATCAGCAGGTAAAGTTTTAGCGAATCCAATCTGTACTGGCTTTCACTGCTTCACAAAAGGTGTATGCTCAAAGCATTCAGTTAACGGGTGGA